>JAYVQC010000060.1:0-33741 GCA_043757045.1 Akkermansia sp. | reverse complement strand
GCCTCAGAATGGTCGTGGTGCCCGGCGTTTCTCGACGTTGATCTCGACGGCTGGGAGGATGTGCTGGTGACCAACGGTCACGAGCGCGATGCACGCGGGATGGATGTCCTGGATCGGATCAAGGCGATGCGCGCGGCGGGAGGATTGAAATCGGCCGAGGAAACGTTCGCGGTGCGCAGAATGTTTCCCCGCCTCGTCACGCCGAATGTCGCCTTCCGCAACAACCGCGACCTCACCTTCAAGGAAGTGGGCCAGCAGTGGGGATTTGATTTCAACGGCGTGTCCCACGGGCTCTTGCTCGCCGATCTGGACAACGACGGCGACCTCGACGTAGTCATCAACAACTTCAACGACCCGCCCACCCTCCTGCGCAACAACAGCAGCGCACCGCGCGTCGCGGTGAAATTGAAAGGCCGCGCGCCAAACACGGCGGGCATCGGCGCGAAAATCAAAGTCTCTGGCGGCCCCGTGACACAGCAGCAGGAAATGATCGCGGGCGGACGTTATCTGGCCTCGGATCAGGCGATGCGAGTTTTCGCCGCGGGCAGCGCGACGAATTCATTGACCATCGAAGTCAACTGGCGCGGTGGCCGGCGCAGCGTAGTGAACGGCGGGAAGGCAAATCAGCTTTATGAAATCGTCGAGCCGTCCGCCGCGCCCTCTCCCTCTCCCCTAAACGGAGAGAAACCGCCGCATCAGCCTTTCTTCCGGGACGTAAGCGCGCTGCTGAATCACACGCACGCTGAGGAGCCGTTCGATGACTACGCGCGCCAACCGTTGCTGCCGAAGAAGTTGAGCCAGCTTGGGCCGGGCGTGAGTTGGGCCGACGTGGATGGCGATGGCCTCGACGACATCGTGATTGCGAGCGGCAAGGGCGGCACGCTCACCGCGTTTCGCAACGACGGGCGCGGCGGATTCCAGCCGTTGAACCAGCCGCCGTTCAACCAGCCCGTGCTGCGCGATCAAACGACCGTGCTCAGTTGGCCGAAGGCCCCGGGCCAGATGACGCTCCTGACCGGTTCGGCGAATTACGAAGATGGCACCACGGACGGCAGTTGCGTGCGTGAATACGATTTGAAGGCAAAGATGACGGTCAACCGGCTGCCCGGCTTCGAGTCGAGCACCGGCCCGCTGGCGCTCGCGGACATCGATAGCGACGGCGATCTGGATTTGTTCGTCGGCGGACGAGTCATCGGGGGGAAATTTCCTGCGCCTGCGTCGAGCGCTTTCTTTCGCAACGCCGGCGCGCGCTGGGAACTCGACGCGGTGAACACGAAGACTTTGGCCAACGTCGGCCTCGTCAGCGGCGCGGTGTTCAGCGATCTCGACGGCGATGGCCAGCCCGACCTCATCCTGGCCTGCGAGTGGGGGCCGCTGAAAATTTTCCGCAACGAGCAGGGCAAGTTCACGCCTTGGAACCCAAGCACCACGGGCGTTGCGCTCAACTCTCAACTCTCCACTCTCAACCAACTGACGGGTTGGTGGAACGGCGTCGCGACGGGTGATTTCGACGGTGACGGACGCCTGGACATCGTGGCCTCGAACTGGGGCCGCAACACCCGCTACGAATCCGGCCGCGTTGAGCCACATCGGATTTATTACGGCGATATCGGTGGTGACGGCACGACCACGGTGTTGGAAGCCCACTATGAGTTGAGCCTGAAAAAATTTGTTCCGTCGCAACGGCTGGACGTGCTGGCCAGGTGGCTGCCGTTTTTACGCGCGAGTTTTCCGACGCATCAGGCTTTCGGACAGGCGGGTGTGGAGCAGATTCTTGGCGCGCGGTTCAAAGAGGCCAAGTCCCTCGAAGCGGCCTGGCTGGAGAGCACGGTGTTTTTGAATCGCGGCACGGGTTTTGTGGTTCGCCCGCTGCCCATGGTCGCGCAGTTTGCACCCGCCTTCGGCTTATGCGTGGGCGATTTTGATGGCGATGGATTCGAGGACATTTTTCTCGCCCAGAATTTCTTCGCGGTGGCCGTCGAGGTGCCGCGTCAGGACGCCGGAGTCGGGTTGTGGTTGCGCGGCGATGGTCACGGGAATTTTTCTCCCGTCAGCGCGGCCGAAAGCGGAGTGCAGATTTTCGGCGAGCAACGCGGCGCGGCGCTGGCGGATTACGATGGCGACGGGCGCGTTGATTTGTTGGTCGGACAAAACGCGCGCCCAGCCAAGCTGTTTCACAATCTCGCCGCCAAGCCTGGAGTGCGCATCCGGCTCGCGGGTCCACCGGCCAATCCCCAAGCCATCGGCGCGGTGCTGCGGATTGGATCAGGCCCGGCGCGCGAAGTCCAAGCTGGCTCCGGCTATTGGTCCCAAAACAGCGCCGTGCAAGTGATGTGTTCGCCGACTCCGGCGACTCAGCTTTCGGTTCGCTGGCCGGGTGGCGGAGTCACCAATTTGAACGTTCGGGCGGACGCCCGAGACATCACGGTGTCGTGGAGCGGCGGCGGAAAGCCCCAGTAACGCGGGAGGGGTTGCTGGGCTTTGATCCTGGGCCAAAGCTTTGGGCGCTCAAAGACCGAGGGCTTGAACGCAGGCACAACACGCGCTCAACTTCTGTATCTCAATGTTTTGTCCAAAAAAGTTGCTGACCGGTCTCGTCTCCGTGGCGGCGGGACTCGTGGCCATCCAACCCGCACTGGGAAAAGATCCGGCATGGCACACGGAGCAAGGTTTGAGGTGGGCAGAATTGGAGCCGCCGCCCGGCGGCAAGGCTGGCTTCACGCTGCTGCCCCCCGGACAGACCGGAATTTTTTTCACGAACCAACTCGACGAATGGAAGGGCGCGTCCAATCGCGTCCTGTTCAACGGCTCCGGCGTGGCCGTGGGCGACTTTGATAACGATGGTTGGCCCGATCTCTTTTTTGGCAGCCTGCAAGGCCGCAACGCGCTCTACAAAAATCTGGGCCAATGGAAATTCCAAGACGTGACCGAAGGCTCTGGCCTCGTCGCCACAAACCAAAATTATCGCGGTGCCGTTTTTGCCGACGTGAACGGTGACCGTTGGCTCGACCTGCTGATGACCACCACCGGCAGCGGGGTGCTTTGTTTTACGAACGATGGCCGGGGAAAATTCGCCGAGGCCACGGCTTTCGCTGGCCTGGGCAGCAAATACGGCAGCGTCACCGTCGCACTCGCGGACGTAGATGGGAATGGCACGCTGGATTTATACGTGTGCAACAACCGCACGGACGACATTCGGGATCGTGGGCAGGTGGATATTCAAATGCTGCGCGGACAGTTGATGATTCCTCCGTCGTTGAAAGACCGGCTCGTGGTGGTGAACGGTCAGGTGATGGAGTATGGCGAACCGGACGCGCTTTATCTCAACGACGGCCAGGGACGCTTCACCGCGGTCTCATGGACGAACGGCGCATTTTTGGACGAGGGAGGAAAACCCTTGGCCGAGGCGCCGCGGGATTGGGGACTGACGGCGACCTTCCGCGACATGAACGGGGATGGCTTGCCCGACTTGTACGTGTGCAACGACTACTGGACCCCGGATCGGATTTGGATCAACGACGGCCGGGGACATTTTCGCGCCATCGACAAACTCGCCGTCCGTCACACCAGCGCTAGTTCCATGGGCGTGGATTTCGCAGACTTAAATCGCTCGGGTCACATGGATTTTTTCGTGGTGGACATGTTGAGCCGCGATCACCGGCTGCGCAAACGGCAGGCTCTCGCGCAAAGCCCGGTGTCTTCCATGATTGGTGCCATCGACGACCGCCCGCAAATCATGCGGAACACGTTGATGAAAAATCGCGGCGACGGAACTTTTGCGGACGTCTCGGATTTCGCGGGACTGTCTGCTGCCGAATGGGCCTGGCAACCGGTGTTTCTCGATGTCGATCTCGATGGCTACGAAGACGTGCTCATCACCACTGGTCACGCCAAGGACGTGCAGGATTTGGATGCCGCCGCCGCCATTCAGGCCAATGAATCGCCCCGTCCCAAGGGCACCGGGCTGGTCGAATTCCAAGGCAAAATGATGACGGCCCATGAAGCGTTCATCACCCAGAAAATGCTCAACGGCCGTCACTATCCCCGGCTCGATACTCCCATCGTCGCGTTCCGGAACCGTGGCCAGTATCGCTTCAGCGAGGTCACGGCGGACTGGGGCTTGAACACGCCCGGCGTGCATCACGGCGTCGCGGTGGCGGATCTGGATGGCGACGGCGATCTCGACATGGTGGTGAATAATCTCGGTGCGCCGGCGGGAATTTATCGCAATACGACGAGCGCGGCCCGCGTGGCGGTTCGCTTGAAGGGACTGGCTCCGAATACGCAGGGCATCGGTGCGAAAATCACCCTGCTCGGCGGCGCGGTGCCCATGCAAAGCCAGGAAGTGGTCAGCGGCGGCCGTTACATGTCCGGCTCCGATCCGATGCTGGTCTTCGCCGCCGGAAAATCGGCGAGCAACATGATCATCGAGGTGAACTGGCGCAACGGCCGGTTCAGTCGGGTGGGAGGCGCAGCCGCGAATCGCCTCTACGAAATTGATGAATCAATGGCGGGCGTGGTGAAGAGTGAAAAGCGCGCTGAAGTCGCGCCCATGTTTAAGGACGTCAGTGCGTTGATTGGCCACCTTCACGTCGAAGAATCCTTCGATGACTACGCGCGCCAGCCACTGTTGCCCTTTAAGTTAAGCCAGCTCGGCCCGGCGGTGGCGTGGTACGATTTCACGGGCGATGGGCGCGATGACTTGATCGTGGGCGGCAGCCGGGGCGGGGTCGTGGCCATTTATCAAAACGACGGCAAAGGTGGGTTTGTCTCAGGAGTTTCTCCGGCGGGGCTTCGCTTGGCGGACGATGCTGCGGGCATCATTGGCTGGACACCGGCACCGGGACAGCGCGCGCTGCTCGTCGGAGTGGCGGCGTATGAGGCCACAAACCATCCGGCGGTGATGCAGGTCAACGTGACCGTGGCCGGGATCAAGACCAGCGAAGGTCTGCCAGCGACCGTCTCCAGCACCGGCCCGCTCGCGGTCGCGGACATTGATGGCGACAAAAATCTGGAAGTCTTTTTAGGCGGGCGCGTCCTGGCCGGTCGTTTTCCGGAAGCGTCGTCGTCGGGTGTTTATCGCCACGATGGAAAGCGTTTGCAGATCGATGCGAAAAATTCCCGCGTGCTGGAAAATGTCGGCATGGTCAGCGGCGCAGTTTGGAGCGACTTGGATGGGGATGGATTTCCCGAACTCATCCTCGCCTGTCAGTGGGCTCCGGTCCGGGTTTTCAAAAACACGGCGGGCACGCTGCGGGAGGAGACGGAGGCGTTGGGTTTGAGTCAATTCACCGGCTGGTGGAACGGCGTCACGACGGGTGACATCGATGGGGATGGTAAATTGGACATCATCGCGGGCAACTGGGGTTTGAACACCGCCTGGCAGGTTTCCGCGGAACGTCCGGCCCGGATTTTCTACGGCGACCTCAGCGGAAGTGGAGCGATGGATTTAATTGAAGCGGAAACCGACCCGGCCACGGGCGTCGTGGCCCCGGTGCGGATGCTTAACTCACTCGCCGAGGCCATGCCGTTTCTGCGGGCGCGCTTTGCGAGCCACAAGATTTACAGCGAAGCCAGCGTGGTGGACGTCATTGGTTTCCCACCATCGCGGGCGCGCGAACTGCGCGCCAATACCCTGGCTTCGATGATCTTTTTCAATCGCGGATCCAAGTTTGAAGCGGTGGAATTGCCCTCCGAGGCTCAGGTCGCGCCGGTGTTCTCGGTGAACGTCGCGGACGCGGATGGTGATGGTCACGAGGACATTTTTCTGAGCCAGAACTTTTTCGCGACGCGGCCGGAGATGCCGCGGCTCGACGCCGGACGGGGTCTCTGGCTGCGTGGAGACGGCTCGGGCAAATTGCGCGCGCTCTCTGGGCAGGAATCGGGCATCAAAGTTTACGGGGAGCAACGCAGTGCGGCGTTGGGTGACTTCGATGAAGACGGGCGCGTGGATCTGGTCGTGACCCAGAATGGCGCGCAGACTCGGCTCTTCAGAAACGTCACGGCTAAACCTGGTTTGCGCATTCGACTGGAGGGACCGGACGGTAACCCAACGGGCGTCGGAGCCACCTTGCGCCTCAAGTTTGGCGACCGCTTGGGTCCGGCTCGGGAAATTCACGCCGGCTCTGGCTACTGGTCGCAGGACAGCGCGGTTCAGATCATGGGGGGGCTGGAGCGCGCCACGCACATCGTGGTCCGCTGGCCGGGGGGCCAATCCACAACGACGGAAATCCCTGCCGGCGCCCGGGAGATCACCGTGCCCGCACCCAAGCCATGAAGCTGAGCCGCATCCGAGAATTTTACTCTCACAAGGCTTTTCGCCTCTCATGGCGGCCAGGGTTTTCGTCTGCGTGGAGAATTGTTTTGTTCCTCCTCATCGCTCTCTACGGCCCGGGATGCCGCGAGTCGAAGATGGAGAATAAGGCCGCCATGCCCGTCTGGTTTGAAGATGTCACGGCGAAATCTGGCATCAACTTCACCCACGACGTCGGCACGTTGGGTCGCTTCTTCATGCCGGAAACGGTCGGCTCGGGCGCGGCCTTGTTTGATTACGACAACGATGGGCGGCTGGATATTTATCTCATTCAGAACGGCGGTCCGAAATCAGCCGCCGGGAACCGGCTGTTCCATCAGGGTGCGGACGGAAAATTTTCTGACGTGAGCGCCGGTTCGGGATTGGACGTGGCGGGCTACGGCATGGGCGTGGCCATTGGCGACATCAACAACGACGGCTGGCCGGACGTGCTGGTGACCGAGTACGGCGGCGTGCGATTGTTTCTGAATCAGGGCGGTGCCCGCTTCCTCGACGTCACAAAATCAGCGGGCTTGGACAATCCACAATGGGCCACGTCCGCAGCGTTCTTCGATTACGATCGTGATGGCTGGCTGGATCTCGTGGTCGTCAACTACATCGATTATCTCGAATCACAAAAGTGTTTCGACCGCGCCGGCCAGCCGGAGTACTGCGGTCCCAATTCGCGGCCCGGCACGGTGTCGCGACTCTTTCACAATTTGGGCCGCGTCGCTTCTGCGACCAACGGCGCGGTTCGTTTTGAAGACGTGACCATCAAATCCGGTTTGGGCGATCTGCCCGGCCCGGGCCTGGGCGTGGTTTGCGCCGACTTCGACGGGGATCGGTGGCCCGACATTTTGGTCGCCAACGACGCGAAGCCGAATGTGCTTTGGATCAATCAGCACGACGGCACGTTTCGCAACGAGGCCGGGCGGCGCGGCATCGCTTACAACGCGATGGGCGGCGCTGATGCCAACATGGGCATCGCCAGCGGAGATGTGGACGGCGACGGTTTGCTCGACATCTTCATCACCCATCTGACCGAGGAGAACAACGCGTTGTGGAGACAAGGCCCGCGCGGGTTGTTCCAGGAAAGCACGGCGGCCGCGGGATTGGTCAACACCGCCTGGCGGGGCACCGGGTTTGGCACGGTCTTCGCCGACTTCGATCAGGACGGGTTCGCTGATCTGGCCATCGTGAATGGACGGGTGCGGCGGGGAAATCAAACCGGCGGGATGGCGCAGCAGATCATCCCGGAATTGGGTCCGCACTGGAGTGCTTATGGTGATCGCTGCCAGTTGTTTGCCAACACCGGACACGGCACCTTTCGCGATGTCTCGCCGGAGAACCTACCCTTCTGCGGAACCCCCGTCGTCGGCCGCGGTCTGGCTTGCGGCGACATTGATGGCGATGGCGCGATGGATTTGCTGGTGACGGCGGTGGCTGCTCCGGCGCGGCTTTATCGCAATGTCGCACCGCAGCGCGGTCACTGGCTGATGGTGCGCGCGATTGATCCAGCGTTGGGCGGCCGGGACGCTTACGGCGCGGAGGTCAGCGTCCAAGCGGGCGGACGGCGGCAGGTGGCGTGGATCAATCCGGGATATAGTTACGCCTGCAGCAACGACCCGCGCGCGCACTTTGGATTGGGCCAGGCTTCGCGGGTGGAAGCGATGACCGTGTTGTGGCCGGATGGGAAGCAGGAATCTTTTTCTGGCGTCGCGGCGGACCAACTCATCGTGTTGCGCCGCGGCCAGGGTAAACTGATCGATTAAAATTCATCGTGGCCAGGAATCGAACCAAGCAAAATTCGCCAGACGCTCGTAAGAAAACACCGGTTCGCCGCAAGAGCCGCCGCCTTTTCCTAATTGCACTCTGTGTGTTGGCGTTGGCCGGTGGCGGTGTTTACCTCTGGCGACAGAATGCCCCGCCTGCTCCCCCGGAAATCAAACTGTCCGGCTCCGACTCTGCCATCATCAAGGCCATCGAAGAAGCGCGCACGGCCGTCAGGGATTCGCCGCGGTCGGGACGGGCCTGGGGGCGGTTGGCAATGGTGCTGAGCATTCACGATATTCTTCCGGAAGCAGACTTGTGTTTCGCGCAGGCTGAACGGCTGGAGCCAGGCGAACCGCGCTGGCCGTACTTGCGCGGGTTGGCGCGGTCGGGAGACGATCCCGAGGCGGCGCTGCCCAGTTTACGACGCGCCGCCAAACTGTGCGGTGATTTGCCCGCACCCCCTCTGCGTCTGGCGGAATTGCTGATCGAGCGAGGCCGTCTCGATGAGGCGCAGGCGGCCATCGGGCCTGTGTTCCAACGCGAGCCGTCCAATCCCCGGGCCTTGCTGTGTCTGGCGCGGCTGGCCGTTGCCCGAAATCAACCGGGTGCGGCTCGGGATTATTTGAAGCAGTCCATTCAGTTCGCGCCTGACGTCAAGGCGGCCTACACCTTGCTCGGCGCGGTCGAGCAACGGGCCGGCGATCAGTTGGCAGCCGAGGCGGCATTTCGCCGGGCCGGACAGTTGCCCGAAACCCATGTGTGGCCGGACCCGTTCTTGGTTGAGATCAACCAGCTTCGAACTGGTCTCACCGCCATGGCGGACCATGCCGAGAACTGGCTCGCGCAGGGTTACGTCACCAACGCCGTCGCGCTGATGCAGCAGGCCGTCGCGCAGTATCCGGATCGCCCGCAGGCCTGGCTGGTTTTCGGAAAGGCCCTGCGCCAAGTCGGTGACTCTGTCGGTGCCGAGCGCGCCCTGCGTCGGGCCGCGCAACTCGATCCCGACTCAGTCGCGGCGCACACGGAACTGGGCAGCGCCTTGTTCGCGCAGACGCGGTATTCAGACGCCGAGGCCAGTTATCGTGAAGCCCTCCGGATCAATCCCAGGCTGGCCGAAGCGTGGTTCAACCTGGGGCTGTGTCTGGTTAACCAGCGCGATTCGGAGCACGCCATCGAGGCGTTCCAGAATGCGACGCGCTTCAAACCGGATTTGACCTATGCCTACATCCGCTGGGGCCAGGCCTTGGGCAGGTTGCGCCGGGTGCCGGAAGCCATTGAACAGATGCAACGCGCCCTCCAACTCAGCCCCACCAATCAGGAAGCGCGCGAGATGCTGGAGATTCTTTTACGCAGTCAGCCGCCTCAAGGAGTCAGGCCGGAGCCAGGGAAGTGAATCAAAACATTTTCCGCCCTCCGTGTCCGATTTGCTTCATCGTGGTAAAGGGCAAGGATGGGTCGCTGGAAAAATTCGCTTTCGCCACAAAACATTTGACGGGCGAGCCAAGGAGTTGTTACCTGCCCTGACTAAACCCAAGCGTCGGATGCAGCCAAAAAATTGTATTGTGATGGTTTCTGCCTTTTCCCTGGAAAAGTGTGGCATTTTTTCCATCAACGCACAACACGACGGCTCTAACGAATCTGACGGGCGGCGTAGGCAATCGATCATCGGCGGTTGGCTTCCAAAATAAATTTATGAAAAATCAACTCCTTCGCAGGGCAAATATTTTCGGCAAGCTTGCTGCCGTTGCGCTCGTCAACTGTCTCTTCATCGTGGCGGCTTTCGGCGCGCTTCCCACCATTTCCGTTAACTTCGTGGGTTGTTGTAACGACGGGGCCACGCCAGCGCCCACCCCGTTGCTTGCGACCGATGTGGCGGGCGTGGTGCCGCTGCCCAATTGGAACAACCTCGCCGGCAATGTCGTCAACAATGCCATTCTGAACGATTCAAATGGCGCGGCCACTACGGTGACGATTCAGTACGCTGCCGACGAGCAATGGGGCAGTAACACCGGCTTGGGCGATCCCAACGCCAAGATGTTCAATGGCTATCTCGGGCTTTCCAACGACGGCCATTTCCGCCCGCTTTTCCTGAACAACGTTCCGAATGGTGCTTACAAAGTGCTTCTCTACAACGTCGGTGGCCGACAAGACAGTGCTTATACGATTAATGGTGATACCAGCACCACTTTGCATATCGTTCAAGAAAGCAGGGATGACTATATCGCCAATCCTGTTTTTCGCCGGGGCACTAGCACCAACCCTGCTGCTCGCGACGTTTGTAACTACGCTCAGTTCGATGAAATTTCTCCGATCAACGGCACCATCACCATTGATTGCCGCTCCGAGTCTTTCCGCGGCTTCATGAACGGCCTGCAACTCATTCCTCTCGCGCCGGGCGCTTTCCGATTCGTCCCCCAACCCGCTGATGCGACGAGGGATGAAGAGGGCAGTGTTTCCTTTTATGGCAATGCCGTGGATGGCACGGGAGCTATCACCTATCAGTGGCTCACCAACGGAGTGGCAGACGCCGTTAACGGTCTGACCCAGACCTACACTCGGACCGCACTCGCGGCCAACGAAAATGGACGGACGTTTGCCTTGGTCGCGACCGATTCCACTTCGCTGAGTGTGACCAGCCGCACCGCAGTCTTGACGGTCAACAAAGTATCGAAAATGATCTCCGCGAGTTCCGCCGGCCGGACGAATCGCGTCTTTATTCGTTTCAGCAAGGAAGTCTCTTTGACCGGTGTTTACACGCTCAATAACGGGGCCACGGTATTTTCCGCAGCTTATGGTGCCACGCACCGCGATGTAGTGTTGTCCACATCCATACTGGTCGATGGGACGCTCTATACGGTCACGGCGACCGGCGAAATACGTGAAGATGATGGCAGCCCGATGAATCCGGAGCCGAACACCATCACCTTTGTTCACGGCTTCGGGCGACTCTGCACGGACTTTGCCACGCTTCCGGCCGGCACCGCCTTGTTCAAAAACCCCGATAACCTCGCGGTCCTCTTGGCGGATGACGGCACCGGCACCAACATGGTGGTGCATTTGACCGATGACGGTAACAACGGGGCCTACGGCAAACTGTTCATTTCCAACCGCACTGGCGGCGATGTCCTCAAGGTTTTGGACGCCAAGTGGCGGGTCCGCATCGGCGGCGACTTGGGCGGTCACGCTGACGGCATGACTTTCAGTTGGGCCGACAATCTCGCGGCCGACGGCATCTTTGTGGCGGTCGAAGAAGGTGAAGGCAACGGTGTAAGCTTTGTCATTGATTCTTGGGATGGCGGCTCGGGGCCGGACACTGGCATTGACATTAAATGGCAGGGATCGCGTTTGCCTGGTTCCTTCCTGCACATTCCTAGGACATTTGAAGCCAACAGCAATTTCATCTGTCTGGATACCTTTGTCTCCGCCAGCGCCTCGGTGAACGCGGCCGGTGTCGCAACGTTCACTTACAACGGGAACACGGTCAGTGGGACGATTCCAGGCTGGACAGGCATTGCGAACGGCGCGTTTGCCTTCGCCGCCCGGACTGGCGGTGAGAATGACAACTTTTGGGTTGATGACGTGTGCATCAACAACTTCACCTTGGGGCCGGTCTTCTTCACGCTTCAACCAGTGGACCAAACCGTACTCGAAGGCCAGACCGCTACTTTCACCACAGCGGTTGATGGCAGCCCTTCCTACTCTTACCAATGGTTTTCCAATGGCGTGCCGATTCTTGGCGCGACGGCTGCCAGCTACACCACGCCGCCGACAACGGCGGCCTACGAAGGGCGTCTGTATTCCGTGATGGTGAGCAACGACTTCAGTTCGGTTACCAGCTCCAATGCCAGATTGCACGTGGTGCTCAGTCCGAGAATTCTCAGCGTCACCGCCCAGAACAACAACGAAGTTCACATCCTGTGGACGCGGGCCGTGGACTTGTTCTCGGGCAATTACTCCTTCAGCGGAGGTGTGTTCGAAAACTTCCGCCAATATGGAAGCAATCACAATGAAGTGGTTATCCTCACAGACATCTTGTCGCCGGCGACCACCTACACGGTGACAATTGACAGCACGACCGAGGAAGGCGTTCCCTCTAACCTCCAATTCCCGAATCCTGATAGCCGCGACTTCCGTTACGGCTATGGCTCCTTCTGCGCTGACTTCGCAGGCGGCGTGCCGCCGGGCAGTTCGGTGGGCGGGAGCGCGGTCGTTTCGGGTGGGATATTGCACCTCACGGATGCGATTAACTCTCAGCAGGGAAATTTCTTTGTGACAGATCCCAATGGGGGAAGTCCTGTGGATCGGCTGGTCTTGAAATTCAAAGTCCAGATCGGCGGACCTGGAGCTTCCGGTCGCATCGCCGACGGTATGAGCCTGAATGTGGCCTCAGATATCAATGCTGGATCGGTTTATGGGGAAGAAGGATCAGGATCGGGGCTTACCATTACGTTCGACACTTGGGACAACGCCGCACCAGATACGGCCCCGGCACTTGAAGTGCGATACAAAGGCACCGTGGTGGCCTTTCAAGCGATGGCAGGAATTACCGAGGGCGGCCGTCCTCCCTCCGGTCCATTCCTGTTCGATGCGGGCGGCTTGCCCCTGTCGTTGGACACTTCCAATAGCTTTAAGAACGTGCTGCTCATCGTGGCCCCCAATGGCAAACTGGACCTGTACTTCAAGGATCAGGTGATCTTCCAGGGCTTGCAGTTGCCCAACTACACGCCCTTTGTGGGCGCGAACATCGGTTTCGGTGCCCGCACCGGTGGCGCGAACGAAAATGCGTGGGTCGATGACCTTTGCATCAACGCATTCTCCCTCGGCGGCGTCTTGATTACGCGCCAGCCCAGCAATGTGACGGTGAATGAGAATCCGCCTGGGCGGGCCAGCTTCAGCGTGGATGTGGATGGGTTGCCGCCTTACACCGCGCAGTGGTATTCCAATAATGTCGCGGTCCCGGGTGCCACGGCACTGGCATACACCACGCAGCCGCTCAACCGCACCGCGAACGGGGCGCAGTATTTCGTGGTCGTGGGCAACGACTACAATTCGGTGACCAGCCAGGTGGCCACGGTCACGGTCATTTCTGACTTGGCGGCACCTACCGTGCTCTATGCCGCCTCGGATTGCGACTCCAAGATTTATGTGCGCTTTAGCGAAGCTGTCACCTCCGCCAGCGCGAACAACGCCGCGAACTATACAATCAGCAACGTGGTGGTAACGGCGGCCCAGTTGTCTTCGGACGGCCGCACGGTCATCCTCACCGTGGCTCCGTCCATTAATCCAAACGACGCTTCGTTCCTGCGGGTGAATGGCGTGCAGGATACCGGGCCTTTCCCGAACACGGTCAATGCGCTTGTGCCGATTACCAAGCAGGGTCCAGTGCTCGCGAGCGGGGCCAACAATCTGATTGTGGTTGAAGCGGAGGATTACGATGTGAATCGTTCCCCATCGCCAACTACGCCGGTGAGCAGGTGGGTCTTTGCGAACAGCCTTCCCGGGTACGTTGGTTCAGGCTATATGGATGCGGCCCCGAACGTGGGCGAATTCGGTGGTAACACGCCGGACGTGTTCACCAACGCCAATCGGCTGGACTACTGCATCAACTTCCCAGTCGCCGGCACCTATTACTTCTGGGCGCGCGGCAGCACCGCGAACGATGGCGGCAACAATTCCCTGCACTTTGGCATTGATGGTGTCAGCCCGGATGAGTTCTCACGCCGCGTGGGCAATCGCATCAGCAACTGGGGTGGGGATGCCGTAAACATCAATGCCTTTGGCTGGGTGCGGGATGTGAATGGAACTGGCGCGGGAAGCTTCGCGAGAATTGCTGTCGCTACGCCCGGTGTTCATACGTTGAACATCTGGGAGCGTGAGGACGGCCTCAGGCTGGATCGTTTCCTCCTGACCACTGACTCCGCGTTTACGGTCGCGGTATCTGATCCAGGTCCCGCGGCATCGGGCCGCACGGCCACGAAAAACCTACGCATCGTCAAGAACAGTGATGGCAGCGCCACGATTACGTGGGACGGTTCTGGCTGGACGCTCCAAGCCACGACCGAGTTAAAGTCAACCCCGGCACAAACTGTTTGGCAGAACACGCCCTACACGTCGCCCTTGGTTATTCCGGCCGGCTTCTTCGGACCCGGGAACACCAACGTGTTCTTCCGGCTGATCGCCCCGTAATAGAACGGTTATGAATCAATCGCAGGAACCGGGGTTTTCCCCGGTTCCTGTTTTGTTTGGCCCTATGAAAACCTGGCCGGAAATCACAATGCAATCGGTCCGTTTTTCTCCCGCTCCCACTTCTGCCCGCCTCGGTTGCACTCTTACGCAGAATGACGAGCAGGAGCTCCTGGCAAATGACCTTGGAAATGATTTACGAGAAAAGTTTTTCGTTCCGGCGGCTGGACAAAACAAAAAAATGAACCACTTTCGCAACGCTACCCAAACCCTATGAAGAATTGTTTTCCGTACTTTGCCCGGCTTTGTTTGCTCATCGGAGTGCTGAGCGTGGCCGGCACTGCATTCGCGCAGCAGCAGGCCCTGATTTCCACCGGTGCAGTATGGCGCTATCTCGACAACGGCACGGACCAGGGCACGGCTTGGCGTGCCTTGAGTTTTAACGATGAGTTGTGGGCCGCCGGCCCCGCCGAACTGGGTTTCGGGGATGGCGGAGAAGCGACGACGAACGCGGCGGGCTTCATCACTTACTATTACCGGCAGACCTTCAACGTGGGGGATGCCAGTTCCATTACGAACCTCCGCGCGCGGCTCAAGCGTGATGACGGCGCGGTGGTTTATTTGAACGGTACGGAGGTTTTCCGCAGCAACATGCCCACCGGTGAAATCACTGCGGCCACAACTGCCGCGGGAACAGCTGCGGATGATGGCTCGCTTTTTTTCCCGTCGAGTGTGCCCGCTGCATCGCTGGTCACCGGCGCCAATGTCGTGGCCGTGGAAGTGCATCAGGCCGGCGCCACAAGCTCGGATGTGAGTTTCGATTTCGAACTGGTCGGCAACCCGGTTCCGTCCATCGCCATCACGAGTCCCACGAATACACAGTTCATCGCGTCCACGAGCGTGGGGATTTCGGGAACGGCGGTGCCGGGTGGAGCGAGTGTAACGCTGGTGGAGGTGTTTGCCGGCGCGACGAAGGTGGGCGAGAGCACGAATGCAACTTTCAATGTGGCTTGGACGGGTGTCGCGCCAGGCAGCTATGTTTTGACGGCGAAGTTGACGGACTCCTCCGGCCTGCGCGCGACCTCTGCTCCCGTGAGCATCACCGTGCAATCACCTCCGGCCAGCATGCTCGTGGCCCGCGGTTCAAGCTGGCGCTACAACAATACCGGCACGGACCTGGGCAGCTCCTGGAAAAATCCGGACTATGATGACAGCGCTTGGGGTGCGCCTTTGCCGGGGCCGTTGGGCAACAACGTGGAGGGCGGTATTGAGCAATGCGCATCTGTTATTAACATCGGACCCACCGGCGCGCGTTTCCCGGTCGTTTATTACCGCTCCACGTTCAACGCATCATCAGTGGCCTCCTATCAGAACCTGCTGCTGCGGCTGCAGGCGGATGATAGTGCGGCGGTCTATTTGAACGGTACTTTGCTCTATAGCGACGGGGTCACCGCGCCGGGGGTGTTCGGATTCGAGGCGGGTCAGACCAGGGGCGGCTTGGACGAGATTGCTTACCGCGAGTTTGCCGTCTCCACCACGACGTTGTCGAACGGCATCAATGTTCTGGCGGTCGAAAACCATCAGGTGAATGCGACCAGTTCCGACTTGCAGTTTGATCTCGAACTCGAAGGGACCTTGGACACCGTCGCGCCGACGGCGAGCTACAACCCCAGCCCGGGCAGCACGGTGCTGGATCTCACTTTCATCAATGTGCTTTTTTCGGAAGCCGTGGTGGGAGTGAATGCTTCCGACCTCCTCATCAACAGCGAGCCGGCCACGACCGTGGTGACGAACAACCCGAACGATTACACGTTTTACTTTACCCAGCCCTCGACGGGAGTCGTGCAAGTGGCCTGGTCCAGCGGGCACGGAATCGCCGACCCGCGCGCCAACGCGTTCGCAGGTGGCAACTGGACCTACACGCTCAATACGAACACCGTGGTCCAGGCGAACATCGTCATCTCTGAATTTCTGGCCGACAACAACAACGGCATTAAAGATGATGACGGACAACGCAATGATTGGGTCGAACTCTTCAACTTCGGCCCGCTGGGGGGGAACCTCGACGGCTGGTTTTTGACGGACAGCCCGACGAATCTGACCAAGTGGCGATTTCCGGCACTGGCTCTGAACAATAACAACTATGTTCTTATCTGGTGTTCCGCGAAAAACCGCACGAACCTTAATTTTCAGCTCCACACGAACTTCAAGTTGCAGAAGGAAGCGGGCGGGTACCTCGCGCTGGTCAACGCGCGGACGAACATCGTTTCGGTCTTCAGCAATTACCCGGCGCAAAGCAGTGACGTGTCGTACGGCCGCGACCGCATCGATCCGACCCTCGTGGGCTATCTTTCGCCGCCGACCCCGGGCGCGCAGAACACCTCCAGCGGGGCCGGTTTTTCGGCGGTTCCGGTCTTCTCCCTGGCGAGCGGCGTTTACACCAACGCGTCATTGACGTTGTCGATCTCGAATTCGGGCGTTTCTGGAACGATTCGCTACACGACGGATGCATCTGTCCCGACGGCGGCCTCGCCGGCTTACACCGGGCCGCTGACTTTGTCCGTCAACAGCACCATCAAGGCGCGCATCTTTCCGCCGGCGGGGACAAATCTGCTGCCGAGCACGGTGGTGGCGAGGAACTATATCTTTTTGGACAACACGGCGGTTCCGTTTACCTCGAAGCTGCCGACGCTCATCATCAGCACGGAAGGCAGACCGATTCAGGCGAACGTCCCGCCGGGTACCCCGCGCACGGCCGGCTCGCTGGTGGTCATCGATACCGAGAGGGGACGAAGCTCAATCACGGGCGCGTCGGAAGTTCATGAGCTGGCGGGATTCGAGATTTTCGGCCAGACCTCGGCTGGATTCGCGAAGCAGCCGATTCGCGTGGAAATTCAGGATGCGATTGGGAGCGACCTCGACAAAGGGTTTTTGGGCATGCCAGCGGATTCGGATTGGCGCCTGCGCAATCCCTACAACGACAAGACCTTGCTGAACGACTTTCTCGGTTACACGATGTGGGAGGACATGGGCCATTATTCGGTGCGGCGGCGCCTCGTGGAGGTGTTTGTTGATACCGGTGGCGGACGCACTGTTTACCCGGGCGATTATTATGGCGTCATGATGCTGTGCGAAACCATCAAGGTGAACAAGGACCGCGTGGACATCGAGAAGCTTTCGCCCTACGCCACAAATCTGACGGTCGCGAGCAGTGGATTCATTTTCAAGCGTGACAAGGACAGCCAAGGTGACCTGCTTTTCAGCTCTATTGGTGGCCCCGGTTTCCAGCCCATTCCGTTCAAGCTTCACGCGCCGAAGCCGAATGACATGCGTATCGCGCAAGGAGTCACGACCAGCTTCCCCGGGGCTGGCTACACACCATCCGGCACGAATCAGATGAATTACCTGCGCAACTTCATGGGGACGATGGAGCGTGCGCTCTACACGAACACCTGGACCACGCAGACGGGCACGAACCACTATTCGTACTATTTGAACATGGAGCGTTTTGCCGACCAGATGTTGCACGTGGAGTTCACAAAGCAGATCGATGGCTACCGGTTGAGCGACTATTTCACCAAGGGGAGGGACGGCAAAATCGGGCCTGGGCCGGTTTGGGATTGGAACCTGTCCTTCGGCAATGCGGATTACGCTCAAGGGGGCATGACCAACACCTGGTATTACGAAATCACGGGTGAACAGGATCATCCGTGGGCGCGGCGGTTGATCACGGGAACATCTTCGTCCACGACCAGTTCAGGTGATCCGGAATTCGTCCAGCTCATTGCGGATCGCTGGTCGATGTTCCGCACCAACGTGCTCAATGGCACGAACATGATGCGGAAGATTGATGAACTCTCCACGCTGTTGAGCGAAGCCGCCGCGCGGGATTTGTATGGCAAATATCGATCCGGACTGATTGGCGTTTACACATGGCCCAATCCCAGCGGCGTGGGTGACGGGCGGGATGTTGATTACGTCCGCCCCACGAATTATTTCGGCCCGCTTGAAACCGTGGCCCCATCAACTCCCTCCGGCAGCATCATTGGCCAGATGAAGAAATGGGTGCTCGGCCGGTATTTGTGGATGGATAGCCAGTTCATCCAGCCTCCCACCATCAGCGCACCCGGTGCCATGGTGACCAATGGCTACACGGTAACCGTCACGCCTCCCCCGGGAGCCACGCTTTATTACACGACCGATGGCACAGATCCGCGCCTGAACGGCGGCAACGTCAGTCCATCCGCGAGTTCGAATAACGGACCTGTCACCATCACGGTAAATAACAACGTGCGCGTCTTCGCGCGCGCCACAAAAGCCGGATCCTGGAAGAGTACGTGGGGTGGACCCGCTGCGGAAACGTTCTTCACCACCACGCCGTCGCTGCGCATTACCGAAATCATGTACCATCATTTGCCTCCGGCGCCCGGCAGCACAAATTCCGAAGGCGATTACGATTTCATCGAGGTGAAGAACATTGGGGCCGTCCCGCTCAATGTGAATCAATACCGCATTGGTGGCGGCATCCAGTTTCAATTTCCGAACGTGGTGTTGGCGGCTGGCCAGTCGGCGGTGATCGTGGCAGACGTGGCGTCCTTTCAGGCGCGTTATGGCGTAGGTATTCAGATTCTTGGAACCTTCACGGGAAATCTGAACAACGCAGGCGACCACCTGACATTGCTGGGCGCTCTCCAGGAACCGATCCTGGATTTCTTCTATTCCGACAGTTGGTATCCCGCGACGGATGGCTTTGCTTTCTCGCTGGTCACGGTGGATGAAAATGCGCCCACCAGTGCGTGGAACACGGCTGCGAATTGGCGTCCCAGCAGCGACCTGGGTGGTTCACCCGGCGCAGATGATCCGGCCCCGCCCGCCCGCCCGGCCGTGGTAGTGAATGAAGTTCTCGCGCACGGCGATAACGCCGCCGGCGATGTCATCGAACTTTTTAACACGACGGGCAGCCCGGCGGACATCAGCGGCTGGTTCCTGACCGACGACTTCAACTTTGTGCGGAAGTACGTCATCCCCGGCGGGACCATCATCCCGGCCAACGGCCACATCACATTCAACTCCACGACTTCGTTCGGTGTGGGTTTCAATGCTTTCACTCTCGGCGCGAAGGGCGACCAGGCTTATGTATTCTCCGCCGATGGTGCGAATCTCACCGGCTATGCGCACGGTTTCGACTTCGGCGCGTCCGCGACGAACACCACTTTTGGCCGGTACATCAGCAGCGACGGTGACGATCATTTCGTGACGCAGAGTGCCAGCACCCTCGGAGGAGCGAACTCCGGTCCTCTCGTTGGCCCGATCATCATCAACGAAATCAGCTACCGCCCGCCGGATATCGCTGCGAATGGCTTTGGGTTTAACAACTTTGATGACGAGTTTATCGAACTGCACAATATCTCCGGCAATGCAGTTCCACTTTACGACGTTGCGTATCCCACGAACCGCTGGCGTTTGACGGACGCCGTGGACTTCGAGTTTTCCACCGGCGCGGTTCTGCCGCCCGGTGGTTACCTCCTCGTCGTGGGTTTCGATCCGGCCAATGCCACCGCCCTCGCCAACTTCCGCGCCAACAATTTTGTGCCGACAAACATCCCGGTCTATGGGCCGTGGAGTGGCAGTCTCGATAATGTCTCGGACGTCGTCGAGTTGAAGCGACCAGACGCGCCGGACACCAATAGCGTGCCTTACATCCTGGTGGAACGTGTTGCTTACCGCAACACCGCGCCCTGGCCAACCGCCGCCGATGGTTTGGGGCTGACCTTGCAGCGCATTGTGCGCACGACCTACGCGAATGATCCGACGAACTGGGCCGCTGCCGCACCCACGCCCGGTGACAATTTCGTCGGTGGAGGCACGCCTCCGTTGATTACGAGCCAGCCCGGCAATCAAACCATTATTTTTGGGAATAGTGTGGTCGTTTCGGCAACCGCCACGGGAACTGAGCCGCTGCGGTTTCAATGGCGGTTGAACGGGTTAAATCTGACGGGCGCGACGAATCGCACGCTGACCATTTCGAATTTTCAGGCGGGCAACGTGGGGACTTATAATATTTTCGTTTACAACAGCGGGGGGGCCGTGCTGGGAACGAACTTCACGCTCGGGGGCCGCACTCCGCTGCAAATCACGGTGCAGCCCATCAGCCGCGTGGTCCTGACCGGGCAAACGACGAATTTCACTGTGGCTGCCGTCGGCACGGGGACACTGCGATATCAATGGCGCTTGAACGGTGTCAATGTCGCCAACGCCACGAATCCCACCCTCACCCTCGTGAACATTCAGTCCACCAACCAGGGCACCTACACCGCCGTGGTGATGGATGCCTTTGATACGATGGTCAGCCAACCCGCCACGCTCACCATCATCTCAGGGCCTGTGCTCACGCTGCGGCCGTTCAACATGACGGTAGTGGAAGGCAGTTCGGTGACACTGAGTGTCGCAGCGACTGGCACTGCGCCCATATCGTTCCGCTGGCAAACGAACAGTCCCACGACGGCATTCGCGAATATCAGCAACGTGGTATTCGTAGTCAGTCCCAGCAACTCGACCATTGTGGTCACAAATATCTCCACGAACTTCAGTGGACTTCGCTTCCGGGCCGTGCTGACCAATATCGCCGGATCGACGCAGACGACCAACGCCGTCCTGACCGTCCTGGCTGACAGTGATCGTGATGGTTTGCCGGATGTGTGGGAATCGGGACGGCTCGGGTTTAGTCCGAATGACCCCAGTGACGGGGCGCGCGACGATGACGGCGATGGAATGACCAACGGCCAGGAATTCTTCGCCGGCACGGATCCCTTTGATCCAACGAGTAACCTCCGACTCGCCCTCATTGTCACGCCGTTCAAATCGATCAGTTTTATGGCTGTGACCAACCGGGCCTATACGGTGCAGTTCACCGATGCGCTCTCCTCTCCGGTGCCATCCGGCTGGGCAAAACTCGGCGACGTTCTGGCGCGAGCGACCAACCGCATTGAAGTGTTGTCGGATCCTTTTGCGGGCACGAACCGGTTTTATCGCCTCGTCATCCCGCCGGTGCCGTGGCCATGACGGGTGTTGGATTGCATCGGGTGGCAACGTATCAATTGCGTCTGGCGAGTCAGTGGCGGTCAGCCGTTCCCAAGTCCACCGAGCGGGTGTGCTGGCAAGAACGGCTGCGCTGTCCAGTTCCACCACGTTGCCTTCGCTTCTTGCGCCCGGTGGCGGTCTGACGTTCCATCCGCGCGTGAGCATCCGGCTGGAAATGCTGCAAGTCGCCCGACTCGCGCCCAAAATGCTGGGCGCAGACGCGACCGCGCTCGTGGCGAACTTCCTGCGCTCGAAACAAAATTCCGACGGCGGCTTCCCGGACCGCGAGGGCCGCAGCGATCTTTACTACACCGTCTTCGCCCTCGACGCGCTCACCGCCTTGCAACAGCCGTTCGATGAAGATCGGGTTCGCAAATTTGCCGCGTCCTTTGGTGATGGCACGTCGCTCGACTTCGTTCACCTCTGCGCGTTGGTGCGGTGCTGGTCCGCCTTGGAACGCCGGTCTGCGTCCCGGCCCGGGGCGCACGGAGCCGAACGGACCGCCGCTCCGCCCGTGGAAAAACTTCACGACCGCCTTGCCCACTTCCGAGCGCGCGACGGTGGTTTCAATCCCACCCCGGACAGCGCGCGCGGTACCGCTTACGGCGCATTCCTCGGCGTGGCGGCGTATCAAGACCTCGGCGCGGAACTGCCCCAACCATTGGAACTCGTGCGCGCGCTAAAATTTCTCGAAACCGAGGACGGCGCGTGGACGAACGAAATTTTCGGACGCGGTCCCATGCCCGTGGGCGCGACGAACGCCACGGCCGCCGCCGTCACCGTCCTGCGCCAGTTGAACATGCCGGTGAACGCCGCCGTGGGCGACTGGCTGCTGGCGCAGGCGCATCCGCAAGGCGGCTTCCTCGCCGTGCCCGGTGCGCCCATTCCTGACCTGCTCTCCACCGCGACCGCGCTCCACGCGCTGGCCGGACTGCAAACCTCGTTCGACAAACTCAAGGAGCCGTGCCTCGACTTCGTGGATACGCTCTGGACGAACGAAGGCGGCTTCCACGGCCATTGGGCTGACGATCACCTTGACGCGGAATACACCTGCTACGGCTTGCTGGCTCTGGGGCATCTGAGTCTGTGAAGCGGAACCGGCGGTGAGAACTCTCATTCCACGGTCGGACCCAACGCGGGCCGCGCCGGTTCGCCAACCTGCTTTGCCGTCAGTTCCGCCAGCGATTGCAGGGTCACGCCGGCGGTGGCTTGGCGTTCGGCCAGACTCATGCGATCAAACTCCGCGCGCACCACGGCCTGCGACTCGTCCTCGCTCGTGGCCAGCTCTTGGCCACCCGCCGTGCGCAGCGCGCTCACCACATCGTGGGCCGTGATGCGTTCCAAGGGGCGGCCCGGACTGAAGCGCGCCTCGCCATCCATCACCTGCACCAGGAAACCGTTCTGCACGAGGACGCTGAGGATGCGCTGCGTTAATTGGCCGGGCACGGCGAGCTGGGTGGACAGTTCCAAGACCGAGAGCGGGCGGGTGCCGGTCAGGAAATTTCTGGCGACATGCGTCATCATGCGCAGCGCGATGAATTCGCGCCCGCGCTGGTTCACCGTGCCGGACTGCTTCTCCTGCACGTAGCTCTCGCGGTGCTGCCACGCATGCGCGACCTGCGCGCCGAAGAGCATGATCAGCCACGACAAATACATGCCGATGAGGAAGAGCGGAAAAATGCCGAGGCTGCCGTAAATGTTCGTGTAGCTCATCACCTGCGACACGTAGAGCACGCTGAGCAGGTTGTTCAACTGCCAGAGCGAGCCGCCGATGACGCCGCCAAAGAGCGCCGCGCGGAAATGCACCTTGGTGTTCGGAATCAGCGCGTAGAATGCCGCGAAGCCGAGGCTGAGAATCACGAACGGCAGCGCATGAACCACCGTTGCGCCCAGCCACGGCACCTGCGCCAGCCATTCGCGCGAAGACTCCATGCGCGGCCCGGTCGTGAGCGTGATCGCCCCAACGAGAAAGAGCGGCCCCAGCGTGATCGTGGTCCAGTAATACACGATGCTCTTGAACCAGCCGCGCCCGTCCTCGACGCCCCAGATGTCGTTAAACGTGGCCTCGATGGTCCGCATGAGCGAGATGCCGATGAAGAGCAGCGCCAGCACGCCCACCGTGGTGAGCCGCCCCGTGCTGATGTTGCCGATGAAGCCGGTGATTTGTTTGACGACGCGCTGCTGCCCGGTGAAGGACGGCGCGTTGGTGCCGCTGGAAGCCGAGTTGGTATCTCTCAAGGTGTTCGTACCGGCGGGAAAAAAGTTCGTGGTGATCCCGAAGAACGCCGCTTCCTCCTCGTCCATCGGCAGCGCGTCGGCCCACAACGGACGGGCCTGAAGATCGAGAGCGGGTGCGACGTAATTCACGAGCTTGCCGATGAGTTTGTCCGTTTGATCCCGGCTCTGGTTCTGCAACATGCTGGTGGTGATGCTCACACCCACGGCCAGCAGGGGCACGAGCGCGAGCAGCGTGGTGTAGGCGAGCGAGGCCGCGCGGACAGGGCAGCGGTTGCGGTTGAAACTTTTTCCGACGATCAGCCAGAAGTGCGCGAAGCGATAAATCCGCGAGCGCGTGTAATCCGCGTTAGCCGCGATGTCGTGCTCGTGAAAAAAATCCCGCCCCCGCGCGCTCAACTTCCGCCATTTCTCCATCGCATTACCGGCCATGCGCCGCAGGCTAGGCGGGGAGACGTGGCAAGTCAAAGCAGGTAGGCGCTGATTTTGGGTTTGGGATTTTTCCGCCCCGCGGCCTACGCTCCGCGCCATGCCATCATTTGACATTGTCTCGGAAGTGAACTCGATGGAGATCGAGAACGCCGTCAACCAAGCCAAGAAGGAACTCGCGCAACGCTTTGACTTCAAGGGCACCAAGGCGGAGATCACGCTGGAGAAAAACGAAATCAAGCTCATCGCGCCCGACGCCTTCAAGATCAAGGCGCTGGAGGAAATGGTCGTGAGCAAGCTCGCCAAGCGCGGCGTGAGCATGAAGAACATTGACCGCCCCGACCCCGACCTCTCGCCGCTCGGCCACGCGCGGCAGTCCATCAAGATCAAGCAGGGCATTGAGACGGCGGCGGCCAAGGAGGTCACGACCTTCATCCGCGACACCAAGCTCAAGGTCACGACGCAGATTCAGGAGCAGCAGATTCGCGTGACGGGCAAGAGCCGGGATGATTTGCAGGCGGTGATCGGCGCGGTGCAGGCGAAGGAGTTCACGGTTTCCTTGCAGTTCCAGAATTTCCGTGACTGAGGGAACCCAGATGGAGTCCACCCTTCAGCGTGAGTTGGAGTTCAAGCTTCAGTTGGTCCGGCTGGCCACACGCTGATGCGTGAATTCCAAGAAAAATCCCCCGGCAACTCGCGTCGCCGGAGGATTGAGAACTGGGTTTCAGGCCGCGCTTACTGGCGCAGCGTGTAGAACTTCTGCGCGCCGGCCGTGTTCACGGTCACGCGGTAGAAGCCGCCGGACTGCAGGATGGGCAGGCCCACCAGCGACCACGTCACCGGCGAGTTCAAGTCCGTGGTCGAGTAGAGCAGCGCTGTGACAGGCGTCGAGTCCGGCCAGGAGACTTCCGCCTGCGTCGGGCTGATCTGCACAATGCGCAGTGCTGTGCCGGTCGGCGGAGCGCCCCAAAGCATGAGGTCGAAGCTCACGTCGGAGGAGGTCAGGGAGTTCTGATGAACTTCCACGGCGAGCGTGTTCACGCCCAAGATGAGCGAGTTCACGATGTTCGAGGAGTAGTAACGCGTGCCGTCAGAAGGTTCAGCAGCGCCCGCGAGGTCGGTGTAGGCGAAGGGCGTGCCGACTTGGTTCGTGGTGTTGAACGTGGCGACCAGGTTGCCGTTCAGATAGACCGCGCTGCCGTCGTCGTGGAGCGACTTGACGATGAGGCTGCCAAACTGCGCGACGTTTGCGACCGTAAAGGTCTTGCGGAAATAGACCGTGTAGCGGTTGGTGGACGGCCCGATGTCAATGACGGTGCGCTCAGTGTTGTTGTTGGGCGGGGCCACGGCGTCGCCGCCGCCAATTTCGGTGAGGCCGCTCAACCAGGCCGAGTCGTTGAAGTTCGGGGAAAACCACACGTCGCCCTCGCCGTCGTTCGGCGGCTGCACGCCGACGTTGTTGTATTTCCAGAGCGCGCCGTTGGTCAGGATGATGACGGTGGGCGCGGCGGGGTTGGTGCCGACGACGAACACGGAGTTCTGGGTGATGCCGCCGCAGTTGTCCGTGGCGCGCACCGTGAAGGTGTTGGTGCCGAGGAGCAGGTTGTTCACGATGATCTGGCCGAAGTTGAAATTCGTCGCGTAGTGCAGTCTGCCGTTCACGAGGAACTCCACGCCGGCAATCGTGCCGTCCGCATCGGTGATGCCGAACTGGTTCGTGATCGGCAAGCCGACTTCAAAGACCAGGCCGGTGACGCCGTAGCTGTACACGTTCGTGTAAAGGATGGTGGGACTGGTGTTGCCCTGGACGGTGAAGCTGCTGTTCGTGACCGCCGTGGCTCCGGCGGAATTCCGGGCCGTGGCCGTGATGGTGTGCGCGCCGAGACCCACGGCGGGGAAGGTGACGGAGAAGGGCGCGGTGCTGTCGTTGACCACCGCGCCGCCATCAATCTGGAAGGCGACGTTGGTGGTGGTGAAGCTGGCCGTGGCCGTGACGGTCAGGTTGGTCGAGCCGGAGCAGCCGCCAGAAATGGTCGCGCCATTCGCCGGGCTGGTCACAGTCACGAAGTGCGTCGCCGGGCTGAAGGCCGTCGCCTGGAAGCTGACGTTGTCAATGGCGAGGGCACCGTCGGTGCCGGCGTCGTTGAAGTTGTTCCAACGGATGTAGATGACGCCGCCGGGCGGCACGGGCGAGGGCGGGACGACGCTGCCGCCGAGACCGGCGACGCGGTTCGTGGCCTGATGGCCGTCGAGAGCCGTGGCGGCCGGCGAGTTCGCGATGTCGGGAGGGGATTGGAAGTCAAAGGTCGTGGCAATCCAGGTGGCGCCGAGGTCGAAGCTGACGTAGTTGGTCAGATGCTCAATGTGCGTGTTGGTCTGGTGCGTACGCCACAACTCGGCGTCGAAGAACAGATTGAAGCTGTCGATATTGCTCGAACCGGTGTTGCGGATGCGGGCGACCATGTTCCGGTCTCCGCCGGTGGCGGCGGTGCCGAGCGAGCGGTTGGGGTCCGCAGTCACGCCGTAATTCCAGCCATGCACCGAGCCGCTGGGGGCAGCGCTGCCGTCACCCACCGTCACAAATTGCGCCGTGCCTGCCGCTGCCGTGCCGACCCACCAACCCTGCGGCGTGATGATGCCGGTGGCGGTCATGCCGTCGAAGTTTTCCGCATAAGTACCGCTGACATAGTCAATGAACTCGCTCCGCACAATCACCACATTGGTCACCGAGAAGGCAGTTTCTGACCCGTTCACCGCCACGGCATGAACCCGATAGGTGCCGTTCGGCAAATTGACGAGCGTGTCAGAGTAAGGTGCCGTGGCGTCGGTCGCGAAGAGCACATCGTTCGTGTAGAAAGAAACGCTGGTGGCGGGAACCGTGCCGCTGGCAGTCGCGCTGACCGGCACGGTGGCGGGAGCGATCAAAATGCTGTTCGTCGGCGCGGTCAAAGTGACGGTGAGCGGGAAGTTCGCGGTGGAGGCGGTGAACTGGACGTCATCAATCTGAAGGCCGCGGTCGGTGCCGCCGGTCGCATTGTCATCCGCCCAAAGCACATACATGGTGGCTCCGGCCGCCCAAGTTCCAGGCAGGGCAATCGTATTGCTCTTCGCCCCGACGGCTCCGCCGGAGAGAGGGGCCACATTGACCCAGCTGCCCAGCGCACCGGTGAGACTGACATAAACCTGATGTCCTGGAACCTGCTCAGCGGGAGTGGCCGCAGATTGCGCCAGGGTGTACGTAAGCACCAAGGCGGTGGCTCCCGCTCCCGTATCGTTCTGCAGGGTCGCCATCAACAGCGTGGCTCCGTTTCCGGTCGGCCGGGTTTGCAGGTAAGCCGTGCCGCCTGAAGTCCAGGACGCCAGGGCGTTCTGCGCGGGAGGATTAGTCGGAGAGAAATCCAAGACCTGCGCGGTGATCGTCGCCGCCGTGGCATTGGTCTGCACCGCGTTGTCCACGGCGGCTGCGCTGCCAAAAAGCGCGTCGGCACCGGTAATGGACTTGGTGGACCATTCCGTCGCGGCGGGTCGCGCGGGAAATGATTCGAGAACGCTGCCGCCGGGTACGACAGAGATCGCGGCTTGGGCAGTGAGGCACGCAGCTGTCATCGTTAAAATAAGTAGGAGCTTTTTCATTTGGGCTGCGACCTTGCCACACTGCACGGCGGGAGGCAAGATGGCACTTTTCATCATGGTCATGTTTTGGCCATGTATATTTCCTGCCCGCTGATTTTTCCTGGCGGAATTTTCCGCGCCGCGCTGTCTGGCCGGCGGTCGGTCTGTCCGTGAGCAGCCAGAATCTTTACCCGCCTGCCTCCTGCATCAGCGGGCTGGTAAAATGATTGTCACTGCGCGGCCAAGTGTTACGTTTCGGCCATTCGCTTATGCCAAACAACTCGAACGAAAGTCAGGGCGGCACGGAATTCATCAAACAGACCTCGCTGTACCGCGAGTTCCAGGCGGAGCGGGAGGAAATCCTCCGGCACAAGTGGTTCGAGTCGGAGAAGGCCGGCTACGACATCGGCTTCGAGCGCGCTTTGACCGACTGGATCATCCGGCACCGCTCCAAGTGGCGCCAAGCCCGCCAGACCGGACATCCGGCCTGAGCGGAAATTTTACGTCCTTTAACGCGGTCCTGCGAGGCCACGAAGGAAATGCAGAACCAAAACACACTAGAAGCGGACGAATCGGCCCCGGCCGGTTCGTTTTTTTATGCCTGACACCCTCATTCTCAATCCCACCACACTCGAACGCGCCCTCCAGCGCATGGCGCACGAAATCGCCGAGCGCAACGAGCCGGCCACCGGCCTCGTCCTCGTGGGCGTGCAGCGCGGCGGCGTTTTTCTTGCCGCCCGACTGGCGGCGCTGTTGCAGAAAATCCTCGGCCAGCCCGTGCCGACCGGCTCGCTGGACGTCTCGATGCACCGCGACGACATCGGCACGCAGGCCGCGCCGAACGTCCACCCCACCGAGATTCCCTTCGACATGACCGGCAAGACCGTGGTGCTCGTGGACGACGTGCTCTTCAGCGGACGCACCACGCGCGCCGCGCTGGATGCGCTCAATGACTTCGGCCGCCCCCAGCGCGTGCAACTCGCAGTCTTGATTGATCGCGGCCATCGCGAACTGCCCATCAAGGCGGATTTCGTCGGCAAGAATGTTCCCACCTCCCTGCGCGAACGCGTGAACGTGCAACTGAAAGAGGATGGCGGCGCAGACATTGTGACCCTGGAAAAATTATGAGTTGGACGCGCCATCATTTGCTCGACATCGAATCGCTCACGGCGGACGAAATCACCACCGTGCTCGACACCGCGCGCGCGTTCAAAGCCGTGGGCGAACGCGCCATCAAGAAGACGCCGGCGCTGCGCGGCAAGACGATCATCAATCTCTTCATCGAGCCGTCCACCCGTACCCGCATCAGCTTCGAACTGGCGGCCATGCGCCTCAGCGCGGACGTGATCAATTTCTCCGCCGAAGCCTCTTCCCTGAAAAAAGGTGAGACGCTGAAAGACACCGCACGCAACCTGGAAGCCCTCAACGCTGACATCATCGTCATCCGCCACAGCGCCAGCGGTGCGCCGCACTTCCTCTCCCGCGTGGTGGGCTGCCACATCGTCAATGCCGGCGACGGCGCGCACGAGCATCCCACGCAGGCGCTGCTCGACACTTTCACCATCCGCGAGAAGAAGGGTTACATCGCCGGGCTGAACGTCACCATCCTCGGCGACATTCTCTACAGCCGCGTGGCGCGCTCCAACATCTGGGCGCTCACGAAACTCGGCGCGAAGGTGACGCTCTGCGGCCCGAGCACGCTGGTGCCGAAAGTCTTCGAGCGCATGGGCTGCCGCGTGACCTACGATGTGAACGACGCCATCGAATCCGCCGACGTCATCAACCTCCTCCGCATCCAGCACGAGCGGCAGCGGCAGTCCATGTTCCCCAGCCTGGGCGAATACACGAAGCTCTTCGGCCTGAACAACGAACGCTTCGCACGCACCAAGCCCGACGCGCTCATCATGCACCCCGGCCCGATCAATCGCGGTGTGGAAATCAACAGCGAGATTGCCGACTGCCCGCGCTCGGTGATTCTCGAACAAGTCACGAACGGCCTTGCCGTCCGCATGGCCACGCTCTTCCTCATCAGCGGTGGCCAAGGCCCGCAAGCCGTCGGCTGACATGGACCCGCTCGCCCGCTATTACGCGCAGCGCGCTCCTGAATACGAACGCATTTACCAGAAGCCGGAACGGCAGGCAGACTTGCGCTTGCTCGAGAAATTCGTGGGGCAAACCTTCGCCGGACGTCGCGTGTTGGAAATCGCCTGTGGCACTGGCTGGTGGACGCAAATCCTCTCCCACACCGCGCGCTCCGTCCTCGCCGCAGACATCAACGACGAGGTGCTCGCCATCGCGCGAACGAAGCCGTTCGGCGCCGCCAAAGTTTCCTTCCAACGTGCCGACGCCTTTCAACTGCATCTACTGACCGGCGAGTTCGATGCCGCACTCGCGGTCTTTTGGTGGTCGCATCTCAAGCCTGCCGAGCTGGAACAATTCCTGAACGCCCTGCACCAGAGGCTGGAGCCGGGCAGTGTGGTCGTCTTCATGGACAACCAGTTTGTTCCTGGCAGCAGCACGCCGATTTCGCGCCGAGATGAAGAAGGGAACACCTACCAGCAGCGCCAACTGGACAACGGCTCCACCACCGAAGTGTTGAAAAACTTCCCGACCGACGCGCAAATCATCCAAACACTGGGGAGCCGGGCGGACGAACCGACCATCCAACGCCACCATTATTTTTGGATCGTCCGGTATCGTGTGGCCAGGCCGTCTGCACCTTGAATTCCTTTTGACTCGAAAACCCCGGTGGCTATCCTCCCGCCCTTGTTTTTATGGCAAAACTCACGGTCAACGACCTGAACAATCTCAGCGGACAGCGCGTTTTCGTGCGCGTGGATTACAACGTGCCGATGGCGGAGCAGGATGGCCAGATGGTCATCAACGACACCACGCGCATCAAGGAGACCCTGCCGACGCTGCAACTGCTCACGAGCCAGGGCGCAAAAGTCATCCTCGCCGCGCACCTCGGACGGCCGAAAGGCCAGCGCGAGCCGTCCATGTCACTACGTCCGGTGGCGAAGAAACTTTCCGAAATGCTCGGCGGGAAAACGGTCGAGTTCGTGGATGATTGCATTGGCGAAAAAGTTGAGGCGGCGGCGAAGGCGCTGCCCGCTGGCGGCATCCTGTTGCTGGAAAACGTGCGCTACTACAACGAGGAAGAGGCGAACGATCCGGCGTTCGCGGAGAAGTTGGCGAAGGTCGCGGACGTGTATGTGAACGACGCCTTCGGCGCGGCGCATCGCGCGCACGCTTCGACGGCGGGCGTGGCCCATGTCGTCGCCCAGCGCGGCGGGAAGTGCGCGGCGGGCCTGCTCATGGAGCGCGAGTTGAAATTCCTCGGTGACGAACTGGACCAGCCGGCCAAACCCTTCGTCGTGATTCTCGGCGGCGCGAAAGTTTCCGACAAAATCAAAGTCATTGATCGCCTGTTGGAAAAAGCGGACACGGTGCTCATCGGCGGCGCGATGGCTTACACCTTCAAGCTCGCCAATGGCGGCAAGGTCGGAAAGTCGCTCGTGGAAAAGGACCACACCGGCACCGCGAAGTCCGCCGAGGAAAAAGCGAAGCTGCGCGGCGTGCGTTTCGAGTTGCCGAGCGACACGGTGATCGCGACGCCCGTGGACTCCGGCAAGCTGAACAAGAAGGGCAAGCCAGTCTTTGATTTGACGAACTCGCGCGTGGTCACGGGCGACATTCCCGATGACGCGGAAGGCTTCGATGTCGGCCCGGAAACGGCGAAGCGTTATGCGGAAATCATTCGCGGCGCGAAGACGGTTCTCTGGAACGGCCCGATGGGGATGTTTGAGGACCAGCGTTTCGCCGAAGGCACGAACACGGTCGCGCTCGCGGTCGTGGACGCCACGCAGAAGAACGGCGCGAAGACCATCATCGGCGGCGGCGACAGCGTGAAGGCGCTGAACCAGGCCGGTCTCGGTGACAAGGTCACGTTCATGAGCACCGGCGGCGGCGCGAGTCTGGAATTTCTCGAAGGCAAGGAACTGCCGGGCGTGGCGGCTTTGAGCGACCGTTGATGAACCTGGAGCGTTTCAGGAACAAGCAGGGAAAAATCTGGCTCAACGTCGGATCGGGAAACTTTTTTCTCGATGAGTTCCTGAACGTGGACAGCAACTTCCTCGTCTTCCTCGCGCCGTTTTATCCGCTGATTAAGCCGCTGCTCAAAGCTCCGGCGGCCGGCTGGATCGAGGGCTATCAGGCGGTGCGCACGCCGAACAATTTTCTTTTCGCCAACTGCCGGTGTCCGCTGAAATTCCCGCCCGCGTCGGTGGACCACATCATCATTTCGCACTTCCTCGAGCACTTGCACTTCGACGACGCCTGCGCGGTGGTGAAGAATTATTTCACCATCCTGAAGCCGGGCGGCACGCTGCACATCATCGTGCCCGACGTGGGGCTGCGGGCGCGGGAATACGTGACCAAGATGGGCGACCCGGCGGCGGCGGACGAGTTTGTGGCCTGGCTGAACTTCGAGAAACGCCATATGCCGCGCCTCACGGTGCGGCTTCTGCGGGCCACCGGCTGGTTCGACATCGAGCACTGCTGGCTCTACGACCACCACTCGCTGGGCAAGCTGGTGCAGGACATTGGTTTCAAAATTCTGGAGCAGAACAACTCGCCGAGCGCCGCCTTCCGGCGGGACGATCCTTGTCAGGTGAACCTGCTTATGCAAAAACCCGCAGCTTAATCGGCGCGAGCCGGTATCGAATCATGGACAAAGAACGAAAACTCATCATCGCCGGCAACTGGAAGATGAACAAAACCGTGGCCGAAGCGCTCGACCTGCTCAAAGGTCTCGCGCTCGATCTCGCTGCGGTTAAGGAAGTGGACATCGTGGTCTGCCCGCCCTTCACCGCCCTCAGTGAAGTCTCGAAGGCCATTCTCGCCACGCGCAACATCGCCCTCGGCGCGCAGAACATGAGCGAGAACAACATGGGCGCTTACACCGGCGAAATCGCCGCGCAGATGCTCAAGGAATTCTCCGTCCGCTACGTCATCCTCGGCCACTCTGAGCGCCGCCAGTATCAGGAGGAGAAGGACGAATTGATCGCGAAGAAGGCGCGCGCCGCTCACGCCGCCTCGCTCAAGCCGATTGTCTGCGTGGGCGAAACGCTCACCGAACGCGAGGCCGGTCGCATGGAAAAAGTTTTGGAAACGCAGGTCCGCGGCAGCCTCGAAGGATTGACCAAGGAACAGATGGTGGAAACCGTCGTGGCTTATGAACCCGTCTGGGCCATCGGCACCGGCAAGACCGCCAGCGCCCAGCAGGCGCAGGACGCCCACGCCTTCATCCGCGCGCAACTGGTGAAAAATTTTGACGAAGCCGTTGCCCGCAAGGTGCGGATTCAATACGGTGGCAGTGTCAAACCGGCCAACGCCCGCGAACTCATGTCGCTCCCCGACGTGGATGGCGCGCTGGTGGGCGGCGCGGCCTTGGAAGTCCGCTCGTTCGCGGACATCGTGAAGAACTCAATTTAAGAAAAAATAGTTATGACCTTAGCCATCTATCTGTTGACCGCGATCATGGTGATCGACTGTCTGTTCCTTGTCCTCCTCGTGCTCGTGCAACTGCCCAAGAAAGAGGCCGGCATGGGCCAGGCCTTCGGCGGCGCCGCCACGGACGCGCTCCTTGGCGCTGGCTCCGGCAACGTGCTCACCAAGGTCACGAGATGGTCGGCGGGCATTTTCTTCGGCCTCGCGATTCTGCTCACCGTGCTCGGCAACGTGCAGAACACCCGTAGCGGCGGCTCGACCTTGCAGAAGAATCTGAGCAAGAACCAGTCGTCCTCCACGCTGCCCGTCGCTCCGACCAATGCCGCAGCCCCGGCCGGAACGCCGATTCAATTGAATCTGCCTGCCACGACCACCGCCGCCCCGACCAGCAAGTAATCCGGCGGCTATGATCAGTTTCGCGAGCGCCCTCTTCCGCAAGAAGAGGGCGCTGCGCTTTTTCCAAGCTAGTGGGGCAGCCGTCCCGGCTGCCACCCGTCCACTGGCCGTCCCGGCTGGTGGTTTTTCTGTCCGGCAGAACAGGTCGCAGGCGGTTGAGAATTTCCTGTTCGAGTCGGACGCCGTCTCCCTCACCCCGGCCCTCACCCGCTGGGAGAGGGAGCGACGCC
>JAYVQC010000059.1:0-9613 GCA_043757045.1 Akkermansia sp. | reverse complement strand
AACGCCGCCTGGCGTTCGGCCTTGCTGCCGCCTTCGCCGAACAAACTTTCAAACACAATGCGCGGATGCGCCTCGGCCGGGATCGGTGTCGTGGGCGATGACCACGAGAGATTGTTTTGATAAGCGCAGGCGTAGCCGTTGTCGCACTGGCCGACCACTTGCAGGTGATCCATGGCGAGTTCGAGCGAGGGCAACTGCGTCTGCAGGCCGATTTGCTTGGCCGCGATTTGATCGACGGTGGTGCCGAGATAGTAGTCCGAGCTTTCGGTTAGCTTCGCCTTGGCGGCGCTGAGGAAGGCGGAGTTGGACGTGGCGTGGCTGCCGGGATACGCGTTCTGCAACTCCATGTTCGAGATCACCGTGATGTGATCCTTGACCGGCGCGAGCGAACTGAGGATGGGCGAAAGCTCGCCGAGCTTCGCGCCACCGGGGGCCTTCCCGCCGGGGGGCGTCCATCGGCTCTGGTCGCAGCCCATCGGCATAAAAACGAAGCCAAGCCGGCGCACGGGATTCGCGGCGGTCTTCGCCAACGGCGTCGCAGCGGGCACCATCGCTTCCAACAGCGGCAACGCCATCGTGGCTCCCATGCCGCGCAGGAAGGTGCGGCGGGGCATGGATTTTCTGGTGAGGAACGTGAGCCGTCCAATTTGCGCTTTCATGGTCAGGGCAGAGTGTGCCCGCATGGGGGCGGGCTGGCAACTGCGGACAACGCCGTGGCGAATGGTGGCGGCGGCTAAGAATGTTGGCCTCGCAGACGCGATCAGTTCATGAAGTGAATTCATTTGTCCAAATCCCCGGTTCGGCTGGAAGTATGATCAAAGCCTGAAGCATGTCATCAGACTCAACGCGTCATTTCGAAGATCCGGCGGCGGCACAGCAGCGGTTCCTTTCGCTGTTCCTGCGCAGCGAGCGGGAGATCTTTCGCTACGTGGCCGCGCTGGTGCCGAACGTGGCGGACGCGGAGGACATCGTGCAGCAGACCGCACTGTCGCTGTGGGAAAAATTCGACGCGTATGATCCGAACCAGCCGTTCACGCCGTGGGCCTGCCGGTTCGCCTTGAACAAGGCCAGGCAGTGGATCGAACGCCGTCAGCGGTGGCAGGCGCTGCTGGAGGGCGGACTGGCCGAGGAACTTGCGCAACGTCGTGAGGAGTTGAAGCCCGAGTTCGAGCGCCGGCTCGCTCGCCTCGACGGTTGTCTGGGTAAATTGCCGGGCGAACAACGCGGACTGATCGAGGGCTACTACTACCGGCGCGCGGGCATCGAGGCGCTGGCCGGGGAGTCAGGCCGAACCGTCGAGGCGACTTACAAGATGCTGCAACGGATTCGCCACACGCTGCAAAGTTGCGTGGAGACGGCGGCCCGGCAGGATGAGGCGGCGGTATGAAGATTTATTTTCCATCGCGTGAATTCGACGAGGCGGTGGCTGCGGTTTGCCACGGTTTGGGTAGCAGTGAGCAGATGCAGACGTTGAATGAACTGCTGCGCGCCAACGCGGTGGCGCGCGATGAATACCTTTTCCGCGTGGAGTTGCATTCCCGCCTCGCTTCGGAGCCGGATCTTTTCCCGACAGCGCTGGGCCAGATGCACGCTCCGCTTTCGCCATCCGAAGGAGCGCGGGCTTCAGCCCGCTTCAACGTCCATCGGGGTGAGGCACAGGAAGATTCCAGAGCGCTTCCCGTTGGTGAGTTGAAGCGGCGTGAACGCCGCGCTCCGGCGGCGCGCATTGCCCTGTCCGTTGTGGCGTTGGCCGCCTGCGTTGCCCTGCTGCTGACCGGATGGTGGGGTTGGCGCGAGTGGCGACCGGGCGGGCGCAAGGGTGCGACCAGCCACGCCGTGGCGATGCTGAACCGCGTCGTGGATGCGCAATGGAGTTCACAGGACTCGGCACCCCGACTGGGAGCACCCCTGGAACCGGGCTGGCTGCGGCTCAAATCGGGTCTGGTGCAAATCGTGTTCTACAGCGGGGCGCGCGTGGTGATCGAGGGACCGGCCGAGCTTCAACTCATTTCTCCGGACGAAGCGGTCTGTGCGAGCGGGCGACTTGTGGCCGAGGTGCCGCCGCAGGCGAAAGGGTTTCGCGTCCGCACGCCCCTCATGAATGTGACCGACCTCGGCACGGTGTTCGGAGTCGAGGTGAAGCCGGGCCAGACGGAACTGCATGTCTTCAAGGGCAGCGTGGAGTTTCAATCTCCCTCCGGCGCGGCGAAGCAGAGCTTGCTCGAAGGCCAGGGGGCCATCGCGGAAGGAGCAGGCGTGCCCCGGCTCATTCCGGTCAATCCGGCGGGGTTCGCCTCGCTGTTTGATCTCCAGAACAAATCGTCCGAGGCAGAGGTGTTGCGCCACGAACAGTGGCGCGCGGCGAGCAGCCGGCTCGACGAGGATTCCTCGCTGCTGGTGCATTTCGATTTCGAGCAAACGGACTGGGCGGACTGGCGCCTGCCCAACGCGAGCAAACGAAAAGACGCCGCGCCTGACGCCACCATCGTGGGCTGCCAGTGGACCGAGGGCCGCTGGCCGGACAAGCACGCGCTCGGGTTTCGCGGCGTGAGTGATCGCGTGCGCCTCAGCGCTCCGGGGGAATTCGGCGCGTTGACCCTGGCCGCGTGGGTGCGCGTGCAGGGGCTGGATCGCCAGATCAATTCCCTCTTCATGAGCGACGGCTTCGAGGCCCGGACCGTTCACTGGTCCATTCGCCAGGATGGCGTGCTGGCTTTGACCGCGATTGGTTCCGAACCGGGACGCTACCAGATTTGCCACAGTCCGCCCGTGTTGACGCTCGATCAGTTTGGCCTGTGGGTGCATCTGGCCGTGGTGATCGACGGAGGGGCGCAGCAGGTCGTCCATTATCTGAACGGCGTTCCAGTGAGTGAGAACGTGTTGAACATCAAGCCGCCCTTCCGCATTGGTGTGGCGGAGTTGGGCAACTGGAATGCCAAGGGCTTCCCGGAAAACGATCCATTCATGATCCGGAATTTCAGCGGTGCGATGGATGAATTCTGCCTGTTCCGCCGGGCGCTGGACGCCGGCGAGATTCGCGCGCTGTATTCAGAAGGCAAACCGCAGCCCGACCCGGTGGCGGCGCTAAATAAGAAGTAACGCAGAGAGGCTAAACGCCAACAGTGATCCCAACCACGGGCACCCAAATCGGACAGGGAACTTCAGGCCAATCCCAACGGGATTGAGTCCATCAGCCCAGCGGTTGCGAGGCACGAGCTACCCTGGGTGATCGTCGGAAACCGATTCCAACCCCAACGGGGTTGTGTCCAGAGTCGTGCGCGGAGGAGTCGATGCGGATGGGCCACAACCCCGTTGGGGTTGCGCGATGCTGTGGGACGTGAACCCAAGGTAGCTCCGGCGTCGCAACCTTGGGCTGGAGGACGGAATCCCGTTGGGATTCTCAGAGGCGACGCAGCGCGGCGGAATAGTTGAGGTCAACGTGCCGCCGCACGGGTTCGGCGTACTCGCGCAAAACTTGTTGGTTGGTCAACCTGTTCACTCATGGAAGAGTAGCCGCCGCCGTCTCTACTGGCGGGAACGCTTTCACCAGCTCCGCGCGCAGTTCCTCGGGAATGGAAGCGATACCCGGCGGGAGTTCAGTTTCCGTCAGCTTGTCGGGCACGGTGAAGTCGAACTTCCGCACGCGCGCTTTCTCAGCCACCCACACGACGCCGCTGCCGTGCCGCCAGACGATACCATGCGGGGCCATGCGGTTATCTTTGTCATTCAGATGGATGGTGCGCGGATGCGGAACGGGTGCGGGCGGCGTGAACTCGAAGTTTGCGTGTGCGCCGCCGTGGTGGAGATACACGGAATCCGTTAATTCGTAGAGGCCGGAACCGCGCGCGGTCATCACGGTGCCTCGATAGTCCACGGGGCCGGGCGTGACTTTGAATATCTGCTCGCCCGTCTTGAGCCAACCACCAAAGCGGGCGAGCGGCGGGAGCGATTGGAAGCGGGCGGTGAGTTTCGTGAGCGCGTCGGGCGAATCATCGCCGACGAACGCGGCGACATCGGCTTTGGCGGGTTCTTGGCCCGTGAGCGAGAGGGTCACACGGCGGATGAGGTGCTCGCGGTCGGCGCGGGATTTCGGCATCGGCGAGACGCGCTCAATGCATTTGGCGACACGGTCTTTCCACTCAATTGCTTTCCCGCGACCCTCGCGCCATGTCGCAGTGGTCGCCGTCCACCGCAGCCTCACCGTCGAGCCGCTGCGTGCAAGAATCACGATTCCATGCGAGTCCGGAGTGTCGGCGAAGTGCCCTGGCGCGAGCGTGAGCAACGCACCCGTGACGGAAATCCAGTGCCCCGGCTCCAGCCGCACGGAGTGACGAGTGCCCATCGGAGGATCCTGAACGCGCCCGGAATGCAGCGCGCCCAAAGTCCATTGGGTGAAAACCTTTCGCCCCAGCTCGTCGTGTGTCTCCGCCAAATCCATGTAACGAGGGCCGAGCGGGAACACGAGCGGCGCGGTGCCGGAATTGTGGTAGTGAACGGTGACGGGCAGTTGCGCGCCCTGCGCGTAGCTGCCGGTGACGGGATCGAGTGTGAAGGCAGCGCGAAGCCCCGTGCGCCCGGTCACGCCGTCGAGTCCTTCGTCCGGCGTGCCCCACGGCAGCGCAGCGAGTTCCGCCGGCAGCGGCTTGCCGGTCTGCGCGATGTCGTAGTTCTCCAGCTCCGAGAGGCGTCCGTCATCGTCGAGCCAGTTGTCAGTTGTCGCGATGGCGTCGAGAAGGGCTGCCGCCTCGCTCGTAGGCCAGTCACGCGTGCCGTCGAGGCGCTTCCGCAATTCCTGTAGTTTCGGGTCTCCCTTGTCCGCCAGCGACGCGTCGAGCATGGCGATGAGCCGGCCGGGGATGTCGCCATTTTCGCGGGCGTATTTCTGCCAGCGTTCGAAATGGGCGCGGGCGTATTTGTTCTGCGGTGGGGCGGCGCCCACATTCCGCAATCGATACTGGTTCACCTGCCATACGGTTACGGGTACTAGCGCTACGGCCAACAAGGCCGCAGCCACGGTGAGCTTCATTTTTGTCATAGCAATAAATTTCAAAAAAGTGAGCGTGGTTCCCGTTCCTACAGCCGCGCTCGCAAGTGATGTGGTCGTGAGCGTTGCCGCCAGGCCGGCGGGAGCGGCCTGAACAGCGTTAGTGCCAATGACGACGACAAGTCCGCTCACTCCGACGGTCACGCCGCGTTTGACGAAGAATTCGCGCAGGCGTTCGACGGCGCGGGCCAGTCGTTTTTGCGCGGCGTTCTCACTCGTGCCGAGGGTGGCGCCGACTTCGCGCAGGGATTTGTTCTCGAAGTAACGCAGCAAGACGGCGGCGCGGTCGGTGTCGTCGAGCGCGTGCATGGCTTCGTCGAGGAGCGGTTCGATGTGCGTCCAGTCGGCGGCGGTGGCGTTCATGGCATTCATCTCGGTGGCGATTTGTTCGCGCAACTGCCGGCGGGACTCCCGGCGGACGACATTCGCGGCGGTGCGGTGTGCGACCTGGTAGAGCCACGCGGCGAGGATGGTGTCCGGCGCAAGACGGTTCGCATCGCGCGCGAGGCTGATGAAGGTGGTCTGAGCAACTTCCTCGGCAAGCTGGGTCGAGCGGACCTGGCGCAGCGCGGCGGAAAAGACCAGATCGAGATGGCGGCGGACGATTTCCGCAAACGCCTCCTCGGCGTGGTGCCGGGTGTAGCGCGCGAGCAGTTCCAAATCGGTGTCGCTCATGTTCAAAAGAATATCACCGCCGCCCCGCGGAATACGCCAAAGAATCTGTGGCGAGCGGCCAAAGCTTCGCGTTTCCGGTCTGATTTCATCAGTTTCGCGGCATGAACACGGCCTCTTGACTGGGTGGCACGGGCAACCTGCCCGTCCTGCCCGGCTACCAGCCGGGCGGAAGGGAGGGAACGTGGATTTGGAATTTGCTGCACCAGACCTTTTGGATGTCCTTTCCCGTTTCGCGCGGCAGGTTGCCGCGCGACACAGGCAGGTTGCCTGTGCTACCCGGCGGCGGTGCCGCCGCTACTTCGGAGTTCGGGTGTAAAAATAGTGCGCCAATGCGATGTCCAAAATTCGTGGTTCGGCGGAAGTATCCTTACAAGCCATGAAAACCAAACTATCGCTCCTCGCGTTCGCTTCGATTCTGTGCGGCCAAATTTTCGCAGCCGAAGATAAACCGCCAATCAATGACTGGAAGCCCTGCCCCTCGAACCAGGCCGGCAAACAGTTTCCGCAATACAACTCGGAGGGGCGCGTGAAGTTCCGCATCGTCGCGCCGGAAGCCAAGAGCGTGGGCTGCACTTTTCGAGACAGCAGCGAGTTCAAGAAAGGCGAGGACGGTGCTTGGTACGGTCACACGCGGCCGCTGGATGAAGGTTTTCACTATTACGCCATCAAAATCGACGGTGCCGACGTGCCGGATCCCAACAGCCGCTACTTCTACGGCTCCAGTCGTTGGGGTAGTGCGGTGGAGATTCCGGCGAAGGACGCAGACTTTTACGCGCTCAAGAACGTGCCGCATGGGCAACTTCGCGAGGTCTATTACTTCTCAAAGTCCAGCGACAAGACGCGCCACATCTACGTTTACACCCCGCCCGATTACGACAAGGACACAAGCAAGCGCTATCCGGTGCTCTACCTCCAGCACGGTGGCGGCGAGGATGAAACGGGCTGGGCTCGCCAAGGCCACACCGGTTTCATCATGGACAACCTCATCGCCGAGGGCAAAGCGAAGCCCTTCATCATCGTGATGGAAAACGGCGGCGTGAGCGGTCCGCGCCCAACCAACGCTGCTCCGGCTGGCGCAGGCCCAGGCGGTCGCGGCGCATTCAACTTCAGCGCGTTCGAGAAGGTGCTCACCGAAGACCTGATTCCTTACATCGACGCCAACTTCCGCACGCTCACTGACCAGCCGAATCGGGCCATGGCCGGCCTCTCCATGGGCGGCATGCAAACCCGCGCCATCGCGCCGGCGCATCTCGACAAGTTTTCGCACATCGGAGTCTTCAGCGGCGGCAGCATCGCGGTGACGAACATCACCGACATGGCGAAGTTCAAGGAGAAGGTGAAGCTCGTGTTCGTCAGCTATGGCAGCCGTGAACTCGGCACCAACCGCGTCGGCGGCAGTGGCTTCGGCGGCGATCCCAAGGCGAACACTGAGGCGCTCAAGACGGCCGGCATCAACGCGCACTTCTACGTGTCGCAGGACACCGCGCACGAGTGGCAGAGCTGGCGGCGCAGCCTGCATGAGTTCGCGCCGTTGTTGTTCAAGGATTGACCGTAACTTTCACCACGCGCATTCACTCCATCATCACGAACCAATGAAAACTCACATCACACTCCTGGCCCTCGCGGTCGCTTCACTCTCCGCCTTCGCGGCGGATGTCACCGGCACCTGGAAGGCTGAGTTCGAGACCCAGCGTGGACTCCAGAAATACACCTTCACGCTCAAGCAGGACGGCACGAACGTCACCGGCAAGGCCAGCGTGGAAATGACCGACCAGAAGCGCGACGCCGAGTTGAAGGACGGCAAAGTTGACGGCGACACCGTGACCTTTGCCGAGCCGCTGAAAATCCAGGACAACGACATCCTCATCACCTACACCGGCAAGGTTTCGGGCAACGAGATCAAGTTCACCCGCCAGGTCGGTGATTTTGGCAAGTCTGAGGCCACCGCGAAACGCGAGGGCGGTGCGCCGCAAGCCGCAACCGGCCAACGAGGGCAAGGCGCGCGCGGCGGCCGTGGCGGTTTCGGCGGGCCGATTGAGTTGAAGCCCGACGACAAGCCGGCCTTCCCGAATCCGGCGGATGGCTACGACAAGGCACGCGAAGGCATCGCGCACGGCAAACTGGAGATGGTCGAGTACGACTCCAAGTCCGTCGGCAACAAACGCAAGGCGCTCGTCTATACGCCGCCCGGCTACTCCGCCGACACGAAGTATCCCGTGCTGTATCTGCTCCACGGCATCGGCGGCGACGAAGAGGAATGGCGTCGCGGCGGCCATCCCGAAATCATTCTCGACAACCTCATCGTGGACAAAAAAGCGGTGCCCATGATCATCGTCATGCCCAACGGTCGTGCGCAAACGGACGACCGCCCCGGTTCCAACGCGATGGCTACTGCGCCAGCCTTCGGCAAATTTGATCAGGACTTGCTCGGTTCGCTCATCCCGTTCATCGAGGCCAAGTATTCCGTGATCAGGGATCGCGAGAGCCGCGCGCTGGCGGGCCTCTCGATGGGCGGCGGGCAGTCGTTGAACTTCGGTCTCGGCAACCTCGACACCTTCGCGTGGGTGGGCGGCTTTTCGTCCGCTCCGAACACCAAGCCCGCAGCGGAACTTGTGGCTGATCCGGAAAAGGCGACGAAGCAGTTGAAGTTGCTGTGGATTTCCGCCGGCAACAAGGACGGACTCATCCGCATCAGCCAGAACGTCCACGCCTACTTGAAGGAGAAGAACGTCCCGCACATCTGGCACGTCGATGAACACGCGCACGACTTCCAACACTGGAAGAAGGCACTGTATCAGTTCTCGCAACTGATTTTCAAACCGACTACGAAGTAAGGCGTGGTGCAGAATCTAAATTGGAGCGCGGCTGTGTCGAAGACCAGCCGCAGCACGCTCGACTCTCCTGCGAGCTTCGCCATGGTCGCGTGCTGCGGCTGGCCCTTCGGGCACAGCCGCGTTCCAGCCAAGTTTTGCAGACGCTCCGCAACCTAGTTCCCAACAAACACTGCTATTTTCTTCATGAAACACACAAAACAAATTCTGATTCTTTTGGTAGGCGCGCTGACAGCCATCGACACCTTCGCGGCGGACGCGCCGGATCGCCCGCTGCATGTTCTTTACCTTGGCCCGGTCAACGCCGGCGGTGGTGGTGGTGGCTTTGGCGGCTCGCGCACGAACTACGTCTATCTGCCCGGCCAGACGCTCGCGCCCGAGGCGATCTATTTTGATCATCGCGCCGATGTCGCCAATCTCACCGACGCCTACTTGAAGCACTTCGACGCAGTGGTGCAGGTGATGCCGGACGCCGAGGTCGGCGCGGCGCAGCAGAAGATGCTCGACGGTTTCAAGCGCACGGGTCACGGGCTGATCAAATACACGGATGGCAATCGCCCTGCGGATAAAGTTCTGCGCGAGGCCGTGCTCGGCGCGGTGAGCAAGAAGGCGAAGTCCGACTGGGAAGCTTCGCTCGCATCGCGTCCGCCGTTGCAGCGCCAGGCCGGCGACGTGCCGAACTACGAGCGCCGCGCGGAGCCGGTCAAATTCCAGGTGCCCCTCGCTCCGAAGGACAGCATGCGCTACGTGCAGGTGCCGGCGGATTTTGAACTCCAGATCTTCGCCGCAGACCCGGATGTCGTGAAGCCCATCTATGTCGCGTGGGACGAGCGCGGACGCGCGTGGGTGGTCGAGGCGCGCGATTATCCCCACGGTCTCGTGAACGAAGGCGAGCCGGGCCACGACAGCATCAAGATTTGCGAGGACACCGACGGCGACGGCAAGGCCGACAAGTTCACCATCTTCGCCGACAAGTTGAATCTCGCGACCGCGCTGGTGTTCGTGAACGGCGGCATCCTCGTCTCGGAAGCGCGCCACATGCTCTTCCTCAAGGATACTGACG
>JAYVQC010000058.1:0-33854 GCA_043757045.1 Akkermansia sp. | reverse complement strand
CGTTCTGCACTGGTGAGGCTGTGTGCGATTCCCCCTCTCCCCGGGGGAGAGGGCCGGGGTGAGGGCGGGCTTCCAAAAATCCGTTGGACGAATTTGTTCTGGCGCCAGCTCCGTTGAGAGGAGAGCCAAGGCCGTGCAAGATGTTCTGAAGCTTATCATCACTACTTCGCGTTCATGTTGATGGCGTCGTTGAGCTGCCCGAAGTAGCCGAGATAAAAACTGATGATGCCCCACGCAGCCATGAGCATCACGCCGCCGACGAGCAGCCCGGCGAAACCGAAGATGAACGTGCGGAGCTTGCGCGCGCCTTCCTCCTCGAACATCGCGTGGGCGCGCTTCATGGAGTCGTCCAGCTTCCCGCTGATTTCGCCGGTGTGATAGAGCGAGGCGAAGGCGGGCGGAAATTCCGCGCTGCTGCCGACCATTTCGGAGGGCGTGCGGCCGTTTTGCAATTCCACCTTGTGGCGCGCGAAGACGCGGCGCAACGCAGGCGAGCCGCTGGCGGCGGTGGCGAGTTCCCAGGATTCGATCACGGTCACGCCGGCATTGAGCAGCGCGTCCAGCGCGAGCGCGAGGCGCGCGATGGCGAGGCTGCGGCGGGCCTGCCCGAGCACGGGTATTTTGTTCGTGAATTTTTCCACCGTCGCATGCCACGACTCGGCGTGCGTGCCTTGCAGCGCGTAGGCGAGGAAGAAGGCAAAGCCGTAGAGCGGAACGAGCACGGCGAGCTTTTGCAGCACGAACGTCCCGACCGCGCCTTTGACCACCACGTCGGTGAGAATGCCAATAGGGAAAACCAAAACCGCGACGTGGAAAACGATGAGCGGATACACGGCGAACATGATGACCTGCCGCGCGAGTTGCGCCCGCTGCGCGTAGTACGTCGAGAGCACGCGGAACACGTCCGGCAGACGCCCGCTGTGCTCGCCCGCCTGCAAGAGCGCCACGTCGAAGGCGGAGAGCCAGCTTCCGGCGCGGGCCAGCGAGTCGCCGAAGTTGTGACCGTCGCGCAACTGTTGCAGCAGTTCACCGATGGGTTTGCGGAGCGCGGGCTGCGGCGGATGCTTTTGCAGCATCTCCAGCGCGGCAAAAAGCCCGAGGCCGGAAGCGGTGACTTGCGCCAGTTGGTGGAACAGCTCGGAGCGGCCGGTCAGTTGCGCGGGAGTGATGAGCAAGGACATGCCGCGCGCGTGCGGACTTTACGCGCTCACGCGGTCGAAGCTCTGCTTCAAATCGCGCTTGCTGCGCATGCCCACGACTTGATCCACGACCTGACCGCCCTTGAAGAAGAGCAGGGTGGGGATGGAGTTGATGTTGTAGTTGATCGCGATCTGCTGAAACTCGTCAATGTTGACCTTGCCGATCTTGACCTTGCCATCGTATTCGGCGGCGAGTTCGTCGAGGACGGGTGCGATCATCTTGCAGGGGCCGCACCACTCGGCCCAGAAGTCCACGAGCACGGGGGTGGTGGATTGCAAAACCTCCGCGGAAAAATTTCCTTCGGTCAATGTGACAATGTTTGCTGCTGCCATAAGTCCCTCAATTTCTAGTCCCTGTGATTTCGATCAAGTTATTTGATTGAGCCGAAGTCGCCCATGACCAGAAGAAGCACACTCACCAAGGCGGCAATGCCGATGATCATGGCCACAACGGCCAGCGCGGTATCGAGCGAGCCGACGGTGCGGGCCGAGGACGCAGGTCTCGAGGCGGGGGGCGGCATCGGGGCTTTCGCCGGAGCGGGCGCGACCGGCCTTGCGACAGATGTGCCGGGTGCCTTGGCCGGAGCCGTGCCGGACGGAGGCGACGGCGGACGAGGAACTTGGGCCGTGGCCGCAGCGGCGGGAGCGGAAGCCGGGCGGGCCGCAGTGGGAGCAGCGGCACCGGGAGCCGCCGCAGGCGACGCGCCGGTAGGCGGCAACGAAGGCAGCTTGATCGTCGGCGCGGCCGTCGGCTTCGGGGGCAGCGCGATGCGAACGGTTTCTTTCTTCGGCTGCACCTTGGCGGCCTCGGGCGGTATCGGCGAATCTGGAGTTGGCTCGGCCATAAATTTGTCTGTGCGCGAAACTAGGCGCGGGGAAAAACAGAGTCAAACCGTTAATCCCCGTGGGGCAAATTCCAGTTCCAAGCTCCAAGCTCCAAATAAACACCAAGATCCAAATTCCAAACTGCAAAGCGCCCCCGATCATTACCGCGCGTGCCAACCGAATCTTGGTGTTTGCTGTTTGGTGTTTTTCTGGAGCTTGGTGTTTGGAGCTTTTTCCCGCTCACCACTTTCGCGCCACGAGAAACGAGTTGAACATCACGTAGCGCCACGGGCCGAGGTTCAGCGCGAACTCCACGGGCGCGGCCACGTAGCGGTCGGTGCATTCCACGCGCTGCACTTCGCAGCCGGAGCGTTCGAGGAAGAATTTCATTTCCAGCGCGTTCGTCGCCACGATGGCGTCGTCGTCGGGCGTGAACGGCAGCTTGATGATTGGCTCCATGCGGTCGAAGCGCACCGCATCCGGCTCGTCGCGCATCTGCCGCCGCTTTTCCTGCACGCGTTTCCAGTTGCGCAGCTTGTTGCCCACGCCGCGCATCCGGTGGTGATAATCGCGGAAACCGAGCGCACGTAAAAAATTCGGACTGGAGAGAACAATCTTTCCGCCGGGCGCAGCCACGCGGACGAGTTCGCGGATGAACGTCTCGGGTTCATCCACATGCTCTAGCACGTTGAGCGCGCCAGCGCTGGCGAAATGGCCGTCCGGGAAAGGCAGCTTGCGCCCGTCGTAAAGCTGGCAGCACGGGCATACTTTGGCGGCGCGCTCGATGTTGGGTTGCGAGACATCCACGCCGTGCGCCTCGAAGCCTGCTTCGTTCAAACGCGCCACGACCTGCCCCACGCCGCAGCCGACATCCAGCGCGCGCGCGCCCGCGGTCGCGGGCTTCAACGTGTCGGCATACTTCGCGTAAAGCTGCGGATTCCACGCCGCGAGATGCTCGGCGTAGGCCTCGTTGTTTTTGTAGTAAGAATCCTGATGGCTCATTTCCGGCGGGCCTCAGGAGCGCCAGGGCGAGTGAGGAATGGCAGCGCCAGGCAGAGCAACAAGCCCAGCAGGATCGCGCTCATCGAAATGTAGAACGCCTTCAAGCTCGGCTGATAGCGCCACACCAGTTCGTGCTGGCCCGCCGGCACCTGCACCGCGCGCATGATGAAATTTGCGCGCAACAATTTCGCGGGCTGACCATCAATGTTGATCTTCCAATTCGCATCATACCGGTCGTTGACGAGCAGCACGCCGGGCGCGGTTGAGGATGTTTTAATCGTGAACTTCTTCGGATCGTAGCCGGTGTATTCCGCCGTGCCGGACGGCGTTCCTGCCGCGGCGGTGCTGGCGGGAATTTCCTCCGCAAGAATCACCTCGGCGTCGGGTTGGAAGTTCGTGCTGCCGAGCGTGCTCAACGCGGCCAGGTCGTTCGTGTTGACCTGCCATTGTGAATACAACTTCGCGCGGGGCAACGCGCCCGTGTATTCGATGAGTGCGAACGGTCCGGTGGTATTGGTCTCGACGTTGATGGCCGTCGCACCGGGTTTGCGCGCGAGCGAGAAGGCCAGCCGTTGCTGGAAACTGCGCTGCACCGGATCGAGGTCGCGGTTGAGCGCGTCCACCAGCCCCGGCACGCCGAAAATGTAGCGCGTGTTCGTGAGCTTCCAGTAGCGCGCGATGTTGGCGTTGAACTGGTTGACGAAAACTTCCTTCTCACTGGAGGAGCGCCCGCCGTCATGCACCACGTCGAGCATCTGGATGTTGTAGAACTGGAACTGGTGTTGCATCCACTCGCCGCGACAGATGTTTTGCAAACTTGCGTAGGCGTCGTTCAGGCGGAAGCCCGGCGTGGTGATGCGATGCTCCCAGTTTTTCTCGCGGAGCAAATCAAAGACGGGGTTGGTGGCGTAACGCGCTTTGTAATCGAAATGCTGAATCCACGGGGCATTCGCGCGCCCAAGATCGAGCACCAGAATGGCCCCCAGCAGCACGCCGGCCCCAATGGCGCGCGACCCGCGAAACTTTCCCGCCTGAATGGCCAGCAGCGCCGCGACCGACAGGCCGAGCACGAGCACGAAGATTCCCACCTCACGAATGCTGAACCGTGCCACTTCTTCCGCCGAGGACGCGCCGCCGATGGCGTTGGCTTTCATGTAGCGCACGAGGTCCGTCTCATTGCCGCTCGTCGTGGGTTTTTGCGCGGCATAAACGAGCCAGCCCACGGCGGCTACGGCGACGGCGGCGAAGCAGGCGTATTTCCAAAACTTGTCCCACGGAATTTTCGCCACCGTGGCACTGGTCTTCTCCAGATATTCGCGCGACAGACCTTGCAGTCCGTAGGCGAAGAGAATCATCAGCGTCATGTGCGCCGGGTGCATGAACTTCATCGGGTTGCGGATCGTGGACATGTACGGCAACGCGTAGAACAACTGGTAGAACGGACCATGCCGTCCCCAGGCAAAAATTACGCCCACCAAACACATCGCCGCCCAGAACCAGATCAACTTTTTCTCCGTGGCGGAATAAGTCAGCGCTTGCTTGCTGAACGAGCGCGCCACCGTCCACGCCGCGATCAGCACGACGAGAAGGCCCGCGTACTCACCGGCGCCGGACGAGCGCCACTGCGTGCTTTGCAAATAGCTCAGGGCGCGCTGTTGCACCTGCGGGTCGCCGCTCTTGAGTTGCGCCTGCATTTCCGCGATGCCCGGGTCACTGCCCACGCCACCCCAGTATTCGCCGCCGCCCGGCGTGTCCTGGCGGTAGCCAAAAACGCCAGGGATGATGACGCGCAAAATTTCCATCTTCGGCAAACTCCACAGCGTCGCACCCACCCAGCGCCGCTCCTTGCTCTCGGTCGTTTGCTCCATGTTGGCGATGCCCTTGATCTGCGTGCCGACGAGGCTCTCCACAGTTTGATAAGCGAGGAAGAGCGCGAACACCGTGACCACGGCGGTGGCGAGGCCGCTGCGCAGAATTTTTTTCGCCGCCGAACCTTCACCCAGCAGCGGCACAAAAAACGCAAACGCCGCGATGAACAGGCTGAACAACATGCCGTTGTCCGCGCCTTCCATCACGGACAGGCCGGTGGCCAGGCCGCCGAGCACCAACTTAACGATCCGCACATGCAACGGGCCACGGCGACTGCTCCAGATCGCGGCCAGCGCGAGAAACGCCGCGGCCAGCGCCGTGCAGCGCGTGCCCACGCCCCAGCAGGCATTCGAGAAAAAGTTGCTGTTCAACTCCGCCGCGATGCCCGCGAGCAGGCAGACCATCGGGCGAAAACCAAACGTGCGGAAACAAAACGTCCCGGCCAGGCCGAGCATGAAAACTTGGAGGGCGGGCAGAAATTTCGCGAAGCCCACCGGGCCGAGCAGCCAGAGAAACAGCCACGTTGATTGTGGCGCGGACGGCCCGCCGCCGGTGCCGAGCCAGTTCGAGTCGAACCAGATGCCGGAGAAGCCCGCCGGGAAGGAAAGCTGCTTCGAGGCGGCGATGCCGAGTGGTCCGTCGCTGGAGAACATCACCATCTCGGGCTTGAAACTGAGGTGAAAGAGCGCGGCGGAAAGGAACGCCAGCACGGCGGCGAACAGCAGACGTTGCCGCCAGGGCATGGGTGCGAGTGGAGTTTCGTTCATGAGAGCCATCGGTTAATCAGCGCGGAATCTGCCGGGCGGGACGGAAAAAGACCAATTCATTTTGGGCCGGGAAGGAAAGTAATCAGTGAGCCAGTCATCAGTAATCAGCCATTCGCCGTTTGGACCGCGCCCACGCGGAAATGACCGAGGGCTGACTGACTGATTACTGATTACCGCTTCCCTGCTCACTTCTTATTGCCCGTCCGCGCCCGCGCTCCGTAGCCTGCGCTCATGCGCGTGTTGATCATCGGATGCGGTTACGTCGGGCGGCCGCTCGGCGTGGCGCTGGCGCGCGCGGGGCATGAGGTCTTCGGGGTGCGGCGCGGCGCGGAGGGCGCGGAGGAGTTGCGCGCGCAAGGGATCACGCCGGTTATCGCGGACATCACGCGGCGCGAGGAGTTGCTGAAAATCCCCGGCGCGTTCGACTGGGTGATCAACACCGTTTCATCCACTAAGGGCGGCGTGGAGGAATACCGCGCGGTGTATCTCGAAGCCACGCGACATCTCCTCGAATGGCTCTCGGCGCGTCCGCCGCAGAAGTACCTCTACACCAGCAGCACCAGTGTCTATGCCCAGACCGACGGCGCATGGGTCACCGAAGACAGCGCGACGGAACCGAAGGGCGAGACGAGCCGCGTCCTCGTCGAGACGGAGCAACTGCTATTGCGGGCGGGACGGGAGAAAAATTTTCCGGCCATCATCTTGCGCGTCGCTGGCATCTACGGGCCGGGGCGCGGACATTTGTTTCAGCAATACCTGCGCGACGAAGCGCGGCTGGCGGGCGATGGCTCGCGACTGATCAACATGATTCACCGCGGTGACGTGGTGCGCGCGGCAGTTGCGGCGCTGGAGCGCGGCCAGCCCGGCAAAATTTACAATGTCGCCGACGACGAGCCGGTCACGCAGCGCGAGTTCTTCCAGTGGCTGTCGCAACAACTCGGCAAGCCCATGCCCCCGCCTGCGACCGACGAAGAAAACGCCCGGCGCAAACGCGGCCTGACCCAGAAGCGCGTCTCGAACCGCCGCCTGCGCGAGGAACTGCGCTGTGCATTGTCTTTCCCGACCTTCCGCCAAGGTTACGCCGCCGAGATCGCGGGTCGGCCCGGTTAGAGCCGGTCTGAAAATTCAGGATGGGTAGCTCAGGCCACCGGCCTGTGCCGCCGGGCTACCAGCCTGGCGGAAGATTGAGGGCGTCGCGGATCAGACGGGCATGATCTTAGCCGGAACCATGCAGTTGGAATTCACCCTGCCTCAACGCCAGTTCCAATCGTGAATCCGAATGGCTGCTGATCCGCTGCCGGTGCGCCGGGCAAGGCAGCCCTTCAAAAATTGTTTTCTGGGTGGCACAGGCGACCCGCCTGTCCCGTCCGGCAACCTGCCGGACGGAAGGGTGAGACACGCCGTGCAACAGCGGGTCTGAACGACTGTTTGCTCGCGGTCGTTTCGTCGGGCGGGTCGCCCGACGAGGCGGGCAGGTTGCCCGCGCCACCCTGGAGTAACCGGAACGATGCAGTTGGAGGGAATGGGGAGCACAGCCGCCCCGGCTGTAGTTCGGCGCGCCTCGCGCCGAACAGGAGCGCGCGGGAACGCACGAAACGGTTGGAGGTTTTCGCGCGCTCGATGCGGACCGCGAGGGCGCGGCCCGCTGCGCCCGAGGCGGGCGCGCTCCCCATTTCAACTGCATCGTACCGGTTAAAAGGTGTCCTCATCGCCGTCTCCTTTTCAGGAGCAGCGAGAGGATGAAGGCGTCTTCGGCCAGGGTTTCCGGCTCGTCGTAATGACCGTCGCCGTCGGCGATGCCGCCGGGGACGATGGTGCCGTCCAGCTTCTTGTTGTTAAAATAGCGCACGGTGCCGCAGCGGAAGGTGCGTAGGGGCTGGCGCGCGTTCACTTCCACCAGGTTGTGCGTGACGTGCAGTTGCTTGATGCCGGCCAGCAACATGCCGCCCCCGGCGGGCTGGCCGAGGCCAGCGGGCGTGGGAAAGATTTCCGTGTCCACATGGTTAATCTTATTGTTGCGGATGAAGACCTGCCGATGCGCGTAACCGGGGGAAAGTTCGTTGTCCGCTACGATGATGCCGTAGGGGCGATACTTTTGCGCCGAGGCCGTGGCCGCCAGCGGGTATTCCTTGATGGCAAACTCCGTTTCATCGAGGTCGGCCAGCCAGATTTGGTTGCCTTCGATGACGAGAAAATCCGTGCCGCTGACGACGCGATGCCCGAGGAGAACCAGCGGGTAAATGACGTTCGGGTTCACCGAAATTCCGAAGGTCGAGGCGGACGGAGTGATGGTGCCCAGCGATTCGTCCACGCTGATCAGTTCGTGGATGCCCAGCAGCGGGCTGGCTTGCGCCGCCGCAATGAACTCCGGCGTGCCGATTAAGACGTCCGGTTCAATCAGCACACGTGCGTTCACCCAGAGATGGTTCCGCTGCGCCTGCGCCATCAGCAGAGCGGCGCTTCCGGCGCTGTAAATCCAACCGACCTCCCGAACCTGTCCGCTCACCCCGCCCATGTTGAAGTAGGGGCCCACGGCCACGTTGCGGTAAAAGTTGTCGCGTACGGTGAGGCTGCGGATGTTCAAGGCATTCAACTGATCCAGCCTTTCTTCGCGGGCCAGCGTGGGCAGTGACGAAGGTTCGCTGACCGAATCATCCAACGGACTCGCATACGGGCCGCCGAACCAGCAGTTGTGAATCTGGTTCTGCTCCACCACCGCGCAGATGCAAGAACTCACCGCGATGCCCCGGAACTCCGTGCCCATGACCACAAAACTGCTGTCGTCGGTGGTGCCGGGTGGGGCGGTGCCAAGAGTCACAGCAAGCCTCTCAGAAAAAGGTGCCAGCAGGTTTATTTTGAAATAGCCATTCCATCGGCTCAACGAATTACGCGGACTGTAGAAACGTACAAAAGTTCCGGCATCCAAGCCAGTGCGAAAGTGAGGACGTTTCCCGACGAAGGTTCCGACATTTGTAACGGGATTGATTGTTGTCCCGGCGTTTGAAGTGATGAAGGCACTGGAAAATGCCGTTGGTTCACCCTCCGCTACCGAACTCAGGAACTGACAGTCCACAAAATTCTTGCGAATGACCGCGCCGGTTCCAAATCCTTGGGCGTGATTGTTCGCGTTTTTCACGCCGCCGATGTGAAGAATAGTCGTTTCACGGGCGTTGTTTTTTGAGGGTTGAACCGCGATGCAGTCCTCGATCACGTTCGCCCGTGTCTCGGTCAGGATGGGGTTACCGTTTCCGTCGTTCGGCTTGGCGCTGGCTTGAAGGATCGAAATGACGAAGCATCCTTGCTTCAAGCTCTTCGTCCCCCAGTTGATGGTTTTAATGTTTCGGACGACGCAAAAGTCGCCGAGAATGCGTACCGCGCCGCAGGCGACGTTGGCGTAACCGGGATCGGGGCGACCTGACTGGTTGTCGATGTTGCAATCAATCGTCAGGTCGGAAATCACGAAATGTTTCAACGGCGTGATGGCCGTGGAACCACTGGCCTCTGTCGGCATGCCGATGACATGGTAATGTTGGTCGGCATTCTCCGCTCCAACCAATTGCAGCGTCGTGACATCGAAACCAGCCCCCACAATGTTCTGCCCGGTCTTGGGCTGCCACCCTCGATCATCATTTGCCGCAAAACCGCGGGTTTGAAACACACCCGGACCAATGTGAATCTTGATTTTGGCAGGAGCGTTTCGCATGACCTCATCGAAGCAAAATCGCAAGCGGGCGCAGGCGGGCTTACCCAACGGAGGGTCAGCAGCGGGCTTGTGCATGTAGTAGTAGAACGTCACCGTAGTCGTTCCAAAAATCGTAAACGCTCCATTCCACTTGCCGCTGCTGTCTCCGTCGACCCCAGACACCTCGACCACGTCCCCCTCTTGAAGCCCGTGGGGCTGTGATGTTGTAACGCGAGCTTTTCTTGAGTCGCCGGAAATCTCATCCCAGTATAGTGAGATGTTTGGCAGTGGGTATCGCACCGTTACTCCATTAAAAGGATCGCTGGCTGTGCCGGAGCCGGAAATTCCGTCAGTGCGTGCCGCGATCCAAACATTGAACGGCACCGGGTCGGTTAGAAATGAGTCTTGAAGACTCATCGCCTGCCCCTCCATCGGCAAAGGGCCAGCGTGGCAGAACCAGCCAGCACCAAAATCCAAGTGGAAGGTTCGGGAACCACAGTCATGTCAAAGCGCGTGACCAAGCCCAGCGAGTCGGCAGTGCCGCTGGCAGCCAGGTTATTCAAGGCAAAAACGCGTGACACAGAATCGCCAAGCGTCAACTGAGCGTCCAAGTTTCCGGGAAACAGCGTCGTTCCACTAACCCCCCGAATATCGAGCAGCAAATTCCCTTGGGCTGGATTGTAGAAAAACGGAGTGGTGACGATGATCGAGTTGCCGAAGGGTTGGGGGCTGGCCCCGGGTGTGTAGCCTCCGCCAAACGCCACTGCTCCGTTATAGATAGTCACGGGACTCGCCCCGACGTTGTTGGCAAAGACTGAACTCAAACCATCCGGACCGACGGGGGTCAACGAGAGCGTAACGCTCGCTCCATCGAAGGCGTACAGAACATTGTCCGACGACCCGCCATCCAGACGGAAGAAAATGCTGTTGATGAAGCCGGCACTGGTGAATTGCGAGGCACCGAACACTTGCTGGTAGCGGAACGATGATGACGTGAAGGGGGCGCTAGTGCTGCTGTTGCCCTCCACGTTCGCCAACCCGTTCGGGACCACCACCGTGCCCTGCGCCAGTGCCGCCAGAGTGCTGGCCAGCCAACCGATAATCACTTTCATTTTCATAAGATTTTTTCTCGATTTTGTTCCTTGTTCACTTCGCAAAGCACGCGGACGCCACGGCATCACCGGCCGGTATAGCAAGCTTGGCCTGGTAACGATCCGTCTCCTCGTCGAAGGGTTGTCCTGCTGAATCGTGGTTGTTGAAAAACGTCGCATTTGTACAGCCCTCGACCTGCCAAGGACTTCCTTCGGCGGGAATCACGGCGATTAAGTTTTCAGCAATAATCACCGACACGATGCCCTCTACCTGCATTGCCAGTCCATCCGTGGGACCGCTCAGGCTGTTCACGTAGCGAAAATGATTGTTGCGAATAATCACCTGTCCATGCGGCACCGGTTCCGTGTCGCCGGAAATGAAAATGCCCACGGGCGAAGGGTAGTCACGGGTCAGTTCCAAGGCGTTGCCATCAATCAGCAGCTTTTCAATTCCGGTGCCGGCATTCACCGGGTCGCAGCAAGGGCCAATCAGGACGTTACGATAGCTGTTGTTGCGGATGATGGCTTCGCGGCTGTTCAGGTGGCGCAAATGCGGTCCGCCAATTTCTACATTGTGGATTTGGTTGCCTTCCACAATCCCGCCCTGACAACCGCCCACGGACGGCGCACGAAATTCCGTCGCCAAGGCGGGAGAACCGGCATCCACCCAGCAGTTGCGGATGAAAGGGCCGCGGGCAAACGAGCCGGTGACGACCGCCGCTAGTTCCCTTCCGCCCAAGTGCAAAATGTTCATGACGCCTGTGGTGCTGTTTGCAGATGGGGCAAGGGCGATGCAGTTTTCCATGCCGGCGTTGTCCACGGCCGGCCACGGGGAATCCGCATCGGGATCGGCGACCAACAGCGCGATGACAAAACCGGGCTGGGCACTGGTGCGGCTGCCCCAATTGACGCACTTCACATCGCGGATGCGGACGTGATGGCCCATGACACGGATGGCCCCACAGGCAATTTCCCGATCCGGGGGCAGGTTGCAGTCAATGGTCAGGTCGGAGATTTCCAGAAAATCCACACACACAGTCGTGGGCGCGCCGATGGCGAAGTAATGGGTACCGGAACCGGCAGCATCGGTGATGAGTTGCAGGTGGGTAACATCGATGCCCGAGCCGACGATGGCCATGTTGGGCTTGGGCTGCCAGGAAGAACCGGCGGGAGTGCCGTCGGAGCGATGCACAGTAAAAAACTCCCGTGCGGTCGGCGTCGTGGGAGGCGTCGGCTCTTCCAAAAGCAAAGCATCAAGAAGCGAGGACATACGGAGACCGGGTTTGGGGCGACCAAAGCGTTGCGGCCTAATCTTGTCAACAGGATTACTTTGCGGCGTGGTAAGCCCGAAGTGCTGCCAACGCGCAGTGGTTCACCACCGAAATATTGGTTGTAAACCCGGTCGGAAGCGACCTGCGGCGGTCGCACGCGTGCATTTCAAGACGAAGGTGAAGCCCTCGATCGGTAGGGTGCATCTTGCCACTGTTGCTTGGTACTGGGACAGCCGCCCCCGGCTGTCGCTCGTCTTGCGGGCTCCCCCGCCCGCAGAACGACAGGCGGGGGCGCCTGTCGGACGGGTGACCGGCGAGGGTGCCGGTCCCACTACCAAGTAACAGTGTCAAGATGCGCACGCTCGGTACGCACGCGCGGAGATCGAAACACCTTTGTCCATCAATCGCCCTCGCTTGGCGTGTGGGCGGCTGTCCCGCTATCGCGGACGATGGAGTTACGCAGTTGCACCAAGGTCTCCAAGAGGACGAAAAGTTTGCCGCGCCGGAGTCGCGTGGTATCCTAGCCAAAATTTAAGCCATGAGAACAGCAGCTTGCATCATCGCCATCGGCCTCAGCGCGTGGAATCTCTGCGCCGCCGAGCCGGCCAAGAACCTTACCCAGCAGCCGGACCTCCGGCCCGTCGCGGACCAGGTGCTCATCAGTTCGCAGCACACCAACGCCTTCAAATGGATGCCGCTCGTGCCGGGCAAGGACGACAGCCGCATCGCGCGCGTGACCGCCGCGTTCCTGGAGCGCGGGCATTATTTGCAGCAGCCGATTGACGCGACCATCTCGTCGAACTTCTACACGCGCTACGTGGATTCGCTCGACCCGATGCACATCATGTTCCTGCAATCGGACCTCGCGGAGTTCGACAAATGGAGGCTCACGCTCGGCGATATGGCGCTCAAGATCGGCGACACCTCGCCCGCCACGATCATCTACAACCGCTTCATGCAACGCCTGCGCGATCAGGTGAAATATGTGACCAACGCCATCGCCACGGAAAAATTTGAGTTCACCACCGACGAGCGTTACACGCCGAACCGCCGCGAGCTGCCGCGCCCGAAAGACCTCGCCGAAGCCCGCACCCTGTGGCGCGAACGCGTGCGCTACGAATGGCTGAACGAACTGCTGAACAAGGAGAAGCCTGCGAAGATCAAGGAAGATTTGCTCAAGCGCTACAACCGCCAGTTCGACATGCTGGAACGCTGGGACAGCGACGACGTGCTGCAAATTTACCTTGATGCTCTCGCGCACGCCTACGACCCGCACTCGGATTACATGGGCAAGCCCGCGTCGGACAATTTCAACATCGGCATGAGGCTCTCGCTCTTCGGCATCGGCGCGTTGCTGCGTTCTGAGGATGGCTACTGCAAGATCGAAGAACTCAAGGAAGGTCCGGCCAAGAAAAGCGGCCAGCTCAAGCCGAACGATAAAATCATCGCCGTCGCGCAAGGCACGAACGCGCCCGTGGACGTGATTGACTGGAAGCTGAACAAGGTCGTGGAACTCATTCGCGGCGACAAAGGCACGGAAGTGCGCCTGACCGTCATCCCTGTGGACGCGCCGGACAATTCCGTCCGCAAAGTGGTTTCGATCATTCGGGACGAAATCAAACTGGAGGATCAGGAAGCCAAAGCCCGCCTGCTCGATCTGCCGGCGGAGAATGGTCAGCCCGCGACGCGGCTCGGCGTGATTTCGCTGCCGTCGTTTTACGCTGATTTGAAGAACCGCGGCCCGAACCGCAAGAGCACCACGACGGATGTGGCGAAGCTGTTGAAGAAGTTGAAGGAGGAAAAAGTTTCCGGCGTGATTCTCGACCTGCGCTACAACGGAGGCGGCTCGCTCGAAGAAGCCATCAATCTCACCGGTCTCTTCATCAAGGAAGGCCCGGTCGTGCAGGTCAAAGATTCCGACGGCCACATCACCGTGGACAAGGACACCGACCCGGACGTGCTCTACGACGGCCCGCTGGTTGTGATGACCAGCCGCTTCAGCGCCTCGGCGTCCGAGATCGTGGCGGGCGCGCTGCAAGATTACGGACGCGCGCTGCTGGTCGGTGATTCCTCTACGCACGGCAAAGGCACGGTGCAGACGCTGCTTGATGTCGGACCGTTGCTGCGCACGAAGGAAGAGCTTGGCTCGCTGAAGATCACGATTCGAAAATTTTATCGCGCCAGCGGTTCTTCCACGCAACGTCGCGGCGTGATCCCGGACATCGTTCTTCCCTCCGTGAACAACCTGATGGAAGTGGGCGAGGACTCGATGCCGAACGCGCTGCCGTGGGACACCATTCCGAGCGCGAAGTATGAGCCGGTGAACATGGTGCCGCCCGCGCTGGCCGGGCTGCGTCAGCGTTCCGAGGCGCGGACCGGCAAGGACGCCGACTTCGCGTTCATCCGTCAGGAGATCGAGCGCTACAAAAAGTTGAAGGACGAGAAGAGCGTTTCCATGAACGAGGCGCTGCGCTGGAAGGAAAAGCAGGAAGTCGAAGCACGCGACAAAGCCCGCAAGAAAGAACTGCGCGCTCGTCCGCAACCGAACTACAAGACCTACGAACTGACGTTGAAGAACGCGGACCTGCCCGGCCTGCCGGAGCCGATGACGAATGCGGTGGTGACAATGAAGGCAACGAGCAGTCTCAAAGCTGGCGAATCTCTCGTGACTTGGTTTGAGCTGATCACGAATCCGATCACCAAGTTGGTGGTGACGAACAGCACGACCACAAAGAGCACCAACTCGCTCACCAACGCCAAGTCCGAGGACGAAGCGCCCGTGCCGAACGTGGACCCTACGCTCGACGAGACGCGCCGCATCCTCCGCGATCTCATCGCCGCGACCGGCACGCCCCGCAACGGTCTGGCCGTGCGGCCGTAAGCAACGTGGGCCTGGTCGCACCGGGACCAGGCCCGGCGCGCGGACCTTCCTGTCCGCAGCAAGTTTCCAATTCCGAGAGGTTCAGTCTTGGCCACGCCGCCCGTCGTCTCAGGTTGCGGCGGACCGGAAGCTCCGCGCGCCCAACTGAGACCAGCACGAAGAAATATTTTTCCCGCTGCCCTCGACCCATTAGCCTGCGCGCATGACGCCACTGACGTTGCATGATTTCCACGCCGCCCACGGCGCGCGCTTCTCCGAGGTGCGCGGGTGCGAGGTGGTGGAGGATTATGGAGATTGGCTGGTGGAGCACACGGCCCTGCGCGCCTCGTGCGCGGTGCTGGATTTGAGTTTCCGCAGCCGCCTCGTGCTCGCGGGCGGGGATCGCGTGCGCCTGCTCAACGGCCAGGTGACAAACAACGTGAAGGACTTGCCCGCCGGGGAGGGCTGCTACGCCGCGCTGGTCACGAACAAGGGCCGGATGCAGAGCGACCTGAACATCCACATCCTGCCGGGGGAAATTCTTTTGGACTTTGAGCCGGGGCTGACGGCGGCCATCTCGGAGAGGTTTGAGAAATACATCATCGCCGACGACGTGCAGGTGATGGACGCCGCGCCGCACTATGGATTGATGAGCGTGCAAGGGCCGCAGGCCTGGGCGGTGATTGAGCGCGCGAGCTTGAATGTCACGAGGCCGGAGAAGGAATTTCAATCACGCCATCTACAGCACAAAACCTTCGGGGAAGTTTACGTCGTGAATTTGCCGCGCTCCGGCACGGGCGGTTTTGATCTGTTTGTGCCGGTGGTCGCACTGGAGCTGCTCGGGGAAAAATTGCTCGCCGCCGCGTCCGCGCTGGGCGGATGTGCCGCCGGCTGGCGCGCACTGGAGACGGCGCGCGTGGAGGCGGGGATTCCGCGTTTCGGCGCGGAGATGGACGAGACGAACCTGCCGCCCGAGGCCGGACTCGAAGCGCGGGCCATCAGCTACACCAAGGGCTGCTACATCGGGCAGGAGATCATCGCGCGGCTCCGCACTTATGGGCAGGTGGCGAAGGCGTTGCGCGGGCTGCGCTTCGCGGACGGCGCGGGCACTTTGCCCAAACCCGGCGATAAACTTTTCTTCGACGGCAAGGAGGTCGGCTACGTCTGCCAGGCGCTCCACTCGCCGTCCTGGCACGCGAACATTGGTCTCGGCTACGTGCGCCGCGAGCGCAATCAGCGGGGGACCACGTTGCAAGTACGCGCCGACGATGGAGAAAGCAGCGTGGTGATTGTGGAGCTTCCGTTTAGGCCGTAGTGGCGTTATCCCGCCCTTAGAGCCGGTCTGAAAATGCGGCATGGGTAGCGCAGGCCACCGGCCTGTGCCGCCGGGCTACCAGCCCGGCGGAAGAGTGCGGGCGACGCCGGCCAGGCCAGCATGACTTCAACCAAGGAGACTCACTCTCATTCCGCTGGGCAGGTTGCCCAGCGGAACGGGCTGGTAGCCCGTTCCACCCCTTTTCAGACAGGCTCTTAGAAATTTAGCACCGTGAACGCGGCCTCAAACCAAAGCTGGTTGAACTCGAACTGCATCTCCCCCGTCTCGAAACTGGCGCCGAACCACACCATCTCGTTGCGCGCCGCGACCAGGCCGCACAGTTCGTCAAACATCTCCTCGTCGAAGGCGATCAGCCGGTAGCGGTCGCGCCGCAATTCCTCTTTCGCCATGGCGGCCAGCAATTGATCGGCCTGCGCGCGGGACTTTTTCAGGACCCAGATTTCCGCGTCGTGGACTTTCACCGCCAGCTTGTCGAGCTTGCTCACGCTGCACTCGCCGCATTCCACCCACAGTTTGGGCCGCATGTCGTAATCGAGCCAGACGAGGTCGGGCTGGTAGGTGATGGAGTCGTTGTGAACATTGCCCTCGATTTGCAGACGCTCGCGGTAGAACAGGACGAAGCCCAGCAGCTTGAGCACGACGTGCGTGATGGTCTCGGTATCGTGCGGCGCGAGAATGATGCCGCCGGGCAGCGCGCGACGCCGGTCGCGGCTCTCGAAACGGAAACTGTATTTCGCACCCATGCGGCGCCCACAGAACACGGGATGAGGGCAGAACATCAAGCCCGCTGAGACGTCGTCACCGAGCCGCCGCGCACCGGCACGGCAAGAAAAAGGCCGGAGGAAAAATTCCTCCGGCCGTGCGAAAAAACTCAATCGAACAACCTAGTCCCGAGCCCGGCGACGCCAGGCGCGCAAGCCGCGGCCCAGCGCGAACACGCCGCCGAAAACGCCCACCAAGACCATGCTCGACGGTTCCGGCACTGACGTGATCGTCATGCCCCAACTGTTCAGGGTGGATTGCGCGCCCCCGGACATGTCGGCAATAAAAAGCGTCCAAGTGCCGTCGGGACTCAGCCCGGTGAAGGTATCGAGGTACGCGCTGCGACCCGTAGTGTCCACCACGGTGGCCGGATCTGAGTTCCGTCCGTCCACCTGCCAGTTGCCCGTCAGCGGCGCGCCACCCGCGCCTCCGTAACTGTGAACGTCGGCCACGGCCAGATCATCGAACGTGATGTTGAAGCCTTCATCCGCGTAACCGAAAGAATCCCCAGCGGTGCGGCCCACCCGGTTGAGCAAAACTGAGAAGCCGTTCAGATGCGAAAGATAGACGTAAAGATCGCCGTTGTAGCCCCCAGAAATATCAAGCTGCACGGTGATGCTCGTGATGACCCCGCCCACCCCGGTGATTTCCTGCGAGCTGGCCAAGCCGTTCACATTTCCATCGGAAATGGTCTGGTTGACATTGTAAGACACGTTGGTGGACACGGCCGCATCCGCAGGCAGGGCCAGCATCGGCAAAACTGCGACAATAAGAAGTTTGGTGTTCATGGACTTTTCTTAATCAGGGTTGGGCGGTGCGGTAATAAGCCTGTCCAGCCGGAGGCGTCAGGTCAATGTAATCAAACAGCCCCAGCGGCGGGCAGTTCGTGTTGTGCAGGGTCGTCCAAGCCACGGGCGGAGTGAGGTTGGTCGCGCGCTGCACGTCGTAATTGTAGCCGGGGATGCCGGCGAAACGCATGCCGACCACGCCGTTCGTGAAGGAGATGGCGACCGCGTTCTGGTTTGTGCCGGCGGGCGCGCTGACCGTGAGGCGGAGCGTGCCGGTGGCGGTGCGGACGGTGTCGCCCGCGCGGTAGGCCGGGCCGTAGTCGCGCACAGTGTAGGTGAACTCGTCCTCCACGTTGTTCGGGTTCGTGTAGAAAATGTGCGTCGCGTTCGTCGTGACGATCACGCCGTTCGTGCTCGCGCCGACGACGGTCAGGCCGCGCGCGTCGCCGTCCACGTCGCTCGTCAAGGTGGCGAGGACGTCGGCGATCTTGATCTTCCAAGTGAGATTCGGGGGGCGGTTGTTCGTGATCGAAGTCGCGATGGGCGCATGGTTCGGAGTGAATTTCAACTTCAGGGAACCTTCCTCAATCGCGAACGTGCCGCCCGCGAGGTCGTTGCTGAAGTTCGCGGTGTTGAGGGTGAACTTGTTCGCGGCGAAGCCGTTCACTGCGCCGGACGGCGTGGCGATGGTGAAGACGTTGGTCGTGTCGTTGTTCCAGTTCGCCGCCAGGCCGGGCACCGCGCCGTTGAGCGACCAAAGGTTGACGAGGAACGGATTGCCGCTCGTGGCCTCGATGTTGAGGTCGCCGGTCACGTTGAGCAAATCCCAGCCGAGGCCTGCGCCGCCCGTGGCGTTGTTCAATTCCCAGCGGTAGGCGGAACCGCCCGCGAGAACCATCGTCCCGCAATCGTTGTTCTCGGTGCCGACGGCGAGCGGGCCGGCGGGCGAGATGAGCGACGGCGTGTTGGTAACGGTGAGCGTCACGACGGAACTGGTGACCGCGCCCGCCAAGTTCGAGAGCACCACCGAGTACTGGCCCGCCGTGGCGGTGCTGGCCGTGCGGAGGAGCGAACTGTTCGTGGCGTCCGCAATGGGTGACGCGCCGAAGAACCATTGGTAGCGGATGCTGTCGAGGCTGGTCGCGGCCACGTTGAAGGTGGCGTTGCCAGAGCATGGCACCGTCTGCGCGACGGGCTGCACGGTGATGACCGGCGGGCCTTGCAGGGCGTTGGTGAAGACTTGCGCGGCCTCGTTCGAGCCGAGCGCGCGACGCCAGATCATCGTGTCGTCCAGCGAGCCGATGAAGCCGGCGGCGGTGGTGGCGCGGAGCAGGTTGGCCAGCGCGGCGGTGTTGACCGGCATGGAGCCGCGCACGTAGCTGATGTTGGTGTCGAACTGGCCATCCACGTAGAGGAAGAGGCTGCCGTTGTTGTCCACCAGGGTGATGTGATGCCAGTTGCCGTCGAAGGCCGTGAGCCGTCCGTAATTGTGGTTCACCGTGACGCCGACCGTGGGACGGATGAAGAGGTCCACCTGCGGGCCGCCGCCGGTGTTGTGCGTGCCGAAGCCGAAGATGGGCGTGGTGTTGTTGGTGGAGCCTTCGGCGAAAACACGGCGGTCGTTCTGGCCGACGTAGTTGCCCTTGACCCACATCGCGACAGTAGTGGCCGGGTATTGGTAGGCGGGGAGCGCATCGGTGGCGGAGTTGATGCGTGCGACGAAGTTGGTGGCCGCGCCGTTGAAGTTAAAGGCGTTACTGCGGACGCCGGTGATGACGTTCGAGGCCTGGATGCCGAAGCCGGCGAGGTGCTGGAGGTTGGTGGTGGAGTCCAGCGTGCGGTTGTTGACGGTGTCGAATTCATCCAGCTTCCACCACGCGATCAGACCGTCCGCGATGTTCGTCACGTTGAGCACGGTGAGCGTGGCGCTGGCGCAGTTGATGCCGAAGGCGTTCGACGAACAGAAGGTGTAGGTGCCCGCGCTGGAGAGCGTGAGATTCGTGAGGAAGAGGTTGGTGCCGTTGGCACCAATGATGTCCACGCCGCCCTTGCTCCACTGGTTCGTGAACGGCGCGAAGCCGTCGGCGATGGCGCTGAACATCACGTTGTCACCCACGTAGGCCGTGATGTTGGTCGGCCCGAGGACCAGGCTCGGCGTGCCGAGGACGCGGATGGTGCCGTCCACGTAAAGCTGCGTGGTGTCCCAGGAAAGATTCGGCGCCAGCGCGGGCAGGGTGATGGATGTAAAGGTGCCGGTGAGGGACGTATCCCAATCGAGCAGGTCGAACACCTCGCCCCCGAACAGCGGGCCGCTGATATTCGTGACCATCAGGGGTCCGGCCAGGCCAATGTCACCGTTGAAGACGCGCAGGCGGTCGTTGGTCAGCGTCGCGCCGCTACGGCTGATTTCCATGAGCATGGTGCCGGCAAGTCCGAAGTTGTTGTTGCTGATGGTGAAGAGGCCCGGTCCAGACTGGCCGGGAGCAAATGTGCCAAGCGCGTCAATCAGCACGATGGCGGTCACCGCGCCGGTGCCGCCGAGGGTGCCGTTAAACACGTTCACGTCGGTGGTGAAGGTGCTGAAGCCGTTGAGCAGGAGCGTGCCCGCGCCATCCTTTTGCAAGCCGCCGCCGCCGGAGAGCGGGCCGTTGAGGGTGATGGTGTTGGGGCCGGGGTTGACGGTCACGCCCGGGATGGCGGTGAGCGACATGCCGAGGAGGGAGGTCCAGTTCACCGACGCGCCGAGGGTGCCGGCACCGAGGTTGATCTGGTAGGCGGTGTTGGCCGTGAGGAAGCCCCAGCGGCCCAGATTCAGCGTGCCTCCGTTCAAGGTGTAAGTGCTGGTGAAGGGGGTGAGCACCGAGGCACCGCGGTTGTCGAGCACGATGTCCGCCGTGTTGAGCGTGCCGCCGTTCTGGGTGAACGCGCCGACGCCATCAATGCCGATGTAAAAGCCGCCGTTCACCTCGGTCGCACCCGCAGTGTAGGGGGTGGCGGTCGGAATCGTCAGCATCGTGAAGGTGCCGCTGTCCATCGTGTAGGTGCTGACGTTGTTCGGGAAATGGCCGAGGCGGAACTGGTTGGTGACGAAGACATTCGCGCCGTTGACGTGAGCGACGATGCCGGTGTTGGCGGAGGCTTCGCCGAGGTGCAGGTTGGCGACGCCGATGGTCGCGCCGTCGAAGATGACGCGCCCGCCGCCGCTGCTCGGGCCGACGGCAAAGGTGCCGCTGACGCGGGCATTGGCCGTGGCGTCGAAGGTGAGGGGCGCGGCGTTGTTCGAGCCGCCGTTGTGGGCCTGGATGGTGGCCTGCTGGATGATGCCGCCGAGCGTGACGGGCGCGCCGGTGGAGTTGTTGTTGAAATGGCGCAGGAGGCCGTTGCCGTAGATGCCAGAGGCGAAGCTCGCCGAGTTCGTCTTCACGAAATCCACGGTGCCGAAGTTGGTGATCGCGCCGGGGCCGAAGCCGCCCGCATCCAGCGCGCGCAGGATGCCGCCGCTCGCGACAACCCAGCCGCCGGTGAAGCCGTCGTTCGTGCCGTAGAGATCAAAGCGGCGATTATTGTTTGCGGTCACGGTGATCGGGACCGTGCCGGAAATTTCATTTTGCACCAAGTGATGGGCGTTGCCGTTGATGACGCCCGCGTTGAAGAACGAGGGCTGGGTCACGAAGACCGGGCCGAGCCAGACGTTGGTCGTGGGGTCGGCCTGACCGCCGCCGGTCAAGCCACCGCCGGCGAGGGTGATGGCGGCGTTGTTCGTGCGGGGGAAACCGGTGGCGGAAAACACGCCGATGAAGCCGCCCGGATAGACCGAGACGTTGTTGCCGAGGTTGAAGTTGGTGTTCTCGCCATAGACCAGGCCGTTGCTCACGACGAGTTCGGCCAGATTGAGGGTGTTCGTGGTGCGAATGGCGAGTTGGCCGGGGCCGGCCTTGAACAGCCGGAAACCGCCGCCGTCCAACTGGCCGTAGCCCCCGCCGATGTCAATGCGCCCGCCCGTGCCGTCCGTGCCGAAGGTGCCAATGGTCGCGTCCGCGCTCAACGTCACGTTGCTCAGGCCGCTGCTGGTCGTCACTTGGACGCCGTTGTTCACGACCGCGCCGCGCCCGTCCGGGCCGGAGCCGGCGATGGTGTAGCTGTAGCGCTGGGCGGTCGCGCCCTGGGCCACGCCGCCGAAATCAATCTGCCCGCCGTTGTTCACGGTCACGAGGTTGTTGCTGTTGCCGAGCGCCTGCGCGTTGGCGATGCGGAGGCCGCCGCCGTTCACGACCACGGGACCGGAAAACGCGTTCGCACCGGCGAGGCCGAGCACGCCCGTGCCGTTCTTCACAAAACCGCCGCTGCCGCGGATGACGTTCGCGAGTCCGTTGCTGTCGCTGCGGTTGAAGACGAGCGTGGCGTTGTTCGTGATCGGGGCGGAGGGTCCGACGCTGCCGGACGTTCCGCCCGCGCCGATTTGCAGGATGCCCGCGTTCACGGTGATGCCGCCGTTCAACTCGGGGTTTTCATTCGCGAGGATGAGCGTGCCGGTGCCGCTCTTGGCGACCTGGTTCAACGTCTTAAGCTGGCCCGCGCCTCCGAAGGTGATCGGGAAGGTGTGGTTGGCCGTGAGGTTGCCGGGCGAGAGCGAGCCGACGAGCGTGATATTCGTGTAGGTGGAAATATCGGTGAACGAAACCGCGTCGCCGTTGAAGAAATTATTCTGAACGCCCGCGTTGGTCCAGTTGCCCGTGGTGTTCAAATCCCAGAGCGTTTCGCTGCCCGGCACGCCGCCGCCCCAGGTGAGGCTGGCGGGCGCGCCCGCCGGGGTGATGCGGAGCACGTTCGTCACGCTGGTGTCCACGGTCCAGGTGTAGCGCGAGCCGCCGCCCACGGTCAGGTTCGCCGCACCGCCGGTCAGCGTGTTCGTGTAGCGCATGATGGTGTAGGGCGCGAGGGACAGCGGCGTGAGCGGAATGATGTTCAACGCGCTGACGCCGGAGAGGGTGAGGTCACGGGCGTTGATGGAGTCGTTGATGGCCGCGCCTTCGTTGGTGGCGGTGTTCAACTCAAAGAACAGGTTCGCGTTGTTGAAGGTGAGGTTGCTGTTCACGTTCAAGGTGCCGGGGCTGCTGCCGGGCGTGACGTTCGCGCCGGTGTCCGCGATCACGCGACCGCGGATGCTGCCTGCGCCCGCGAGGGTCTTGCCGCTGCCGATGGTCAGGGGGTTGACCATGTTGCTGAGGTTCAGAATCGCGCCGCTTTTCACGTCAATGAGTGCGCTGTTGGCGATGGAGGCATTGGCGTTGAGGGTGAGCGTGCCGTTGCTGACGACGGTGGGTCCGAAGTAGGTGTTGGTGCCGGAGAGAACGAGGTTGGCCGCGCCGATCTTGGCGAAACCGCCCGCGCCGCTGAGGACGTTCCGCAGGTCCAAGATGTCGCCGTTGAGGCTGGCCACATCAATGAGGGCCGTGCCGCCGTTGAGCGCGACCGGGCCGTCGTTGGTGGTGGTGCCACTGTCCTTGAAGAGGCGCGCGTTGTGGTTCAGCGCGATGGGCTTGGTGTGAAAGCGTGTGCTGCCCCACAGGCCGAAAGTGGCCCCGGCGTCCAACTCCACATCAAAGCTGCTGTTCGTGATCATGGAGTTGCCCTCCAGTTGGAACGCGCCCTGCCGTATGTTCACCTTGCCGAGGTTCACGTCGCCGACATCCACGAAGGAAACCTGGTTCGCCCCGGTCTTGATCAGGGAGTAACCGCCGCCGTTCACGAAGGCGTTCGGCCAGTTGTTATTCTGCGCGTAGTTGCGCACGTCCCAGCGGTTCACGCCGCCGACGACCGCGTTGCCCGACAGGGTCAAGTAACGCAGCGCGTTGTTCTGCGCCGCGCCGCTGTTGATAATCGCGCCGTTGTTGCTCACGCCGGGGCCGGAGATGATGAACGGCTCCGCGCCCAAGTTGGCCTGGCCGTTCACATCCATGGTGCCGCCGTTGGTGGAAATGGTCGGGCCGTTCGTCGCACCGAACGCGCGGGCGTAGCCGGGCCGCACGATGCCGCCCGAGATGATGGTCGGGCCGACGTAGTCGTTCGGAAAATTGCCGTTGCCCGTGTTAATGGCGAGGATGCCGCTCCCGGATTTGAACACCGTCGCCGCGCCGCTGATCTTCCCACCGGCCCCGCCGGGCGAGGTGAGGGTCACGTTGTTGGTGGTGGCTACGGTGACGGTGGCCGGGTAGAGCGCGCCGTAGTTCACGGGGCCGACCATATTGATCGGCGTGGTGAGGCCGCCGGAGAAGTAGGTGCCGGTGTTGTCGAAGACCACGTTCTGACCCTGGCGGAAAATGGTCGGGTTGACGCCGTCCGTGAAATTGGTGGTGAAGCCCACGTCCCACTGCGGGCTGTTCAACGGGCCGTTGAACCCGGTCCACGTCACCGTGCTCGCGGCTCCGCTGACGATCATGTTGACCTGACCCGCGACACTCGTGTCGAAGCTGATGACGTAGCCCGGCGCATCCGCGACGAGGTTGGCCGCGCCGCCCGCGAGCGTGCCGGTGTAATTGATCAGCCGGTACGTGCCGGTGGCCAGCGTGCCGGCCAGCGCGTTCGGGCGGACGATGACCAAGCCGGAGAGCACGAGATTGCCGTTGACCTGGAGCAGATCATTCACCCCCGCACCGACGGTGGTGACGGCCGCGAGGTCGGGGCTGAGAACCGCGTTGGTCAGTGAGACCGCGCCGTTGACCGTGAGCGTGCCGGCGGCGAACCACTGTCCAGGATTGATGAAACCGCCGTTCGTCGCGATGACGTTGCGGCTGATCGTACCAGAACCGAGCAGCCAGCCATTCGTGGTCACGCGCACCACGCTGCCCGCGCTAATCGAGCCGTTGACTCCGACGAGAGCGGCGGCCCCGGTCGTGGAATTGTTCACGATCAGGTCATTGGTGAAGGTGTTGGCCCCGTTCAGGAAAACAATGTGCGGGGTCGTGTCCGCCGCAATGGTCAGGACGCCGGAGCCGGTGATGATGCTGTTGATGCCCCACGGGCGGGCAAAACCGGCGGTCAGGCGTGCGCCGCCCGCATTGATGGTGATGCCGCGATTGGCCTGGATATTAAACTCACTGTCTTGGTTGAGGATCAGCGAGTTGTTATCAATGATGATTTGATCCGCGACGTAGGCCCCAGGCAAAGCACCAAAGCTGGTGTCAAGCAGGGCGCGGGTCGTGCCCCCGCGCAGGAAGGTTCGTCCAGAGTAGGTGTTGACGGCGTTCAGGATGACCGTGCCAGTGCCGGTGTTGGTCAAGTTCCCCGAGCCTGCGATGGGACGCGACACGGTCAAGGTCTGGTTGTTGTTATTGAAGGTGCCGTTGTTGACGCCGAGCGTGATGCCGCGGTTGGCGTCATCAATCGTCACGGCGGCGTTGATTTGCAGAATGCCGCCGTTCAGCGTGAGCGTGTCGGCGCTGGAAGCGCCGGGGTTGTTGCCGAGCCGGTTTTCATCGGCGATGGCCAGGGTGCCGGCGTTGACGATGACCTTGCCGGTGAAGGCGTTGGTGCCGTTCAACGTGAGGATGCCCGCGCCAGACTTGGTGAAACCCAGGCCGGCGGTGTTCTCGATGATGTTCGCGCTCCAGACGATGTTGCCGACGGCCTCGATGAAACTGTTGACCATCAGCACGTTCGTCATGGCGTTGCCGCTGCCGCTCGCGAAGGGCGCGAGCGTAAGCGTGCGCGCCGCGACGGCGTTCGTGAGGATGCCGCCGCTGGTGCCGTGCAGATAGAAGCGCGTGTTGATGCCCGCCGTGGTCGAGTTGTTGCCGATGGTGCGGTCCACCGTGGAGCCGGCCCCCAGAACAATCGCGCCGATGTTGGTGGTGGTGATCGGCGGGCCGTTGAAGTTGAACTGGATGCTCGTCGCCGTGCCGCCCGCGCCGAAGAGGGCGATGTCAATGTTGGTGGGCGTGCCGGAGTTGTTCGTCCAGTTGCCCGCCGTGAGCCACGTCGAGTTCGCGCCGCTGCCCGCGCCGGTCCCGCTGCCGCTCCAGCCGAACGTGGCCGCGTGCGCTTGGCCTGCAAGCAGTCCGGCCAGCGCGGCGCAGAGGGCTGTTGATTTGCAGATCATGGAGGGCAGGCGAAAGAGTGATCTCATCCGCAGGACAAACAAAGTTTGCATATTTTTTGGGTTCAGCGCACCCGCACTGCGCGCCTTGTTTCGTCACGTCTCCTGGTGAAAAGGAGAGGCGTCGCGCTGTTTGGGTTGCGCCAGTGAACGCAGAACATGCCGCTGCTTCAAGCTGGATTCCCTCCGCTGCTACGGCGAACGGAGATCAGTGCGGGGAACGTCGGTTGCCATTCGCCCGCGCTTTGCCGCAGAGTGCGCGCGTGCTGATTTCCAAGGCGGACAAACGCGCGCTCGTCCAAAAGATTCTCGCCCAACTGGCGGCGGGTCTCGAATTGTACGCCAAGGCCGCGCGGGCCGCGCACGCCGAGGCCACGCACGAGTCGAGCAAGGCCGAGAACAAATACGACACGCGCGGACTGGAGGCGTCCTACCTCGCGCGCGGTCAGGCGAAGCAGGCCGCCGAAGTGGTACAGGCCATCGAGGAGTTCGAGGCGCTGCCGCTCCGCCTGTTCACGTCGGAGGATCCAATTGACGTGGGCGCGTTCGTAGAATTGAAGGCGAAGCGCGGCAGCAATTTTTATTTCGTCGGTCCACGGGGCGGCGGCACCGAAGTGTCGCATGGCGGGCAAGAGGTTCTCGTCATCACGCCGTCGTCGCCGCTCGGCCAGCAGATCGTCGGACGCCAGCAGGGTGACAAAGTCCAATTGAACATCGCCGGGAGCGCGAACGAGTTTCACATCGCCGCCGTGGCCTGAATTTTTCCATATTTTTTCCCATGCCCAAACCTCCTTACATCGAACTGTCCCGCGAGATTCGCATTCCGATTCTTTACGAGGACCGCTCCATCCTCGCGATTGACAAGCCGGCGGGCTGGATGCTCGTGCCGCTCTCGTGGCAGAATACGAGCTGGAATCTCCAGGCCGCGCTGATGTCCTCGATCATGGCCGGACATTTCTGGGCGCGCTCGCGGAACATCAAGTATCTGAAATACATCCACCGGCTGGACGCAGAGACGACGGGCATCATGCTCTTCGCGAAAAGCGCGGGCGCGCTGCACGCGTTCGAGGAGATGTTCGAGACGCGGCGGATGGAGAAAATTTATCTGGCCGTCGTGGATCGGGAGCCGAAGGAAAAAGAGTGGACGTGCCAGTTGAGCCTCGCGCCGGACCCGCAAAACATCGGGCGCATCGTCGTTGATCCGGAAGGCAAGCCCACGGAGACCGCGTTTCGCGTGCTCGCAAGTTCGCACGGGCGGCATCTGATCGAGGCGCGACCGTACACGGGACGCACGCATCAGATTCGCGTGCATCTCGCGCAGGCGGACTGCCCGATCATCGGGGACGAACTTTATGGCGAGGACGCGGACAACATGGCGTTGCGCGCGGTGGGGCTGGCGTTTCGCGATCCGTTCACGCGCAAGCCGGTGGGGATTCGCGCGCCGGTGGAGGAGTTTTTGAAGCCGTACGGAATTTCCGGGGCGAATTACCGGCTGCGGTTCGAGTCGCTGCCGCCTCCGGTGCCGCGCCCCCAGCCGGGCGTGGATCAGAAAGGCCAGAAGATGTCGCGCGGACGCGGCGCGAAATAGAACCGCCGATCGAGTTCGAGGTAGTCGCGAATGACCCACTGGCTCTTTCCGTTTTCGTCCGTGACGCGCTCCTGCACGGTCAGGGTCAGCCAGTACCAGCCCCAGTCATCCGGGCGGTGGGTGCGGACGGTTTTGCGGATGCGATGACGAAGCTGCTCCGGCGCGAGTCGTGAAATGGGAAAGTAGGCGACCGGCTCGCGATGGTGCGTCTCGTCCCACTCGTCCTCGGTGGCGTAGAGCATTACACGCAATCTGCCCGTGGTGTTGGTGCTGAAGTTTTGCAAGTTCTCCAGTTCGATGCGCGTGCGCGAAGAGTTCATCCAGACTTCCACATCATCGAAATAAATTTGCGCCTGCGCGGCACCGAGGCCAAGGGCGATCACGAGGAGTGAGAACAATCGTTTCATCGGCGGCAGAGTAGGGGATGGCGGAGCGTTTCGCCAATCGGTGTTTGCCTGAAAAGGTTGTTCAAAGCCTCCGACTCAGGGGATGAAAAATTTGCTTCATGCCAGGCCTTCGGAAGCCACGAAGGACTGTCAGGAAGAATCTCCCCGCGACCTTCCGACCAACCCAGACATGGAAGCCCCAGAGGCTTTTGCTGCTGACGCGGCTTCATTTTTCACCACTGGACCGCTGAAAGCTGATGCACTCACACGTTTGAAGTGATGGCGTAAACAATCGAAATGACTGGCCCCGCTCTCATGGGCGGTCGCGCCGTTTGCCTCTCCGCGCGCAAAACTATTTTCTCCGTCATGCATCCAATCCTGCCAGTGGTTCGTTAGGTAGAGGAACGGCAGCCAAGAAAGGCTGTTCGCTAAGTGCAGAAATAAAAAATATGAAACTAAAAAATGCCTTTGCCGTCACGACGGCGTGTCTGGTCGGCGCGGGCGCGCTCCAGGTCATCGCTTCGAGTCACCGCGAAGCCCCGCTCATCACCTCCACGCCAAAAGTCGATGCGACCGACTTCTACATGTTCAACAGTTACGAAAGTAACCGGCAGAATTATGTGACGATTGTTGCGAACTATCTCCCGTTGCAGGACGCGTACGGCGGTCCGAACTATTTTGCCCTCGAAACCAACGCGGTTTACGAGATTCACATCGACAACAACGGCAACGCTGCCGAAGACATCACCTTCCAATTCCGTTTCCGCAATGTCTTCAAAAACATCTCGCTGCCGATTGGCCCGGCGGGAAACCAGCGCACCAATTCCATTCCACTCATCAATGCCGGGCAGATTAGCGCGGGCAATGACGCGGCGCTCAATGTGAGCCAGCAATACACCGTGAACATGATCCGCGGTCCGCGCCGCACCGGCACGGTCACGCCGCTGACCAACGCGGCGAATGGTTCCACCGTGTTCACCAAGCCCGTGGATAACATCGGCAACAAGTCGATCCCGGACTACGAGGCTTACGCGAACTCTTACATTTACACGTTTAATGTTCCTGGCAGTGCCTTGACCGGGCGCTTGTTCGTGGGGCAACGCAAAGATCCGTTTGTCGTGAACCTCGGCGAGACGTTCGACTTGATTAACTACAGCAATCCTCTGGGGCCAATCGATGGCGCGAAGGACAGCCTGGCCGACAAAAACGTAACTTCGCTCATCCTCGAGATTCCCAAAGGCGCACTAGTCGAGTCCACCAACGGCATCATTGCCGGCTGGACCACCGCGAGCTTGATCGAAGGCTCGAACCTGGTGCAGGTCTCGCGTCTCGCCCAACCGCTCGTCAACGAAGTGGTGATCGGGTTGCAGGACAAAGATAAATTCAACGCCAGCCAGCCGAGTGGTGATCCTCAGTTCATTGATTACGTCACGCATCCGACGCTGCCGGCCTTGGTTGAAATTCTCTTCGGCGCCGCCGGCGTGCGCGCCCCGACAAACTTCCCGCGCACGGACTTGGTCACGGTCTTCCTCACGGGCGTGCCGACGCTGAATGCGGACGGTGGCGTGGGCGAATTGCTGCGCTTGAACACCGGCATCGCGGCCGCACCGGCGGCTTCCCAAAATAACCTTGGCGTGATCGCAGGCGATGCAGCGGGCTTCCCGAATGGCCGCCGTCCCGGTGACGACGTCGTAGATATCGCGTTGCGGGTGGTGATGGGCAAGCTCTTGAGCGCGAACGATGCGCCGTCGGGGCAATTGCCGTTCACCGACGGAGCCACCGTCAACGCGGGCATGTTCAAGTCGGTCTTCCCGTATTTGAATACGCCGATTCCCGGCTCGCCCAATGAGTCAACGGTTTGCATCACGCTTCAGTCGTCCCGGAATGTGCAAGGTCCGTACACAAGCAAATCGGCGACGTATGATCCGGCGACCATGAAAATCACCGGTGCCAAGGAATCTGGCCCCACTGGATTTTACCGCCTCAAGTCGGACCGCCCGGTGCGCTTTTCTGACTTCATGGTCGGCTCTTCCAACGTGATGTTTCGCGTTCAATAACGACCTCGTCTTATCATGAGCAACGCGGGCGTCGCATTATTTCCTCAAACTATGCGATGCCCGCGTTCACGTTTAACCGGATACTTCCTGTGGAATTTCAAAACAAAGCCCAACGGATTGCCGTCACCTGGAATTATGATCCGATCTGTGAAATTCCGATTGCCAGGGTTGGGGAGCACCGTGGCCCTCTGGCTTTGCTGCACGGCGGCTTTTTGCGCTCCGTTTGTGCCGGCCTCCGACTCGGTCGTGCTGGAGCGGTTGCGAAGCGGTCCCGTCGATAAGGCGACGCGGGAGCTTCGTCAGCTCCGGCGTGATTGGGAACAAAGCCCGCAGGATGTGCGTCTCGCCACGGTGCTCGCGCGGCGACTGATTACGAAAAGCCGCGAGACGTCTGACCCGCGGTATCTTGGCCAGGCAGAATCAGCGCTGGCCGCGTGGTGGAACGCAGACGATGCCCCCGTCGAAGTGCTGGTGCTGCGCGCGACGATTCGTCAGAGCACGCACCACTTCGCACCGGCGTTGGCTGATCTCGACCGCGTACTCGCCCTCGATCCGCGCAATGCGCAGGCGTGGCTGACGCGGGCCACGATTCTGCAAGTGATGGGTGATTACTCCGGCGCACGCCGCGCGTGCGAGCCATTGAACAGACTCACGAGCGAACTCATCGCCGTGACCTGCCTCAGCGGCGTCCGCAGTGTCACTGGCGAGGCGGCGGGCGCGTATCGAGTGGTGAACGAACTCCTGCCCCGGACAGCGAATGCTTCCGCCAGCGAACGGATTTGGGCGGTCACGTTGCTGGCGGAAATCGCCGTGCGCCTCGGGCGAAACGCGGACGCCGAAACACATTTCAAAACTGCTCTAGCGCTGGAAGAACGTGACCCGTATTTGCTCGGTGCGTACGCCGATTTCCTGCTCGATCAAAAACAACCTCGGCGGGTCATCGAACTCTTGGAGGATGAAACCCGCGCCGACTCGCTGCTGCTGCGTTTGGCCCTCGCGGAAAATGCGGTGGGCGATGCGAAAGCTCGCGCGCACATCGATCTTTTGAAAGCGCGTTTCGAAGCCGGCGCGCAGCGTGGCGACACGGTGCATCAGCGCGAGGAAGCGCGCTTTCAACTCCACCTCATCGGGGACAAATCGAAGGCGCTCAAACTCGCCGTCGAAAACTTTTCCGTCCAACGCGAGCCGGCCGACGTGCGCATTCTTCTGGAAGCGGCCATCGCCGCCCCCGACAAAAACGCGCGTCTCAGCGCCGAGCAATTCGTGCGCACCAACAAGCTTGAGGATGCGCAAGTGGAGCAAATGCTCGCGATCCGAGGCCCACGATGAAGACGCCTTGGCCATACTCCCTGTCGGCGACACGGCTCGCGCGATGCCTGGTTGCGATCAGTTGCTTCATCACCTTCCTCGCCCACGCGCACAAACCCAGTGACAGCTATCTCACGCTCGATGTCGGCACGACGAACATCAGCGGACGATGGGATGTGGCCCTGCGCGATCTGGAAGAGCCGATTGGACTCGATGCCAACGACGACGGCGAGATCACCTGGGGCGAAGTTCGGTTGAAACACGCGGCGCTCGCCGCCTACGCGCAGTCCCGACTCGGCATCACGGCCGATGGGCAAAAGATCACGATCCGCATCGAGCAACACGAAATCGACAATCACAGTGACGGCGCTTACGCGGTGCTGCGCTTCACATGCGAGGTGTCGGCGACGCCAATCACGCTGGGCGTTCGTTACAACGCGTTGTTTGATCGCGACCCCCAGCATCGAGGATTATTGCGGCTGAATTCCCCTCATCAGACGCGCACTGCGGTCTTCGCGCCGGACAAGGCGGAGCAGCAATTCACGATGAGCGAAACCGAAACGTCGCACTCATTCATCGCGTTTGTGAAGGAAGGCATCTGGCACATCTGGATTGGATTCGATCACATCCTGTTCCTCATCGCGCTGCTGTTGCCAGGGGTGCTGCGGCGGGAGCAGGGCGAGTGGGTGGCGGTGACCAAACGCCGTCACGCCCTCTTCAACGTGTTTCAAATCGTCACCGCTTTTACCGTCGCACATTCGATCACGCTTACGCTGGCTGCGTTGAAAGTGGTGAGCCTGCCCTCCCGTCTGGTCGAGGCGAGCATCGCTGGCTCGGTCATCATCGCCGCGCTGAACAACGTCTGGCCGGTCTTGCATCGCCGCGCCTGGCTGCTCGCGTTTGGCTTCGGTCTGATTCACGGCTTTGGCTTCGCGAACGTCCTGGGCGATCTCGACCTGAACGGGAAACTGCTCGCGCTCGGTTTGTTCGGATTCAATGTGGGAGTGGAATTGGGCCAGATGGCGATTGTGCTGGTTTTCGTCCCGCTCGCCTTCGCGCTGCGCGAGTCGTGGTTCTACCGTTCGCTCACGTTGAAGTTCGGCTCCGTGCTCGTGAGCGCCATTGCCGGCATCTGGATGTTCGAGCGGTTAATGAACTGGAAGCTGCTTCCGTTTTAAGCCAACGGCGCAAACAGAACTTGCATAGGCAAGTTGGCGCCGCTCAGTTCCCTCACTTTTCTCCGTTATCCAACTCAGCCGTTGACGCCCAAAAGGCTCTTGCTACTGTCGCGCCTCGTTTTTTGCGGCCCCGCCGCCGAAGGCGTTTCACTCACATTTTATTTATGGCCAAAGCATCGAAATCGACCAAATACGTTTACACTTGGGGCAACAAAAAAGCTGACGGCGACGGCAGCATGAAGCCGCTCCTTGGCGGCAAGGGCGCGAACCTCGCCGAGATGACCCGCATCGGCCTCCCCGTGCCTCCGGGCTTCACCATCACCACCGAGGTCTGCACTTATTTCTACGCCAACAAGCGCACCTATCCCGCCGTCCTCCAGGCGCAGATGGAAGCCGGCGTCGCCAACATGGAGAAGATCATGGGCACGAAGTTCGGCGCGACCTCCGGCATGCCGCTGCTCCTCGCCGTGCGCTCGGGCGCGCGCGATTCCATGCCGGGCATGATGGACACGATTTTGAACCTCGGCTTGAACGACCAGGCCGTTCTCGCGCTGGCCAAGGCCACGGGCAATGAGCGTTTTGCGTGGGATTGCTACCGCCGCTTCATCCAGATGTATGGCGACGTGGTGATGGGCGTGCAGAAGCGCGAAGGCGAAGATCACGATCCGTTCGAGCACACCATCCACACCTTCAAGCACGAGACCTATCACCGCGACATCGTGGACAGCGATCTCACCGCTGCCGATCAGCAGGAACTAGTGAAGCGCTTCAAGGCGCTGGTGAAGGAACGCACGAACAAGGCGTTCCCGAACAATCCTTGGGATCAACTCCGTGGTGCGGCCGGTGCCGTCTTCGGTTCCTGGATGAATGACCGCGCGAAAGTTTATCGTGCTAAATACAACATCCCCACCGAATGGGGAACGGCCGTCAATGTGCAGGCGATGGTCTTCGGCAACACGGGCGAGACCTCTGGTTCCGGCGTGGCCTTCACCCGCAATCCGGCGAATGGCGTGAACGAATTCTACGGTGAATTCCTCATCAACGCGCAGGGCGAAGACGTCGTCGCCGGTGTCCGCACACCCGAACCTGTCTCGAAGCTCAAGGCGCAGATGCCCAAGAGCTATGCGGAGCTGATGGAAGTCCGCAAGACGCTAGAGAAGCATTTCAAGGACGTGCAGGACATCGAGTTCACGGTGCAGGAAGGCAAGCTCTTCATGCTCCAGACGCGCAACGGCAAGCGCACCGCGATGGCCGCGCTCAAGTTCGCCGCCGACATGGTGAAGGAGAAACTCATCGACTGGGAAACCGCGATTCTCCGCAACCCGGCTGACCAGCTTGAACAGTTGCTTGCGCCCATCTTCGACCTCGCTGAGGTGAAGAAGGCCAAGGCCATCGCCACCGGTCTCCCCGCTGGTCCTGGTGCCGCCACCGGCAAGATTTACTTCAACGCCGATCGCGCCGTCATCGCTGCGGAAAAGGGCGAGAAGGTTCTCCTCGTTCGCATCGAGACTTCACCCGAAGACTTGCGCGGCATGATCGCGGCGGAAGGCATTCTCACCGCTCGCGGTGGTGTCAGTTCGCACGCGGCGCTGGTCGCGCGTCAGATGGGCAAGGTCTGCGTCTGCGGCGCGGCCGCGCTTCAGGTCGATTACGACAAGAAGACGGTCACGGTGGACGGCCAGACCTTCAGCGAAGGCGACTTCCTCTCCATCGACGGCACCTCCGGCCTCGTCTATGGCGGCCAGATCAAGACCGCGCCGTCCGAGATCGTCTCCGGCCTCATCAACGGC
>JAYVQC010000057.1:0-9789 GCA_043757045.1 Akkermansia sp. | reverse complement strand
CCGCCCGGCTGGTAGCCGGGTGGGACGGGCTGGTAGCCCGTTCCACCCGTTCCGATTTCGGAGTTCCGGCTCAAATCTCCCGGTCTCCAGTCTCCCCGTCCTTCTTCTGGGGTGGTCTGACGGTTTTTTTAGAGGCGTCGGCCCGGTCGCCCGCCACGAAACCCGTTGACGGCCCAAGCGCAATTTGTAAATTACGCGCCCTTTGGAATCCAGAGTAGCTCAATGGTAGAGCACGCGGCTGTTAACCGTGGGGTTGAAGGTTCGAGTCCTTCCTCTGGAGCCATCTTCAATTGGCTTCTTTTGTCCGCGAGAATTCTGTGGACTGGCTCATTCGCCGATGAACAAAGGCCGCAGGTGCCGGGCGTAAATATTTTCCGTCACCTGCCGGGCCACGATGGCTTCGTTGGCTTTCAGCAAGTCGAGGTAGCGCGGTCCCGCCTGGGCCGCGAGCTTGAACGAGACGTGTAAAAGCTGGCGCACATGCGCGTTGAAATCCGGGTGCGCCGGAACGTGCCGCAGCGTGCTGGCAAACTTGGCCCCGCTCCAGCCCTTGACCGTCGCGGCGCTCGGGAGTTTCGCCCTATGGATGTCAATGACGCTCGCGTACGGCGCGCACAACTCGTCCACATGCGCGAGCGCGTAGGCGTAAATTTCCCGGGCCAACTCCAGGCCGTCGCCGCCCGCCTCGCTGAGACCGATGAGTTCCTCCAGCCACGTCGTGCCAGCGGTCTTGAGGTGCAGGCCCGCGCCGAATTTCGGCAGCGTGCGCCGGATGATGGGGTAGAGCGAAAACTTATCGCTGCCCGAGTGGACGCTAAGTTTGAGATTCGCCGGGAGACCGTAGGCTTGGACCGCGTGCGCGATGACGGCGAGGTCGTCCGAAAATTCCTGCTCGAACTGCGCGAGGTCGCCCACGTAATCCACGCCCTTGTTGAACCGCCCCGTGAACTTCGGCGCGATGGTCTGCGCCGGAATGCCCTCGTCCGCCAGCGCCGCGAGAATGATGAGCAACTCCGGCGGCGTCTGCGGTGCATCCGTCTCGTCCATCGAAACCTCGGCGATGAAATTCCCCGCACCCTTCGCGGCGGCAAGGTGGCGGTGAATTTTCCCCGCCTCTTGCACAGCGAGCAAAAACTTACCCGCCACGCGCTCCACTTCCGCGCGCGTGATGGCAAACGGCCGCGCGATGCCCGCGATGCTGATCGTGCCGACCAGTTCGGAATGCCGGTCCACAAACGCGCGCACGGTCTCGGGCGCGGCGGGTTTCCCGATGAAGTCCGCCACGTCGAGCGTGAAGAAATCCGAATGCGCCAGGAAGCGATCCACCGTCTTCAGTCCGATGTGGTCGGCGTCCACATGCCAGCCCTTCGTCCAGCCGAGCGCGGCCACGGCGGCCTGCGCGGCGGCGAGCACGGACGACGGCTCGGAGCCGATGAAGGTGTGCTCGCGATTGGACTTGTTCCAAACCGGCACCGCGTCCACGCCGTCCTGCGCGAGCAACTGGAAGGCGCGAAGCTGCGCCCTGGCCTGATGCGCAAAACGGTCACCGACACCGACGGAGAATTTTTCGAGAGTCAACATGGCGGCACGAATTGAGGCAAAGGAACGGTGACATGGAAATGTTTTTCAAAAAAACCTTCCGCCCGTTTTTAGAGCCGGTCTGAAAAAGGGTGGAACGGGCTACCAGCCCGTTCCGCTGGGCAACCTGCCCAGCGGAATGAGAGCAGGCTTCCTTGGCTGAAATCATCCCTGCCTAGCTCGCTTCGCCCTCACTCTTCCGCCGGGCTGGTAGCCCGGCGGCACAGGCCGGTGGCTTGTGCTACCCATGCCGCATTTTCAGACAGGCTCTTAGGCAGGTTCTCCGGGCGCACGTCTCCGCCCTTCCCGGTTCCGCGAGGAGAACGGTCTCTTGCACCGGCGAGACAAACCGTTACAACGGTCGGGCCGCATGGCCTTGCGCCCGTTCACCGGGCCAGGGCCGTGACGCCCGTGGGAGAACGCAGCCTGATGAAAATTGATTCGCACCAGCACTTTTGGAAATACGCCGCCACCGAGTATCCGTGGATCGGCCAGGGCACGGCGCTCCAGCGCGGCTGGCTGCCGGGCGATTTGGAAGCCGTGGCCACGAAGGCGGGCATCAATGGCTCGGTCGCCGTGCAAGCGCGGCAGACCTTGGAAGAATCTCGCTGGCTGCTGGAACTCGCGGACAAGTCGCCATTCATCAAGGGCGTCGTCGGCTGGGTGGATTTGCAGTCGGAGAAGGTCGAAGACGATCTGGCCGCGCTTTCGAAGCACAAGAAGTTCGTCGGCGTGCGGCATGTGGTGCAGGGCGAGACGGCGGACTTCATGTTGAAGCCAGAGTTCCTGCGCGGACTGGCGGCGCTGCACGCCTTTGATTTCACTTACGACCTGCTGCTGTTTCCCAAGCACCTGCCGTCCTCCGTCAAAGTGGTGGAGAAACTTTCGCACCAGCGCTTCGTGCTCGACCACCTCGCCAAGCCGATGATTCGCGCCGGGATGCTTCAGCCGTGGAAGGACGACCTGCGCGAACTTGCGAAGCACAAAAATGTGTTGTGCAAAATCTCCGGGATGATCACGGAGGCGAAGATGCCGGGCTGGAAGGTCGAGGATTTTCGCCCGTATCTCGACGTGGTGTTCGAGACGTTTGGTGAAGACCGCGTGATGTTCGGCTCGGACTGGCCGGTGTGTTTATTGGCGGGGAGTTACGAACAGGTTCACGGGCTGGCGGCGGATTACTTCAAACAGTTTTCGGCGGCGGCGCAGGAGAAGTTCCTCGGTGGCAATGCCGTTAAATTCTACAAGCTCGCGTAAGGCGTGAGATACGTAGGGCCCGTCGATCCGCGCGCGCCGCGAATCGGAAGGAAGTTCGCTCACTCCTGAAATTCAAACCGGCGGGTGGAGTTGAAATCTTCTCGCCTTCCACGCCTCACCCGGCGCGCGCGGAGCGACGCGCCCTACCTTTCCCCGGTCAGTTCGATCTCGCTGAGTCTGGTGAGTAGGGCTTCGAGTTGTTTGTAGTAATCGTCCTCGTTCAGCTTCGGCTTCTGCTCGCGGAGTTTGCCGATTTCCAATTCCAGCGCGTCGCGTTTCTGGCGTTGCTCGGGCGTCAGCTTCTGATCTTCCTGGCTGCGGACGAGATGCCATTGGTGGGCGCGGGTGCCGTCGAGGGCCGCATTGTTCGCGGCTTTCTTCACGGCGTGGATGCCGCGGAACCAGTCGGCCTGCACGCCGAGTCCGTCGCCGTTGTCGTCGAGCAGGGCGTGCTCGGTGGCGAGACGGCCTTCACTTTTGTAGAACTCCACCACGCGGCGCGAGGCCATCAGGAACGCTTCGAGCAGCGAGGTCTGGCCGTCCTTGTCGAGGTCGGCCTCGGGGTCGGCGATGGCTTGCGAGATGGAGCGGTTGAAGCGCGTGTAATTTTCTTCCGCGCCACTGCGCGTGGCGGTGACGACAACGCGATCCTTCCGCGCCAGCGATTTGATGAACGGCGCGCTACATGAGGCGGCGTTGATGATGGCGACGGGGCGGTGGAATCCGGCGAGCAGATTCGAGAGTGTGGATGCGGAGAGGTCCGGCCCGTGCAGGTTGAACTTGGCTTCGCGTCCGTCGAACGTGCCGTGGCCGAGCATCACGATCCAGAGTTCGGCGAGCGTGTTGGTGGGTTCCTTGGCGAGCGCAGCGCGGAAGAGTTCGAGGTCGTTCGTGGCGGCGGGATTGATGGTGCCGATCTCGACGAGGTTCATATTTGCTTTCTGGGCGGCAGTTTTCCAGGACTGCGCGGCTTCGAGGAAGACTTTGCCGAAGTCTTCTTCGCCGGCTGCGCCGGAGAGGACGATGAGGGTGGGTTTGGTGGCGTTGGTTTGGGCGCGGGCGGATTCGGGCAAGGCGAAAGTCAGAAGGAGTGCCACGACCATACCGGCGGCGACGTGATGAAATCGATTATGCTTTAACCATGAACGCGAACTTTTACCGCAGAGGCGCAGAGGCGCAGAGGCGCAGAGAAAAAATATTTTATCTTTTCCCCTCTGCGTCTCTGCGCCTCTGCCTCTCTGCAGTAAAAAAAACTCTCCCGAACAACGGGGATACAACCGAATCCAAGCATCAACCAATGAACTCCAATTCACGGCAATCCTTTCCACCGGCGCACGCCCCATTCGGTGACGAAGCAGGCCAGCGCGAACAGGAACATCGCGGGCGTGTGCCAGAGCGGGATGGCGCTGTTCTCCATGATCGGCGCTTTCTTGCTCTGCAACGCCTTGGCGAATGACTCCAATGAACTCGCCGGCACGATCTCTCCGCCGGTTTGTTTGGCGAGCGTTTCTAGGAACGCGCGGTTGGGTTTCAACGAACGAAATTCTTCCGCCGCCGGATCGCTCGTCCAACCCGACTCGGAACGCCCGACCTCCGCGCCGTTCGCATCAGACACGATGGCCTCAACGCGATACGCGCCGGCTTTGCGCACGATGTAGGTGGCTTCGTACACGCCCGGCTCGGTCGCGGCGTCGGCTTTGATCTTCACGAAGTTCGTGGAGTTCGTCGCGCGCACGCCGCTTTCGATGGCTGTTACCACGAGCTGCACCGAGGCGTTGTCGAGCGGCTGGAAATTTTTCTCCCGCGCGCGGACTTGCAGCGACACGGTGTCCGACGATTCCTTCGGCTCCACGCGCACCTCGAAACGATTCGGCACATCCGTCACGAGCCAGCGCATCATTTGCCGCCACGCTTTGTCCATGTCCTTGTGCATCGCTTCATCACGGAAGCCCCAGCGCCACATGTCGCCGATTAACAGCGCACCCACGCGCCCGCCGCCGAAGCGTTGCGACACGAGCGCGGGGAACGTGTGCGCCTGCGCGTCCGCCACGCTGGCCAGCACGCTCGCGCCGGGCTTGATGCTCGTGGCCGTGTTCAAAACCTCGAAGCCCGGCATCGCGCTCATGCGCGCGCGCTCGTCGCTCTCGTTGTCGCGCAGGCGAATCCACGGTTGCAGCCAGCCCTCGCGCGTCAGCGAGAGTTTCATCGGACCGCTGGGTCGCGCGCCCTCGGGCCGGTCGAGATACACCGGCAGCATGTCGCCGATGGGCGTGCGCGCATACTTGCCCTCGCGGAACGACTCCGCGCCGCCGAGCATCAGCAGCCCGCCGCCGCGCTCGCTCACGAACTTCTGCACCAGCGTCATCTGGTCGCGCGTGAAAAACTCCGACTCCAGATCGTCGAGCACGATGGCGTTGTATTGATACAACTCCTCGGCGGTCTTCGGAAAACCACCCTTCAGCTCGAACTCATCCTTTGTGTTCAACCGCACCAGCACCGGCTGATCGTAACGCTCCGTGTCCTCGTTCGTGAGACCCGAGCCGCGGAAAAGCGGATTGCTCAACTCGCCCTGCCGCCCCATGAACTCGAACTTGCGCTCGCGCTTGGCGATGCGGATGAGCGCGATGAGTTGAATCTGGTCGTCGTCCGTGAGCGCGCGGTTGAGGAACTTGAACTCCCAGTTCGGACGGCCCGCCACGTAGAGCACGCGATACGGCCCGCGCCCGCGATCCACCACGGCGGCGTGCGAGTTGTTCGCCAGCGTGGCCTCGGCGGCCAACGCCGTGTTCGTCGGATTCTTCTGCGCCTCGCGCGACAGCGTCCGCACCTGATAAAAATTCAGCCCGCGCTCCGGCGGCTTGAGCTTGAAGCGGAAGGCCAGCGTCTGCTCCGGCTTCTCCGCGCGCAGCTTTTGTTCCTCAACTTTCTTCCCCGCGCCATCGATCAGCTCCGCCACGATTTCCTCGCCCGCGTAGCCGTTCGCGCTCACGTCCGCCTGAATCGTCACCGGCGCATCCTCGAAGGCCGTCTGGCTCACCGCGACCTTCTGCACCGAGAGATCACGCGGCACGTCGTCGCGGCCGGACACCACGCTGTAAATCGGCGGCAGCCCCGCCGTGTCCAGCGCCACGCCGGGGTCGGTCGCGTTGCCGTCGGTGAACATCAGCACGCCCGCCAGCGGCTGGCCGCGATAACGCTCGGCGAGGTTCTTCAGCGCCGAGTTCAGCGCCGACGCGCCGCCGTTGAAATCCAGCTCGCCGAATTCGCTCACCGGCTGGAGCCGCGCGTCGAACGAGTAGCGGCGCAACTGGAAACTCTCCGCCAGCGCGGGCTGCCACGTCGCGGCCTCGTCCGCGAGCAGCTTCTTCATCACCGCGCCGCGCGACTGGGCTGCGCCCTTATCATGGATTTGCAGCCCCTGGCTGTTGTCCGCCAGCACCACGAAATAATTCGCGCCCGGCTTGATGCGCTGCTTGCTCCAGAGCGGTTCCAGCAGGCAGAGCACGAGCGCCGCGATGCCGATGATTTTCAAGACCGTGCAAACCGCGCGCACCGCCGTGGAACCCGCCGTGCGCCCGTAGGCCCAGACGACAAAGCCGACGATCACGGCGAAGGCCGCGAGCAACGGCCACAACGCCTGCGTGGCGGAGAGATGGATTTCAGCTAGAGACATGAGGACGGAACCACACTGAGGAAAGGTATTTGAAATTCGCCGTTCGCTTGCACGAGTTTGATCAAAGCGAAGTTTCGATGGAGTGGGAAGGCATTTGATTCGATGCGCCCGCAGATTCTACCAGCGCGCGATGAAGCCAGAAGGCGCTCAACCAGTCTTGCCAGCGGGCCGTTTGCGCTTTCGTGCCTTGGCCTGCTTGATGGCGGAAATTTTCTTGGCGTCCGGCTCCGGCAATCCATCCAGCAGCCGGTTTGGGCTGACATCCAACACCTGGCTGATGCGCGCGAACGTGAGAATGGAACATGGAACCCGGCCTGACTCGATGTAGCTGATGGTTTGCCAGTGGACCCCGACCAGTTCCGCCAGACACTCTTGCGTCAGGTCGGCCTGCAAACGTGAGTTCCTCACGTTCAGGCCGATGCACCGCAGGATTTGCCGGGCTGTCACCCTCTATTCCAAACCATGCACATCCGATTCTTGACATCGAATATCTTCGATTCTAGCGTCCGCGCCGGAAACTCACTCCAACAAAACTATGAAGCTCACTACCCCCTGCCTCTTTCTCGTGGCTGTATTCCTCACCGGATGCATCTTGCCGCCCCGCCCGCAGCCGGTTGCACAAAGAATGAAATGCAAAGTGCCGGAGATCACAGCCATGCCTGAAACGGACTATGCCCCAATCAAAGGAGGGGTGCGTATTTCGATTGCCCCCGTTTCTTACAAAGCTGAAGCCGGTTCAAGGACGACGCGGAGACAAACACCAAAGCCCGGATTCTTCATTGACCCAGATCCGCGTTCGGGCCCGAAAGTTTTCTATGATGAAGTTACGGAGACGACACTAAAGACCACACCGGAACGGCTGCAATTCACGATCAAGATCAACAACACCTTGTCTCGTGTGTTTCGTGGCGCAGGAACGGTGGTGCAGTTCAATGTGGGAGGGAAGTTGATGTCGGTTGACCAGACTGGTTACGGAGAAATGCTGGGGGCCATTGTTCCGCCACAAGGTGAACATCAACTGACCATCTCTGGACCGAAGATTGAAAACATTCCCGACAACGGAACTTTGGGAATCTTTTTCTACGACGTGGTCACGGCAACAGACGTGGCAGGCAATGTCACCGAGAAGCAAAATTTTATTTGGTACTACAAATATGAAACCAAAGTTGTGGAGCAAGATGGACAAGCGACCACTGTCAAAAATTTCATGCCGGCCAGCCAGTGGCGTCCTTGACGCTGGCACGCCGCCTCCCATTCCGTTGGGCGATTCGCCCAACGGCACGGGCGACCCGCCTGTGCCACCCGCGCCAGCCCGGAAGGCTGCCAGAAATTAGCCCGGGGTTGAGGAGCGCAGCGACGACACCCCGGGATCACCGCCCCCATCGCCTCCGCCCCCGGAGGGGTCGCAGAGATCGTGGTGAGAAATCACCGCCACTCTGGCACCCCTCCACGGTGTGCCCGAAATCTGGAACGCCGTTCCGGGGTGTCGCTCCTCTCCACCCCCGGCTAATTTCTGTCCGTCCTTCAGCCTGCGCCCCGCCCACGCCTTGGAGCCGGCACCCCATAATTCCACTTGTCGCTTTCGCGCACTGCGCCAACATCCCGCGCATGGAATGGGTCGTCACTCTCCTCGTCGCCGGAGCTGTCTTGCTGCTCCTCGAGACGGTGTTGCCCGGGTTGATCGCGGGCGTCCTCGGTTTGCTCTGCCTCATCGGCGGCGTCATCCAGGCTTACGTCGTGTTCGGCGCGGAGGTGGGCCATTACGTCCTCGCCGGCGTGATCGTGGCGCTGATGCTCGGCACGTTTCTCTGGATCAAATATCTGCCCACGTCGCGCGCGGGCCGCGTGTTTGTCTCCCACCGCACCATCGGCGACATCAATGCCGTCAGTCCTGATTTGCTCCACCAATCCGGCATCGCCGTGACCACGCTGCGCCCGTCCGGCACCGCGCTCATCCACGGCCGCCGCGTGGATGTCGTGACCGAAGGCGGCATGATTGCTCCGCAAACTCCTGTCCGTGTCGTCGCCATCGAAGGGATGCGCGTCGTCGTCCGTGCTTTGTCCGAAACGTCCGTTCCAACTAAATCCTAAATTATGCAACACCTCCCCTGGCTCCTGGCCCAAATGTCCTTCAGCCCCATCAAGCTCGTCATCTGGGCGATTCTCGGCATCGCACTCTTCGTCATGGTGCTGATCGTCGCCACCTTCGCCAGCATCTGGATTCGCGCCTGGACCAGCGGCGCGAGCGTCAAGTTCAGCGAGTTGATCGCCCTGCGCCTGCGCCGCGTGCCCGTGGGCATGATCGTGGATTCGCGCATCACCGCCGTGAAAGCCGGCCTGCCCGTCACCATTGATGACCTCTCCACGCACTACCTCTCCGGCGGCAACGTCGAGATGGTCGTGCTCGCGCTCATCGCCGCGAAGAAGGCCGGCATCCATCTCGAATTCGACCGCGCCTGCGCCATTGACCTCGCCACGAAAGGCACCGGCAAGACCGTGCTCGAAGCCGTGAAGACCTCCGTGAATCCCAAGGTCATTGACTGCCCCGCGCCCTCCTCCGGCAAAATCACCATTGATGCCGTGGCCAAGGACGGCATCGTCATCCGCGCCCGCGCGCGCGTGACCGTGCGCACGAATCTCGAACGCTTCGTCGGCGGCGCGACGGAGGAAACGATCATCGCCCGCGTCGGTGAGGGCATCGTCTCCACCATCGGTTCCGCGAACAGCTACAAGGACGTGCTCGAGAATCCCGACCGCATTTCCAAGACCGTTCTGGACAAGGCGCTCGATTCCAACACCGCCTTTGAAATTCTCTCCATTGACATCGCCGACGTGGACGTGGGCGAAAACGTGGGCGCGAAATTACAGGCCGAGCAGGCCGAGGCCAACAAGCTCATCGCGCAGGCCCACGCCGAAGTGCGCCGCGCCGCCGCCGTGGCCACCGAGCAGGAAATGGTCGCGCGCGTCTCCGAGATGCGCGCCCGCGTCGTCGAGGCCGAGGCGCAAATCCCGCTCGCCATGGCCGAGGCCTTTCGCGCCGGCCATCTCGGCGTCATGGATTATTACAAGATGAAGAACGTGCAGGCCGACACCTCGATGCGCGAAAACATCGCCGGCACCGGCCAGCAGACCTCGAAGAACTCGTGAACGTGAACGCGAGAAAATCCTTCCGTTCGAAAGCGCGCTGCGACTCCCGCCCCGGAGCGCCGAGCATCGCTCGGCCCGAAGCGATGGAGCGCCGATTTCCAAATCGGCGCGGACGGCTCTGGACAACGAACGCGCCG
>JAYVQC010000056.1:0-34538 GCA_043757045.1 Akkermansia sp. | reverse complement strand
CGGGCGCGCTCGGTTTGCGCAAGACGCTGGATGCCATTCTCCCTCTCCCAGCGGGAGAGGGCCGGGGTGAGGGAGAGCAACGCGCGCCAAGTTCGAGCGCATCCGAACCCCCACTCCCATTGCGCCTCTCCGGCTCGCAACCTTTCACGCAGCAAATCGGGCAATACATCATGATCGGCGAGCGCACGAACGTCGCCGGCTCGCCGAAATTTGCGAAGCTCATCAAGGAGAACAAATACGAGGAGGCCGTGGCCGTAGCGCGGCAGCAGGTCGAGAACGGTGCCAACATCATCGACATCTGCATGGACGAAGGAATGATCGACGGCGTCGCCGCCATGTCGCGCTTCCTTCAGTTGCTCGGCAGCGAGCCGGAAGTCGCGAAAGTTCCCTTCATGGTGGACTCATCGAAGTGGGAAGTGATCGAGGCTGGCCTGAAATGTCTTCAAGGCAAGGGCATCGTGAACTCCATCTCACTCAAGGGCGGCGAGGAGTTGTTCCGTGAGCACGCGCGCAAGGTTTTGAAATATGGCGCAGCGGTCGTTGTGATGGCCTTCGACGAGAACGGCCAGGCCGCAACCTACGCCGAAAAGATCCGCATCTGCGAACGCGCCTACCGCATCCTCGTGGATGAAATCGGCTTCCCGCCCGAAGACATCATTTTCGATCCGAACATCCTCACCGTCGCCACCGGCATCGATGAGCACAACAACTACGCCGTGGACTTCATCGAGGCCACGCGCTGGATCAAACAGAACCTCCCGCACGCGAAAGTCAGTGGCGGTGTGTCGAACGTCTCGTTCAGCTTCCGCGGCAACAACCCGGTGCGCGAGGCGATGCACAGCGCGTTCCTCTACCACGCCATCAAGGCCGGCATGGACATGGGCATCGTCAACGCCGGCATGTTGGAAGTGTATGAAGAGATCGAGCCGGAGCTAAAGGAACTCGTCGAAGACGCCTTGCTCAACCGCCGTCCCGACGCCACCGAGCGCCTCGTTGAACATGGCGAGAAGCTCAAGGCCGCCAGCGCCGGCACCACCGCGAGTGACAAGAAGGTCGAAGAAGAATGGCGCAAAGGCACCGTCGAGGAACGCCTCTCGCACTCACTCGTCAAAGGCATCGATCTCTACATTGATGCGGACACCGAGGAGGCGCGCGCGAAATACGGCAAGCCGTTGCTGGTCATCGAAGGCCCGTTGATGGCCGGCATGAGCGTGGTCGGCGACTTGTTCGGCGCAGGCAAAATGTTTTTGCCCCAAGTCGTGAAGTCCGCGCGCGTGATGAAAAAGTCCGTCGCGTATCTCACGCCGTTCATGGAGGCAGAAAAAGCGCTGATGGCCGCGCGCGGCGAAGCCGTGAAGGCGCAGGGCAAGATCGTCCTCGCGACGGTGAAGGGCGATGTCCACGACATCGGCAAGAACATCGTCGGCGTCGTGCTCGCCTGTAACAACTACGAGGTGATCGACATGGGCGTGATGGTCCCGTGCGAGAAAATTCTGGAACGCGCCAAACTGGAGAAGGCCGACCTCATCGGTCTGAGCGGCCTCATCACGCCGTCGCTCGATGAGATGGTCCACGTCGCAAAGGAGATGGAGCGGACCGGCTTCAAGGTGCCGCTGCTCATTGGCGGCGCGACGACGAGCCGCGCGCACACGGCGGTAAAAGTGGCGCACCACTTCAGCGAACCAGTCGTCCACGTTCTCGACGCCTCGCGCGCCGTGCCGGTGGCGAGCAGTTTGTTGAGCGCGGAGCAGAAGCCTGCGTTCGTGAAACAACTGCGCGAGGACTACGAGAAGCTGCGTCAGCTACACGGTAGCCAGCAGGTGAAGTTGCTTTCCATCGCGCAAGCCCGCGCCAACGCGCCCAAGCTCACCTACACCGATCTGCCGAAGCCCGCCTTCACCGGCTCGCGCGTGCTCGACGACTTCCCGCTCGCCACGCTTCGCGAGTTCATTGACTGGTCGCCCTTCTTCCACACCTGGGAATTGCGCGGCGTGTATCCGAAGATTCTCCAGCACGAGAAGTATGGCGTGGAAGCGACCAAGCTCTTCCACGACGCGCAGCAACTGCTCGATGAAATCATCGCGAAGAAACTCATTCGCGCCACGGCGGTCTATGGTTTCTTCCCGGCGCAGCGCGTGGGCGAAGACGTGGAAATTTACACCGACGACTCGCGCACCAAGGCACTGACCAAGTTTCATTTTCTCCGTCAGCAGATGGAGAAGGGCGACAGCTCGCCCAACTGGTCGCTCGCCGACTTCATCGCGCCGCAGGACGATTACCTCGGAGCCTTCGCCGTCACCACCGGTCACGGCCTGGATGAACTGGTCAAAAAATACAAAGCCGAACACGACGACTACAACGCCATCATGGCCGAGGCGCTGGCCGACCGCCTGGCCGAGGCGTTTGCGGAATACCTACACAAGAAGGCGCGCGAAGAATGGGGCTACGGCCAGTCGGAGAAGTTCAACACCGAAGAGTTAATTGACGAAAAATATCGCGGCATCCGCCCCGCTGCCGGCTACCCCGCCTGCCCCGATCACACCGAGAAAGGCACGCTTTGGAAGCTCCTCGACGTGGAAAAAAGCACCGGCATCCAGCTCACCGAGAGCTTCGCCATGTGGCCCGGCAGCAGCGTGAGCGGACTCTACTTCGCGCACCCGGACTCGAAGTATTTCGCCGTCGGCAAACTCGCGCAGGATCAGGTCGCCGATCTCGCGCAACGCAAGGGCAAGTCCCTCGCCGAGATGGAACGCTGGCTCGGCCCGTGGTTAAACTACAATCCGGGCGCGTAAATTTTTTCCGCACCCTTCGCCGCACTTCAAAAAAGAAGCGGCAGACATGGCTGTCCGCCGCTCCGGCTCCACCGTCGGGCCGCCGTCACTTCTTCTCGCCGAGCAATTCCGCGAGCTTCGGTTCGATGGCGTCGGCCCACATCTGGTAGCCCTTTGCGGAGAGGTGCAGGTAGTCGGGCATGATCTCGGCCGGCAGCACGCCATCGTTGGTGAGAAAGCGGTGGCCGATGTCGAGGTAATGAACATTCTTCCCGTCATCCAACTTGGCGAGGACCTGGTTGATCTGCGTGAGCTTGCCGCGTTGCGCGGTGAAGTTTTCGCTGCGCGGGAAAATGCCGAGCAGGAGAATTTTCGTGTTCGGCAGACGCTCGCGCAGCTTGGCGACGATGGCCGCGATGCCGTCAATGATCTGGCCGGGCGTGTTGTCTTCGCTGTTGGAATTGTTCGTGCCGATCATCACCACGGCCACCTTCGGCCTCACGCCGTCAAGCGGCGCATTGATCAGCCGCCACAACACATGCTGCGTGCGGTCGCCGCCGATGCCGAGGTTCACGGCTTTGCGCTTCGCGTAAAATTTCGCCCACAAGTCCTTCGCACCGCTGCCTTCCCAGCCCTGCGTGATGGAGTCGCCGATGAAGAGCAGTTCCGCGCGGGATTTTGTTTCACGCGCTCGTCGAGCAGGTCGGCGCGCACCTTCCAGTTCGCATCGCGCGGCACTGGCACGATGGCGGAATGCGCGGCCGATTCCGCGTGGACGTAAATGGGCAACGAAAGAACACAAGCCACGGCGAGGATGCGAAGAGTTTTGGTAATCATGGTGTCGGGAGGTTGAACATCGCGCCGCCGCCGGGCAAGCCAGCAATCGCCCAAACAAAAAAAGGCGTTCCCAAAGGAACGCCTGTGAAAATCAAAACGCCGCGCGATTACTTCTCAATCGACAGCAGTTCCACGTCGAAAATCAGCGTGCTGTTCGCGCCGATCTTCGGGCTGGGGCTGGAGGGACCGTAGGCCAGCTTGCCGGGAATCGTGAACTGGAACTTGTCGCCCACCTTCATGAGTTGCAGACCTTCCGTCCAGCCGGCGATCACGCCGCTCAGCGGGAAGGAGATCGGCTCGCCGCGCTCGACCGAGCTGTCGAAGACTGAGCCGTCAATCAACGTGCCGTGGTAATGCACCTTCACGGTGTCGGTGGCTTTCGGCATCGCGCCCTTGCCGTCGCCGGCTTTGAGAACTTTGTATTGCAGACCGCTGGCCGTGGTCTTCACGCCGTCTTTTTTGGCGTTGGCCGCGAGGAACGCTTCGCCCGCCGCCACGTTTTTGTCGCCCTCGCCTTTTTGCTTGGCTTCCACCTTGGCCATCATTGTCGTGCGGAAATCGGTGATGGCCTGCTTGGCCTCGGCCTCGGTGAGTTGCGTCTTGCCGGACAGCGCGTCGGCGATGCCGGCGGCGAGCGCCTTGGCATCCACTTCAATTTCCTGGCGTTTGAAATTGCCGCCGATGTCCATGCCGATGGCGTAGCTAGTCTTCTGCTTGGCGTCCTTGAGGTCCATTTTTTCCGTGGGTTTGTCCTGCGCGCACGCGCCGGTGACGAAGATGGCCGCCACGGCGAGTCCGTTGATGATTTTTGAAGTCATGATTTTGTTATTGGCCCTGAACAACATGCCCAAGGCGTCGCGCAGGCTCCGCGACGGGAGGCCGCAGGTCAAGCGGGGGAAAATGGGCAAGGAGCGCGGGTTTTTAACCCGCAGCAACGTGAAATGCAGAAGGGTGCTGGCAAGTTCCTGCGCTCTCGACTGGTGAACATGGCTGCCGGTTAAAAACCCGCGCTCCGTGGCTTCGGTTGAACGGCGCGCTTTTCCTTTCCGGCGTGCGGGGCGGGACTGCTAGCGTTCGGCGCGTTGAAACGTCCCGGCCAATCCAAGTCCACGCCCGATATCGCGCGTCCGCGTCGCCCGCTCACGCCGCGCCAGCGCTGGGCCTTTCGCGTCATCGCGCTGCTCATGCCGTTGCTGCTGCTGGCGGTGGTGGAAATTTTCCTCCGCATGTCCGGCTACGGGTATCCGACGGGATTCTTTCTCAAACAGCGCGTGCACGGGCGCGACATGCTCACGGACAACCGCCAGTTCGGGCAGCGCTTCTTCTCCCGCGCCCTCGCCCGCACGCCGGAGCCGGTGATCTTCTCCGCGCACAAGGCTCCCGGCACCACGCGCATTTTCGTCTTCGGCGAATCTGCCGCGATGGGCGACCCCGAGCCGGCGTTCGGCCTGCCGCGAATGTTGCAGGCGATGTTGGAACTGAAATTTCCGAGCAACCAATTTGAAGTCATCAACGTGGCCATGACGGCCATCAACTCGCACGTCATCCGAGAAATCGCCAAGGACTGCGCGCCGCTCGAAGGCGACGTGTGGATCATTTACATGGGCAATAACGAAGTCGTGGGGCCGTTCGGCGGCGGGACGATTTTCGGCCAACAAGTCCCGCTCTTTCCAGTGATTCGGGCATCGCTCTGGTTGAAACAGTTTCGCGTCGCCCAACTGCTCTGGTCGCTTGGTGAGCATGGGCCTACGGAGTGGAAGGGCATGGAAATGTTCCTCAACCAGCAAGTGCAGCGGGATGATCCACGCATGGCGAAACTTCGTTGGTACTACGCGGAGAACTTGAGCGAGATCATCAGCATCGGAGACAAGGCAGGGGCCAGGGTCTTGGTTGGGACGCCGCTGGTGAACCTCAGAGACTGTCCGCCTTTCGCTTCGCAGCACGCCACCATCTTGACGAAAGCCGAGGAGGGCGAGTTCGCGCAAGAACTCGGCAGGGGAGCGAGGTTGGCGGATGCGGGCAACTTTCAGGACGCTCACGACGCCCTGACCAAACTGCGATTCAAGGCGGGCAAGGATCGTGCCTACGTTCACGCGGAACTCTATTTTCAATTGGCGCGTTGCGAATTGGCGCTAGGGAATGCCAGGCATGCGCGGTTCTATTTTCACCGCGCCTTGGAATACGACACCTTGCGCTTTCGAGCGGACGGCGAGATTACCGGTCTGGCCAGCGAGCGCCGACCATTGTCTTCACCCAGGACGCTTGTGGACTCGGCGGCGATCTTGAGCGCCGCCAGTTCCAACGGCATCCCCGGCTCCGAGTTTTTCTACGAGCATGTTCACTTCACCTTCGAGGGAACTTATCTGCTCGCGTGCACGTTCTTCGAGGAAGTGGTGAAGACGCTGCCCGCTTCCGTCACCGCGCGCGGTGCGGGGGGCGTTCCTTCGCTCGAAGACTGTGCGCGGCGTCTGGCGTGGACGGACTGGGACCAGCGCGAAGTTTTTACGGAGGTGCGGAAGCGCTTGCAGCAACCGCCGTTCACCGCGCAGCACGGCCACGCGGCGCGCGATGCCGAATGGGGGCGGCGCATCGCGGAGATCAGCGCCCGTCTCACGCCGGACAAAATTCTCCGTCTCACGGAAGAGTATGCCGCCGCGCTCCGCCTCGCGCCGAACGACTGGGTGTTGCATCAGAATTTCGCGACCCTGCTCGAAACGCACGGTGAGACCGCGCGCGCGCTGGAGCAGTGGCGCGAGGTGATGCGGCTGCTGCCGCATGAGCCGCAGGCGTATTTCCACGCGGGCAACCTGCTCGACACGATGGGCGCAAGCGCGGAGGCCATGCCGCTTTTCCGCGAGGCCTTGCGACGCGACCCAAACTCGGTGGAGACGCGCAACAGCCTCGCCCTGGCGTTGAGCAACCTTGGCAAAAACACCGAGGCTGAGCGTGAGTGGCAGATTGCGCTGCGCCTCAAACCCAAGTTCGCCGAGGCCCGCGTGAACCTCGGCCAGTGGCTCGCGCAACAGGGCCGGACCAACGACGCCATCGCGCAGTATGAACTCGCCTTGCGCCACGACACCAACAGCGCGGCGGCGCACATCAATCTCGGCAAACTGTTAAACCAGAACGGCGACCGCGCGGGCGCGATGAAAAATTACGAGGCAGCGTTACGCATCAATCCCAGCAACGCGGTCGCGCACTACAATCTCGGCAACGCGGTGCAGGCGCAGAATCCGGCGGCGGCGATTGAGCACTACACGGCGGCAGCGCGGGCGAGGCCGGACTTTGCGGAGGCGCATCTGGCGCTCGCGTTGGAACTCGCCCGGGCCGGGCGCGCGGGCGAGGCGCATCCGCACTTTGCCGAGGCCGCGCGTTTGCAACCGGGTTCCGCCGACGCGCATTTCAACCTCGGAGTGTCGCTGGCGAAGCTGGGAAATTTTGCCGAGGCCGCCCGCGAGTTTTCGCAGACGTTGAAGTTGAACCCAAACCATCCGCGCGCGCAGGAGATGCTGGATCGCGCCTCGCGGATGAAGTGAACGCCATGCCCTGCCCGGCCTTTAACCCGAACTCCGAAATCGGAACGGGTGGAACGGGCTACCAGCCCGTCCCGCCCGGCTACCAGCCGGGCGGAATGTGAGGGAGCGTGGATGGGAAATAGGCGCAGCAAAACTTTCCTGCGTCCTCCTCCGTTCCGCGCGGCTGGTAGCCGCGCGGCACAGGCAGGTTGCCTGTGCTACCCCGGCGGCTACGCCGCCCCGACTTCGGAGTTCGGGTTTAATTCTTCCGCAGCTCCACCAGACACCGCCCGCCGAAGACGCGCGGGCAGCACGAGAGCGCAGAGTCCAGACCACGCAGCGCGCCGAGCAGCGCGGCAGGATAGAGCGCGGGCTTGCTGTAACCACCGCTCAGAAAATAGCTGAACGCGCTGAACGCCTCGGCGTGCGCTACGTTCCAGCCAGCCAGCCAGTCGCGCGACTCACCGCGGAAGAACAGCCGCGTGGCGTTGCCTTGCGCCGCGTAGTAGTCGCGCGGGCGCGGATAGGTGGCAGCGAAATTCACCGGCTCTTTCATCGCCACCGGCTCGTGGTGCAACAGGCCATAGACCGGATAACTCGCCGGACTGATGAATGGCTCGAACAGAATCACGCGCCCTTGCGGCGCAAGCACCCGGCGCGCTTCGTCCAAGAACGCGCGCGGACAGCGCAGGTGATGAAACACGTCGAAGAGAATCAGGTGCGAGACGCGGCCGCTGGCGAAGGGCAGTTCGTAGCCGTCGCACACCAGGTCGAGCCAAGGATTGGGAAACAAGTCGGTGCAAATGGCGCGGGGCAGATGAGCCTTCAGATTGCCGATGCCGGAGCCGATCTCCACGACCGCGCCGGGCGCGGTGGTGTCAATGTGCTGGAGAATTTTCGCGTAGAACCCCGCGTAGATCTTTTGCAGCAACGGCTTGCCGTGCCAGCGGGCCAGGTTTTGCTCGATCTCGATTTGATGCTGCTCCAGCGGCGTCATGGTCAAGGCAGAGTGATGGTTGCGCGGTGATGGTTCAAGCGGCGCATCCTGGGAGCACCGGCATCCTTGCCGGCGCGAAGATGTCCTTCTTTAAGAACACGCCGGCTGGAAGCCGGCGCTCCCAGGTTCACGACAAAAACTTCAGGCGGCGCGCGGCGAACCACGTCATGCGCAGCAGCAGCCAGCCGTGTTTCCAACGCGAGATGTTCGTCTCGCCGTAGGTGCGGGCGCGGTAGCGAATCGGCAAATCCACGATGCGCGCGTTCAGCTTCGCCGCGCCGAAAAGCAGATCAAAATCTCCGAACGGATCGAAGTCGCCGAAGTAGGCGCGGTTCTTGGCGATGAGTTCATACTTGGAACGGAAGAGAACTTTCGTGCCGCAGAGCGTGTCCTTGATGGACTGGCCGAGCAGCCAGGAGAACGTGAGACCAAAACATTTGTTCGCGATCATATTCAGGAACTGCATGGCCTGCTGTTCCATCGGATACACGAGGCGCACGCCGTTCACGAAGTCCGCCGTGCCGCTGCGCGCGGCCTCGTAAAACTTCGGCAGTTCCTCCGGCGGCATCGTCAGGTCCGCATCAAGGATGAACAGGATGTCGCCCGTGGCCTGCGCGAAGGCCTCGCGGCACGCGCCGCCTTTGCCCTTCGACTGTTGCTTCAGCACCTTGATGTCGCGGTGCGGATACGCTTTCGCCACGCGTTGAATTTCATCCCAGGTGTGATCCTTCGAGCCGCCTTCGATGAAAATAATCTCCGTGCCGCGGCCCATTTCCGGCACGCGCTGCACGGCGTCCTCGATGTTCCCGGCCTCGTTGCGCGCGGGGATGATGACCGAGCAGCGGTAATGCTGGTCCGGCTCCACCTGCGGACGCGGACGCGCGACCACGAAGATGGTGAGGCAGAAATGTTTCAGGAGCGGCGCGACCCAGCGGTTCAAAAACTTCTCCACCAAGGGCGTGCGCGCGGGCCAGAGCATCCGCACGTCGGTCTTCACGATTTCCCAGCCGGCGAGATGCAGCAGGTTTTTCATGTCGTCGAGCGCGAGCCAGTTCTGCGCGAGCGTCGGAGCTTTCCATCCGACCTTCTGCGCCACGTTCAGGACGGGACGCCAGAGCTGGTTAAAGAAATTCAGCACCAGGCGTGTGTCGGACGTGGCGTTGCGTCGGGCGCGTTCGAGCACGCGTTGCACATCCGGCACGTCGTTCACGAGATCGGCCATCAGGATGTAATCAAACTTCTCGCCCGGCTCGAACTGCGCCGCGTCCGCGACATGGAACTCCGCCTGCGGATGACGCGCGCGCGCGGCTTCCACGGTCGGCGCGCTGAAATCAACGCCCACCGCGCGCGACGGTTTCACGCTGGTCAGCAAATCACCGAGACCGCAGCCGATCTCCAGCACGCGCTGGCCGGGGGGGACGAGGAAGCCGAAATAGTTTTTCAGCAGTTGATGATACTGGCGCTGGAGTTCGGCGGGGCGGCCGGCCACGCGCTCGTCATAAAACTTCTGCCGCGCGAGCACCGACTCGCTGCATCCGGGCGTCAGCGCGCCGTCCAGCGCGTCGCGTAACGGCGCAACAAACTTTCCCGGCGAGACGGGAGCCACGGGTGAACTGGCCAGATCAACGGTCGTCATGTCTCCCTGAGACATCGGCACGTCGGGCGGATTTCTTTCGTGGTTCCAATCAGGCAGACGGCGTGTCGCTGCTGTCGCTTGGTGGATTTAGAGGGGCCGCTGGGTAGGGCGTCGCTGTCCTCAGCGCGCCGGAGTGAGGCGTGGCAAGTTCTGACGCGTGCGGTCGAGTCGCAGCCCGGCGCGCTGAGGACAGCGACGCCCTACCATCATTGAGACGAAGCAGCCGTCACTCGGTAGGAATGCTGTTCCCGCCTGCGCTTCCGTCCCTTAACCTCCGCGCATGGAAATGCAGGACGAGTACGACGACGCCATGTTCGACTACACGATGGAGGACTTCGACTCCGCGCTGGCGAAGTTCCGCGCCATCCTCGACGTGCACCCGGATCATTTCGACGCGCAGCTCTCCGTCGCCATGTGTCATTACCGGAAGGGCGATTTCGCCACGGCCATTGCCGAAGGTCACCAGGCGGAGAAACTTCAACCGAACGAACAACTCGTTCACACCAATCTCTCCCTCTTCTACATGAAGTCCGGCGACAAGAAGACCGCCGAGCATCACGGTCTCCAGGCGCGCATCGCCGGATGGCGCGGCAACATGACCAAGCCCGGCGCCACCGCCGCCGAGGTCGAGGATGAATTGAAAATGGCCCAGCCCAAAGCGCCCAGCGCGCCCATCAAAGTCCCCGACATGCCGTGGAAGAAGAAGCCGCCGGTGGGACATTGAGGCGGCGTCCGCTCACTTCAGATATTTGTCGAGCGGCGGATTCAGCAACTCCTTCATCTCGGCCGTGTCCATGTTTGCCGGGGTCACGACATACACGCCGGTGTCCACGCGCTTCTCGACTTTCTGGCCAGTGAGATGGGCGTGGAGCGTCATCACGCCGAGGTAACCCATGCGGAGAGGATTCTGCACGATGACGGCCTGCACGTCGCCCTTGCGGAGGGCTTCCACGGTCTGGCCGCCGGCATCGAAGCCCACGACTTTCACTTTGCCGCCGGCCTGGCCCGCGTTGCGCAGGGCCATGATGATGCCATTGGCCACCGGCTCACAGGGACCGAAGATGCCGTTCACGTTTTTGCCGTGGCGGTTGAGAAGATTTTGCGCCGCCTGATAACACAACTCGCGCGTGGCCCCGCCGTGCTGGTAGCTGGAAAGAACTTTGATCCCCGGAATTTTTTTGACCGCCTCGAGAAATCCCGCCTCGCGCTCCCCGGTGCTGGCGGAGCCGGTCTGGTAGCGGAGGAGAATCACGTTGCCCTGACCGCCGAGCAAACGCGCCATCTCCTCACCCGCGAGGATGCCGCCCCGGCGGTTGTCCGTGGCCACGAAGCTGACGTAGTTCTCCGACTTCAATCCCGAGTCCATGATGACCACGGGGACTTTCGCGCGCGCGGCGGTGTTGACGGGACTGACGAGCGCGCGGTCATCCGTGGGCGCGAGGACGATGCCACTGACGCGGCGGCTGATGAAATTTTCGACGACCTGGATTTGCTGGTCGCGGTTGTCCTCGCGCAGCGGGCCTTGCCAGATGATTTCCACTTTCGCGCCGCGCTCGTTGAGTTCGCGCTGGGCCTTCACCGCCCCCGCGTGAATGGCTTTCCAGAACTCATGCGACGTGGCCTTGGGAATGACGGCGATGGTGAGCGCATCGGCGGCCAGCAAGATGGCCGGGCAGAGCACAGCAAGGCCCGCGAGAACGGAGAGTGGCTTCATGCGCGGACGTTAGAAAAACGTCCGCGCCCGGGGCAACGCTTCTTTGGCTTCGGAGCGCGAACCGCTGAGTCCGCGAGTTCATCAGCCTGGAGGATGGACTATCTATTAAACCCGAACGCCGAAATCGGAACGGGTGGAACGGGCTACCAGCCCGTCCCGCCCGGCTATCAGCCGGGCGGAATGGGAGGGAGCTTAGTTTGGAACTGAACGCCCGAAACTTTTCCACATCCTCCTCCGTTCCGCGCGGCTGGTAGCCGCGCGGCACAGGCAGGTTGCTGTGCTGCCCGGCGGCTGCGCCGCCGCCTCTTCGGTGTTCGGGTTTAGACCGCCCGGCCAGCCAGAAAAGCGCGGACTCGGCGGTCCGCGCTCCGGCCTGCCAGTTCACTTCTCGCCCGGCACGTAGCGGTAGCCGAAGCCCAAGTTGTTCGCACCGCCCGTGTGGAACGTGCCACCGCCCGAGTGGTGATGGAGGAAGAGTGCGAGTTGATGCTGACGATGATTGGGCAGCGCGAAGAGCAGTTGCACGGGCCAGTAGATTTCCAAGTGCGAGCGGTCACGGTCGGGATGCCGCACACGCTCGGTGGCGATGACATACTGGCTGTAAGTAAGGCCGGCGCCGGTTTCGAAATTGGTGTAGAGCCATTCGTTCCACGGGAATGATTTCCAACGCACGGTCAGGCCGACGTTGTATTGCAGCCAGAGGTCGTCGCGCTCGTGCTCGTTGAAGATGCCGAGGACGAGCGGCAGTTGCAGATCAATCTTCGGACGATACTTGCCAATGTGCGGCTCAAAGGCGGCCAGCTTGTACGAAGCTTCCAGCAAATAAATCTCGCCCTCATCCTTGCCCGTCGCACGCTTCCCATCACCGACGAGAATTTCGTCTACCGTGGATTCGGTGATGAAGGCGACGCCTGCTTGAAAGCTCCATCGATCAAAACTGTTCCACGCCGGCAGTTCGTTCTCTTTTACGGCAGCGGGAACGCGGGCGGAGTCCTCGCTGCTCCTCGGTGCGGACTGTTTCGCCGACGGCGCGTCGTCAGCCCACGTGGCTGTGGCCGTGGCCAAAATAAGTCCGAGTAAAATCTGTGTGTTACGCATGGGCCGCAACGTACCCGGCCCCGGCGGAAAAAGGGAAGCGCACAATTGTCCCCCGGCGTCTGCTGCGAAACAAGGCGCGCGCGGCCTGATGAAATAACTGTCATGTTGGGCCTGAGCCGTTGTCATCACCACCGCCGTGTGCCAGACTCCTGAACCCTATGTTTTCTCAAGCACGCGCCGTCGCTTTGTTTCTGGCTTTCGCCGGACTGGTTTCCACCTTGCCCGCGCAAGTGTTCACGGTGCAGGTCGGCACCCCGCCGGAAGCGCCGGCGAATGTGGTCAGCCGCAGCGATGCCTGGCGCTGGCACAAAGGCACGAACCAGCCCGTGTCCGGCTGGCAGACCAATCTCGACGCCACGCTCGGCGGAGAATGGCTCACGGGCCAGGGCGGCTTCGGCTATAACTCGGACGCCACCACGCCGAACGAGACGAACAACTGCCGAACGATCCTCTTCGACATGGCGGGCAGCAATGCGACCAATTACCGCACGCTCTACATCCGCCGGGAATTTACCATCTCCAACGCCCTTGATCCCAACGCGCGCCTGCGCCTCAGCATGGATTACGACGATGGCTTCGTGGCGTACCTCGATGGCGTAGAAATTTTGCGCTCGTCCAACGTTCCCGGCACGGCGGGCGTGGAGCCGACGAATACCGTGCTCACGACCTCGACGCACGAGTCTTCCCTCGGGACCAGCGGCAACGCGCCCACGGTCACGGACCTCGGCGTGGTCGGCTCGCGGCTCGGCGTCGGCACGCACTACCTCGCCATCCTCGGGGTGAACGCCACCGCGGCCAGTTCCGATTTCATTTTGGTTTCTGACCTCGCGGTGGTTCCTGTGGCTTCTGGCGCAGTGCCGAACAACGGCTTGTATGCGCTTGCGACCACGAACCAGATTTTGCTCACCGGCTCGAACACCGTGGCAGGTGCGGCACGCGTCACGGTTAATGGCGACGAGTCCTTGTTCAACGCCGGCACCGGAACTTGGACAAACAACGTCACGCTCGCGCCCGGCTACAACCGCCTCTACATCGCCGCGCTCGACAACGCGGGGAATCTGCTCTCCAACATTACGCAGGACATCATCTACCAGACCACGGCGCTCACGGCGGGCGGCACGTTGTCCTCCAGCCTGCTGGCCTCGAATCGCGGCACGGTGCTGTACGTGACGAACAATTTAATCATTCCGACCAACACCACGTTCGAAGTCGCCAACGGTGCGGTGGTGCTGGTGGACGCAGGCCGCAACATTACGACGCAACCCGGCGGTCACATCAATGTTCACGGCACCTTCGATGACCGCGTCTATTTCAACATCAACGGCGCGGCGAACGGACTCTGGGGTCCGCTCTCCGGCAACGGCACGAACTCCTCGATCCAGGTGCGCTTCGCCGACATTGCCCGCACGCAGGTCAATGCCCAGTTCGGCGCCTCCGGATTGATCGAGGATTCCGCCCTCCACAATTTTGATCCCGGCGCGGCGGCGGGCACGCTGGGGCGGCCCATCATGCACTGCAACTACGCGAGCCTGTTCGAGGCGCGGCGCGTTCACGTTTACACCTACTGGGAGTGCCTCGTCCGCAACGGCGTTATCCAGGTCGAGCAGTGCCTGTTTGAATTGCTGGAAGGCGACGCGCTGGACTTCGATTCCGCGCAGCCCGGTTCCTACACGCGCAACTGCACCTACCGCCACGGCAATCGCGGCAACGCCGACGCCGTGGACATCGGACCCGGCGAGTTACCCGGCTCCACCGATACGCGCATCGAGAACTGCATCATGTGGGACTTCCCGTTCGACAAGGGCGTGTCCGTCGGTGATGGCGTCGGTGGCGTCGGCTCCTCGCACGGCATCATCGTGAGCAACTGTTTGATTTACGGTTGCGACGCGGGCGTGATGTCGAAGTCCCTCTGCGATGTGAGCGTGCGGAACAGCACCATCGTGGCGAACAACTCCGGCCTGACCAATTACAACAAGGTCACCCCCGCCTCGCCGACCGGCGGCGGCATCACCACCAACAGCTACAACAACATCGTGTGGGGCAACAACACGGCCATTGGCATGGCCAATGGCAGCATGCTTTTTGCGGACTACAACATCTTCGGGAACACCAACTGGCCGGGCGCCGGGAACATTGATGTGGACCCGATCTTCGTGAACGCGGCGGCGCGCGACTACCGCCTGCAAGCCGGCTCACCCGCGCTGACCAGCGGACGCGACGGCGGCAAGATGGGCATCACGTATCCACTCGGCGGCATCCCGATGCCGCCGCTGCGCCTCGCCGCGCTCTCGTCCAGCAACGGCGTGGCGTTGAACTGGGTGGATGATTCGCAGAATGAAGACGGCGTGGTCGTGCAACGCTCCGCCAACGGCACAAGCTGGCAAACCGTGGCCACGCTCGCGTCTGAGACGACGAACTACTTCGACGCAACCGGCACGCCCGGTCAGAAGTATTACTACCGCACGCAGCACACGAACTACATCAGCGCCTCCCCTTTCTCGAATCTCACCTCCGGCCAGCGCGTGCCGAACGTGATCTACGTCGGCGGCATGATTTCCGTGAGCACGGTCTGGCCCGCTGGCTCGACGGTGATCGTGACCAGTTCCGTGATCGTGGCGGCGAGCGCCACCGTGACCGTCGAGCCGGGCGCGTCGGTCCAGTTCAACAGCGGGTTCAAGATGACCGTGAACGGACGGCTCCTCGCCGAAGGCACGGCGAGCAACCACATCCGTTTCACCAAGGCCACCGCGAGCAACTGGAACGGACTCGACTTCATCAACACCACGGTGGAAAGCCGGCTGGCCTACATTGATTTTGATTCCTGCGCCGGCTCGACCGTCGGTGGCCACAATGCGCAACTACACGTCAACGGCGGCTCCATTATCTTCATTGACCACTGCACCTGGCCGCCGACGCCGGTGGTGGAATTCATCTCGTTCGATGCCAGTTCGTTCATCGTGCAGTACTGCACCTTTCCCAGCTATCCGCCGCCGACGGGACCGGAGAGTTTGCACGGCGTGAACGGCATTCCGGTCACGGGCTACGGCATCTTCCGCGACAATTATTTCGGCCACACCTGGGGCTTTAATGACACCATTGATTTCACCGGCGGCCAGCGGCCCGGCGCGATTCTCCAGATCATCAACAACGTCTTTGACGGCGCGAGCGACGACCATCTCGACCTCGACAGCACGGACGCCTGGATCGAGGGCAACATCTTCATGCACGCGCATCGCGACCCATCGCGCACCGATCAGGCCATCGACACGGCCAGCGCGATTTCCGGCGGCGTGGATGTCGTCGGGCAGAACTCAGACTGGACGATCATCAACAATGTTTTCTACGACGTGGATCACGTCTTCCTGAACAAGGGTAACTCGACGACCACCCCGAACGGCGGCGGACGCGTGGCCTTCCTCTACAACACGGTCGTCCACGTCGCGAAGGAATACAGCGGCACGACCGCGCCCGAGATTTGCATCTTCAACTGGTCGGACGACAACATTGTCGCGCCCGCGCCCAGCATCGGCTCCGGCATGTATGCGGCGCACAACATCTTCGTCGATGCGCCGGTCTTACAGCGGTTTTATTTCCCCACCAGCCACACGGTTATTTTTGAGAACAACATTTTCCCGCCGTCCTTCAAGGGCACCTCGAACGAGTGGACCGGCGTGGGCGGCGGCAACCAGTACACCAACCCGCTGCTGAACCTCACCGTGCTTGCGGGCACCGATCCGACGAACGTGACTGCGGCGCAATTGCGTTCGGCGATGCAGTTGTTGCCCAGCTCGCCAGCCCTCGGCACGGGTTTTGGTGGGCGCAACATCGGCGGCTTGAACACCAACGGCATCGCCATCGCGGGCGAGCCGGCCAGCCCGACGCTTTCCTCGAACGCCACGCTCACCGTCGGTCCCGCCGGCACCTTCACTTGGGGCACCGGTGCGGCCCAGCGCTGGGGCTGGACGGCCTTCAAGTGGAAACTCGACAACGGCCCGTGGAGCGCCGAGATCGTCGTCAGCAATCCGCCGCCGTTCACGAACCTGCCGAGCATTTCACTTTCAAACCTCGCCGATGGTGCGCACACGGTCTTCGTCTCCGGTCGCAACGACGTGGGTTACTATCAGGATGACCCGTTCGTGTATCCGGCCACCGCTGGCATCTTCGCGCACGTCACCGCTTCCAAAACCTGGATGGTGGGCAATGGCCCGCTCGACACCGATGGCGATGGGATGCCCGACGCCTGGGAAGATGCGAATGGCACCGACAAACTGGTGAACGACGCAGCGAATGACCCGGACCACGACGGCCTGACGAACTTGCAGGAATATCTCGCCGGCACGAATCCGCAGTCCGCCGCCAGCGTGTTGCGTCTCGTCAGTCTCGCTGAGGCGGGCGGGATTTTTCACTTCAACTTCCTGGCCGTGTCGAACAGGACCTACACCGTCCAGCACCGCGCCTCCCTCGGCACGGGCGCGTGGCTGAACTTGCAGAGCCTCGCGGCCACGTCGTTCAACCGCACCATCAGCATCACGACCGCGCCCGGCGCATCGCGCTTCTATCAGGTGGTCACGCCGTGATGTTTTGAAATTCCTTCGCAGGCGACTCCCATCCGGGGAGCCGCTTTCGACAAACGATGACTGGTAAGCGACGTTCCCGAAACGAACCCATGCACCTTATGATCAATGACGAATTCCGAATGACGAATGACGAACGGCCAGGTGCATGGCGCGTGGAGCGTGAGCCTGTTCAAAGTTCAAGGTTCGAGCTTCAAGGTTCAAAGTTCCGGACTTCGGATGTTTCACTCTGGTCCATTCGTGATTCGTCCTTCGCCATTTTGTTCCTCCTGCTTTGCGCGCTCACCTTCCCGTCCGCTCGCGCGCAGAACATCCTCATCAACGAAATTATGTTCCATCCTGCGTCGCACAACCTGCGCGAGCAGTATGTGGAACTCTTCAACCCGGCCACGACCAACGTGGATCTGTCCGGCTGGAAGTTCACGCGGGGTTTCAAATTCACTTTCCCCCCTGGCACGACCATCGCGCCGTCGGCCTATCTCGTCGTGCCCGGACATCGGCAGACCTTCACCAACAAGTATCCGACGGTGACGAACTACGTTGGTGAGTTCGTCATTGTGCGCACCACGAACGTCGTCGGCTTCACCTACACGAACTTCGCCAACGCCCTCAGCCACTCGCACGAAACGCTGGTGCTGGAAGACACTCAGGGCCACGTCGTGCAGTCCGTGTTCTTCGCCGAGGAGGGCGACTGGGGCATCCGCCAACGCGGGCTGCCCGACCTTGGTTATCAGGGCTGGCGCTGGTTCAACGACGCGGATGGCGGCGGCAAATCACTGGAGTTGATCAACCTGAACCTGCCCAACACCCTCGGCCACAACTGGTCGCCCAGCACAGTGATGAACGGCACGCCCGGCGCGGCCAACTCAGTCTTCTCCATCAACGGTCCACCGCTCCTCACCGGGGGCGCACACTCGCCCATCGTCCCGCGCAGCAGCGACCCAGTGGCCATCACCGCGCGGGTCGTGGACGAGGCGGCGAATCCCACGCTGCGTTTGTTCTGGCGGCTGAATGCGAGCCTGTCGCCGCCGGCCTTCACCACCGCGCCGATGTTCGACGATGGAGTGCATGGCGACGGCACGGCGGGTGACGGGATTTTCGGCGCGTTCATTCCCGCGCAAACCAACCTGAGCATCATTGAGTTCTACGTCGAGGCCGTGGACATCACCGACAAGACAAACACCTGGCCTCGCAAGGCGGTCAACCTCGACGGCGTGACGGTGCTCAACCGCGCGAGCAATTCCGTGAACGCGCTCTACCAGGTGGACAACACCGCCCCCACGAACAGCGCGCCGTATTACAAAGTCATCCTCACGCCGGCGGAACTCGCGGAGTTCACCGCCTGCATTTCCAGTGCGCCCAACAGCGACGCCGCCTTCAACTGCACCATGATCAGTCTCGACGGACAGGGAACCCAGGTGCGTTACCTCGGGGTCATTCGCAATCGCGGCCACGGCAGCCGCGCCGTTGCGCTGCATAATTTCTGGCTCGGCCTGCCCAGCGACTCGACGTTGAACGGCGTGCTCGCGCTGCACATCAATGCGAACAAGCCGCATCTCCAGACTTTCGGCGCGGCCTTCCTGCTCAGGTCCGGCGTGACCGGCAACCGCTCGCGCGCCGTGCAGTTCCGCATCAACAGCGGCCCGGGATTGGGCGGCCCGCCCACCTACACCTACTACGCGGCCAACGAAGCGCCCAACAGCGACACGGCGGATTTGCGTTTCCCGTCCGATGCCGGCGGCAACATCTACGAGGTCTTCCGCGACAACAATCCGCCGGACATGATCTGGCGCGGATCGAACGCCCCGGCTTACGCCACCACTTACTTCAAGAATTCCAACACCGCCGAGAACGACTACACGGACATCGTCGCGTTGCACCGCATCATCGGCACGAACGACCTTTGGAACGTGGCCAGCGCCCGCGCCGTCCTCAACGTCGAGCAGTGGCTGCTGCACCTCGCGGCCATGGCCATCCTGAACAACACCGAGACAGGGTTGAACAGCGGCTACAACGACGACTATCAGTTGTATCGCGGCCTCAACGACCCGCGCTTCCAACTCGTCTATCACGACCTCGACACCATCATGGGCGGCACCAGTTCGGACACGCTCTTCGGCGCGCTGGCGAACAACGGCGTCGGGCCGGCGATGACGCGGCTGATCCGCACGGCACCGTTCGAGTTGCAATATCACCAGACCTTGCAGCGGCTGCTGAACACCAGCTTCGCCAAGCCAAACTTCGATGCGCTTGCCGACCAGACGCTCGGCTTCTACGTGCCGGCCAGCGCCATCAACAGTTTGAAAACCTGGGGTGATGGGCGGCGCGCTTATGTGCAAGGGCAGTTGAACGCCTACTTCGCCACCAACCCGCCGCCGCCCACGGCGACGATCTCCGGCGAGCCGCGTTCGCCCACGCCGTTCGCGACCGCGACGCTCACCGTCGGCGGCTCGAATGTGGTGAGCTACAAATTCAAGTTGAACAACAGTGCCTACGGTGCGGAGACGCCGGTGGCGACGGCGATTGCTCTCAGTGGACTCGCGAACGGGAGCACCAACGTCGTTGCCGTCATCGGCAAGAGCAGCGCGGGCGCGTGGCAGGACACGAGCTCGGCCACACTTTCAAAAGTGTGGATCGTCAACACCGCCACGCCCGCCGTGCGGCTCAACGAAGTGCTGGCGCAGAACGTCACCGTGCTGAATCACGGCGGACTGTTCCCCGACGCCATCGAACTCCACAACGAAGGCGCGGCCAGCGTGGACCTCGGCGGCTTTCACCTCAGCGATGACGCGACGAACCTGCTCAAGTTCACCTTCCCATCGCCGACGATTGTCGCGGCGGGCGCGTATCTCGTGGTCTATGCGAACGCCAACGACGGCACCGGCGGCCTGCACACCGGCTTCGCGCTCGATGCGGATGGCGAGGGCGTCTATCTCGCGGACGCGGGCGGCGCGCTGCTCGACTCAGTGACGTTCGGCGTGCAGTTGCCCGACCTGTCCGTCGGTCGTTTCGGCACGAGCGGCGAATGGAAACTTTGCCAGCCGAGTTTCGGCGCGACGAATGTGGTCAAGCCGACCGGGGTGCTGGCGAACGTCCGCATCAACGAGTGGCAGGCCTCGGGCGTGCCGCCGTTCACGGAAGATTTCGTCGAGCTGTTCAATCCGGGCCTGGCCCCCGTCGATCTCGGCAACTGTTACCTCACGGACAACGCCATCGGCGCACCAACACGGCACCGGCTGCCGCCGCTGTCCTTCATCAGCTCGAATGGTTTCCTGAGTTTCAAGGCCGACGGGAGCGCGGCGGCGCGGCACGTCAGCTTCATGCTCTCCACCGTGCAGGGCGAAATCGGATTGCTCGACCCGACCGTCGCCGTGATCGACAACGTGATTTATGGCCCGCAGTTGCCGGGCGTTTCGCAGGGACGCTGTGCCGACGGCGTGGCGAAATTTGTTTCCCTCGCCACGCCCACGCCCGGTGCGCCGAACGCCTGCCCCGCACCCGCCACCGGACTCATGCTGAACGAAGTGCTGGCGAACAATCAGACCCGCACCGAGCCGGACGGCTCCACGCCCGACTGGGTGGAAATTTACAACGGCACGAACGTCACGCTGAACCTCGCCGACCTCAGCCTCAGCGACGACGTGGCGAATCCGCGCCGCTGGGTTTTTCCGTCCGTCACCCTGGCCGCGCAAACTCATCTGCGCATTTTCTTTGATGCAGACAAGCCGACTTCGGCGACGAACACCGGCTTCCGTCTCAAAGCCGGCGGCGGCGCCGTGTGGCTTTTCAACAGTCTCGCGTCCGGCGGCGCGTTGCTCGACTCGATTGCCTTCGGCCCGCAGGCGGCGGACTTCTCCATCGGCCGCGTGCCGAGCGGCGGCACGAGTTGGCAGCTCGGCGCACCCACTCCCGCAGCGACGAACGTCACGGTCGCCCTTGGCGATCCGCTGCAATTGAAGATCAACGAGTGGCTGGCGAATCCGGCGTCGGGCGATGACGCCTTTGAGATTTACAACCCGACCACGCAACCCGTCGCGCTCGCGGACTTGTGGCTGACCGACGACCTGACGACCGCGAGCACGCGGATGAAGCACAAGATCGCGAAGCTCTCGTTCGTCGGCACGAATGTTTTCGGCTTCGTGAAATTCACCGCCGACAACCAGCCGCAGAACGGCGCGGATCACGTTTCGTTCAGCCTCGCGGCGGGCGGCGAAGCCCTCGGCCTTTCGCAGACGAACGGCACGCTCATTGACGGCGTGACTTTCGGCGTGCAGTCCCTAGGCGTGTCGCAAGGCCGCTTTCCCGACGGCGCGGTGGGCGTGGTGAGTTTCCCGTTCAGCGAAAGTCTCGGCGATGCGAACTGGCTGCCGCTCACGAACGTGGTGATCAACGAAGTCCTCACCCACACCGACCCGCCGCTCGAAGACGCGATTGAAATCCTGAACACCAACGCCGCCAGCGTGAGCCTCACCGGCTGGTTCCTGAGCGACGACAAATCGAACCTGAAAAAGTATCCGATCACCAACGCCATCACGCTTCCGCCCGGCGGCTTCAAAGTGTTTTACGAAACGCAGTTCAACGACGTGGCGCTCGCGCCGAACAACTTCACGCTCAACGCCGCGCACGGCGACAACGTGATTCTGGCGGAAGCGACGAACGGCGTGCTCACCGGCTATCGCGCGCAGGTCAGCTTTGTTGCGGCGGCGAACGGCGTGTCGTTTGGGCGTCACCGCCGCAGTGACGGTCAGCACGATTTGGTGGCGATGAGCGCGCGAACTTTCGGCGTGGACTCGCCGGCGACCGTCGCGCAGTTCCGCACCGGCACCGGACTGGCGAACGCCTATCCCCTCGTCGGCCCGGTGGTCATCAGCGAGATCATGTTCCAGCCCCCGCTGCTCGGCGGACTCGACAACACGCGCGATGAATTTATCGAACTGCGCAACGCCACCGCCACCGCCGTCGCGCTCTACGACACGAATTACCCGACCAACACCTGGCGCTGGCGCGGCGCGGTGGAGTTTGATTTTCCGCCAGGCGTGATCCTCGGCGCGACGAGCACGCTGATCGTGGTGAGCTTTGATCCCGCGACCGATCCGACAACGCTCGCCGCCTTCAAATCCGCCTACGGCGTCAGCGGCGCGCTCACTGTGCTCGGCCCCTGGCGCGGCAAACTCGGCAACACCGCCGAGAGCCTTTCACTGGAGCGACCGGACGGCGTGCAGTTGGCGCCGCATCCCGACGCCGGCTTTGTCCCGTTCGTGACCGTGGAGAAAATTTCCTACGCCAGCACCGCGCCGTGGCCGACCACGGCTTCCGGCACGGGCCAGTCCTTGCAGCGTCTGAGTCTCACCGGATACGGCAACGACCCGACGAACTGGTTGGCCGCCGCGCCCACGCTCGTCGTTTCCGCAAGCGGCGACAGCGATGGTGACGGGATGCCGGACGCGTGGGAACTGGCCCACGGCTTGAATCCAAACTTGAACGACGCCGCGCTCGATGCGGATGGCGACGGCATGACGAACTTGCAGGAGTATCTGGCCGGCACTGATCCGCAGAGCGCGGCCAGCCGCTTGTTCGTCACGGGAAGTTTCGAGTCCACGAACCTCATCCGCCTCCAGTTCGATGCGGTGTCCAACGTGACTTACACTTTCCAGAGCCGCGTGTCGCTCAGCACGGGCGTGTGGCTCAACTTGGTGAGCGTGCCCGCCGCGCCGATCAATCGCAGCATCACGATCACCAACCCGGCCGCGCCGATGAAATTCTACCGCGTGGTGGTGCCGTAGCGCGGGCGCGCGGACATTCCTGTCCGCATGAGGTAAGGACGGCAGCCGGGCCAGTGGGTTGAGATTCGTGCAAGCTGACGGAGCGCGGCCATCTTGGCCGCCCGGCGGGCGAGACGCCCGCGCCCCTTCGTCGCAGGTTCTTCTTCAAGCCTCACGGCGTTGAACAGACGTTGAAACATCCAGCCCGTTGGCTTTTTCGCGATGAAGCGACTCAAGACCGCGTCCGTCCCGCCGCTCCGCGTCAGTTGAGCTTCAGATAAACCCGAATTCCGAAATCGGAACGGGTGGAACGGGCTACCAGCCCGTCCCGCCCTGCTACCAGCCGGGCGGAATGGGAGGGAGCTTGATTTGGAACTGAACGCCCGAAACTTTTCCACATCCTTCTCCGTTCCGCGCGGCACAGGCAGGTTGCCTGTGCTACCCCGGCGGCGGCGCCGCCGCCACTTCGGAGTTCGGGATAAAATGGTCAATCCGTGGTCGCCCCGAATCTGCGGGACAAATCCCCATCTTGATTCCAAGGACACCCCCTGCCCTTTCCCGGCCGCGAAAGGAGTCCACGCGTGATCACACAGGACTCCAGGGAGCGGCCACGTTCACGGCGCGGCGGCTTCGCGGGCGCGGTAGAAGATGGCTGGCGAACTGTTGCCGATGCTGATCGTCTCCTGCAACGACGCAGGCGTGCGGTTGAGCAGCGGCGTCCACGAGGCGGGGTTCGACGGAGTGCCCGTTGTTTCGATCACGTAGTTCGTGCCGGGCTGGCCGTAGAGCGTGAGCGAACGAGAGCCACCGATGCCGAGCGCGGCTTCGAGGAGCGGCTGGCCGTCCACGATGACGAGGCGTCCGTCGTTCAGCAGCGCGGTGGGCGCGAGTCCGGACGTGGCGCGTTGCGCGGCCACGTTGTCGAAGTGCAGCGGGACGAAGGCGGACGATTGCACGGGCACGGCGGTGAAATTCAACCGCGCGAGCGACTGCGTGCCGCCGATGGTCTGGCCGGGCAGCGCGGTGAATTGCACCGTCGCCACATCCGCGACCGGGAAGCTCAGGGATGCGTTCGCCACCGCGGGCACGAGGTTGTCGAGGGTGACGGACGAGAAGCGGCCCGGCGGCAAGGCCACCGTGAAGCTCAAGTTCGTGAGCGGTGCGCTGGCCGTGAGATCGATTCCCACGTTCACGGTCTGACCCGCCTCCAGCACCGCGCTGCCGAGGCCCAGTTCAAAATAATCCCGCACCACCACGGTGAAGGTGCGGCTGGCGTTGAGCGGGGGCGTGCCGTTGTCCGTGACGCGCACGGTGATGGCGTTGGTCGTGGCGGCGTCGGCGCGGGACGGCAGCCAGCGAAACACGGCGTTGCTGGCATTGATGGTGGCGCCGGTCGGAGCGCCGGGCAGGAGCGCGTAGCTCAATTGGTTCGCCGGCAAATCCGTGTCGCTGCCGAGCGCGGTGAAGAACACGGAATGCAGCACGTCGGCGATGACATTGGGAATGGCCGCGAGCGTCGGCGGGTTGTTGCCGGTGAGCGAAGTCGCGCCCGCGCCGCCGGATTCGCCCGCGCCGTTGTAGGCGATGACGCGGTAGTAGAACGTGACGCCCGCTGGCAAGCCGCCGTCGAGGAAGCTCGTGCTGTTCACGCTGTTCGTGCCGATGCGCGTGTAGTTCGTGCCGTCCGCCGAGCGGTCAAGGTAGTAGCCGAACTCGTTCGTGGCCGCGTCGGTCCAGGTGACTTGAATGGTGTTCGTGCCGATGGCGTGGGCGAGGACATTGGTCGGACTGAGCGGGCGGCTGCCCGTGCGCTTGCGGAGCGTGTAGGTGTCGTTCGTGCCGCCGGTGCTGTTCAGGAAGAAGGCGTCGAGGCGGTTGCTGCTCACGTCCACGACGAGCGAGCCGAGGATGCTCAACGAGACAAAATGCGCCGGATGATTGAGCGCGCCGCCGCCGGGCGCCTGGCCGCTGCTGCCGACGATGGAATAGATCGTGCCGCGGTTCTCCTCGTTCTTCACGTAAGCGCCGGTGCCGTTGGTGCCGGCTTCGCGCCCGTTGCCGCCGTCGAGTTTCATGGATTCGGTGAGCGTGGTGGAGAGGCCGTAGTGGCCGTCGAGCAGGTAGGAGCGTTCATACACATGGCTGTGGCCCATGAGCACGAGGTCCACGCCGTTCGCGTCGAGGATGGGGTTCACGAGCTGGCGCAGCGCGATCAAGTCCGTCTCAGTGTCCGAGTTGTGCGTGCCCTTCGTGTAGAGCGAGTGATGGAAGAACACGATGATCCAGTCTTGCGCGGTGTTGGCCAGATCGTCCTGGAGCCAGAGAATCATCGGGCTGTTCGTCTCGCGCCCGCTGGTCATGGAGTCGAGGCCGATGAAGTGGACGTTGCCGTGGTCGAAGGAATAATACTTCGCGCTGCCCGAGGCCAGGCCACCGCCCTCGCCGTTGCGCGGCGTGGACCAGATGTCGAGATACGGGAAGGTGATGGTGGTGTTGGCGGCGAGACCACCACCGTCGCCGGGGCGTCCGGCGTCGTGGTTGCCGATGACCGGATAGAGGAATTTGTTCCGCAAGGTGTCGGGATACATGTTGAAGACCGCCGACTGGTGCTCGGTGTCGGTGCCGTTGTTGTAGGCGTTGTCGCCGAGCATGAGCCACACGTCGGCGGGCTTTCCGCCGTTGGTGACCATGTTGTAGTAGGCGTCGCGCACGGCGCGCTGGTTGGCGTTGGCCGTGCCGGGATCGCCCAGCACCCAGAAGCGGGTGTCCGCTTTCGAGCCGATGACCGGCGCGGTGTCGAACCAGTAGTTGGACCCCGTCGAGTTCGTGCCGCCCGCGAGCGTGAAGCCGGAACTGCCGAACGCATAAAAATACTTCGTGGCCGGTTGCAGCCCGCTGATCCGCACGATGTGGTTGTTGGTCAGCGCCGCCTCGGTCGCGACGTTCGTGAGGAAGTTGCGGTCCGTACCGTAGCGCACCACGGCGTCCGAGAAGAGGTCCGTGCGCCAGCGGACCACGCCGCCGGTCGGCGAGCCGCCTTGCAGATACGGCCCGCGCAGCAGCGCGATGGGCAGCGAGGTGACGACGTTCAGGACCACCGGGGCGGACGTGCCGGTGAGTCCAGTGTTGTCGGTGGCGATGGCCCGGAGGACATATGTGCCCAGCGCGATATTCGAGTAGGTGAGGCTGAACGGCGCGTTGGTCGTGGTGCCGAACGACTGGCCTGCGCTGAAATCGTAATACTCCACCGAGACGATGAAGCCATCGTTGTCCAAGACCGTGGCGGCGAGCGGCACGTTCGCGCCGACGAGCACGTACCGGTTGTCCGTCGGCGCAGTCATCACCACGGTCGGACGCGGATTCACGAGCGTGTAACTCCACTGGTTCGCCGGGCGCGTGGCATCGAGCGGAGTGACCGCGACTTCCAAATCCGTGATCCCGCTGTTCGTCGCGAAGCGCACGCTCACCGCGCCGTAGGCCGGCTGCGTGAAACTGAAAACATACTCACTGCTGGAGTTCGCCGAGACTCCACTTGCGGCCGCGCCATTGATCAACAGGTCGCCCGCGTCCACGCCAGTGACCGGCTCGGTGAACGTGACGGTGATCGAGGTCAGGCCCGTGATCGTGGTACTGGCGATGGGCGCGCGCGCGGCGACGAGCGGCGCGCTCGGGTTGACGAGGAGGTAATTCGGGCGCGCGCTGACCGCGGTGCCGTCGAACGATTTCGGCGTGGCGTCGAAATCCATGATGCCGTTGTTCGTGGCCCAGGTGATGGCGACCACGCCGTAGGGCGGCTGCGGGAAGCTGAACGAGTAGGTCGTGTTCGTGTCGCTGGTCACGCTGCTGGCCGGCACGCCGTTCACGAGCAGATCGGCGGCGTCCACGTTAGTCACGCTTTCGCTGAAGGTGATGACGAGGTTCGTCAGGTAGAACACGTCGCCCGACGCGGGCGCGGTGTTGGCGAGGCGCGGCGCGACGACCGCGAAATCTGCGAGGAAGGAATACAACTGCGCGTTGAATCCGAAGTCGCTGCTCGTGCTGAGATTTTCATTCAGCGCATGGATGGAGAGGACGTTCACGCCGCTGACGAGATGCTGCGCCGCGTTGTTCGTGAGCGTATAGACCACGTAGCCCGCGCCGACGTTGCCCGGCTCGGCGGATGCGCCGACGGACGTGCCGTTGAAGGGCGTGCTGCCGCCCGCCACGTTCACGCGCAGCACTTCCACGCCGTTCAGCCACGCGATGAAACCATCGTCACTCTGCGCGTTGAGCAGCAGGTTCGTCACCGCGCCTGCGTTCAGCACGGTGAACTCGCGGCGCAAATAAATGCTGCTGTAATTCGAGCGCATGTCGGTGAGGTGCGTGCCGAAAATGCCGCGCGCGAAATTTGTGTAGGGATCGCCGTAGAAGAATGGCGCGGCGGAATTGCTCCAGCCCGCATCGTTGTAGCCGAGCTGCCGCCACGCGTTCGTCGGGTCAGACGCCTCGGCCGTGCCCTTGATGAAACGCCAGAGCGAGTTCGACGAGATGAAGGTCGTGCGCGTGTCGAGCGTGAAGCTCCACGGATTGCCTGTGGCCGCGCGGAGGAAGGCGTTCGGGAGGTCCGCGAAGTCCGCGATGTTGTGGTTCGTGGCCCACGTCACGCTCATCGTGCCGGACGCGGGCTGCTCGACGTTGAAGGTGTAGTTTGAGCCGCTGCCGCTGAAGGCGAAGGCCGGCACGCCGTTCAGCAAGAGATCGTCCGCGCTCACGCCGATCACGTTCTCGCTGAAGGTCACGGCGATTTCCGAGAGGTTCGTCACCGTCGCCCCGGCAGCGGGCGTGCGGGCGAACACGCGCGGCGGCGTCTGATCAATCAGCGTGTAGCTCCAGGCCGCCTCGGGCGCGAGCGCGTTGAAAGCGAGGTTCGACGGGAAGCCGAAGTCGGTGATGCCGTGGCCGCTGGCGAAGGAGATGTCCACGCCGCCATACGGCGGATGCGGGAAGGTGAAGACGTAGTTCGTGCCGCTGTTGAGCGAGACCACGCTGCTCGCGGGCAGTCCGTTGATCAAGAGGTCGGACGCATCCACGCCCTGCACGCGCTCGGAGAAACGAATCGTGATGTTCGTCAGGTTCGTGATCGTCGCGTAGGCCAGCGGAATCTGCGTCACGATGGTTGGCGCGATCACGTTGGTCGGCGGAATGGTGATGGTGACGCTGACCACGGGCGAGGTGCCGCGCAGGCCGTTCGCGTCCACGACCACGGCTTGCAACTGGTTGAGCAGGAAGGTCGAAGACCACACCGCCGAGTAAGGCGGCGTGGCGTCCGCGCCGAAGAGAGTTCCGTTCGCGAAAAATTCCACGTTGGTCACACCCGCGATGGCGTTGGCGTCGGCGGTGATGAGCAGATTCGTCGGGCCTTCCATGATCGCGCCATCCGAGGGACTGGTGATGGTGGCGTTCGGCGAGCCAGCGCTGTCATAGACCACAACCCGGACTCCGGCCGAAGTTGTCGCGGCCCCCTGATTGTCCGTGGCCACCGCCGTCAAAACGTGCGAGCCAAGGGAAGGGTTCCAAGCTTCGTAATACGAAGTGAGGCCAGGGGCAGGGACATTCGTCAAAGCAATCGCATCCGTGAACTTCACGCCGTGCGCGTAGAACGAGACGTTGGTGATGCTCCCGTCCGGGTCGGAGGCGAGGGCCGTGATTTCAAAAAACTGGTCGATGGTGTTGTAATAGTTGTTCGTCGGGGAGGTGATGGCGACGAGCGGCAGGAGGTTGTAGATGATCACCGGCAGGCCCTGAAGATCGAGGTTGAAGCTGATGTCCGAGCTGTTCGCCGACTGCTGGTGAATTTCCACGGCCAAGATGTTGTCGCCCGTGACAAGGTTCGTCGGGTTGATCGAGAAGGTGTCGAGCGTGTCCTCGATGCTGCTCAAGCCAAGTGTGGTGGAGGTGATGACCGCCGGCGCGGCGGGCAGGTTGACGCGCAAAATTTCGCGCCCGTTCAGATGGACCACGGCGGCGTCGTCGCGTTCGAGCGCGAAGTTCAGCGCGGTGAAGGCCAGCGGGTTGGCAACCGTGAAACGGCGGCGGAAGTAGGTGGTGGTGTAGCGGTCGGTGTCGCTGGTCACGTAGCCGGGCGTGCCGTTGTCCTGGACGAGGGTGGCTTCGTCGCCGTCGCCGTAGCCGAGTTCCGCGAGTCCGTTGCTCCAGCCGCTGTCGTCGAAGGCGAGTTGCATCCAGTTCGTGCCTTGATCACTGCCGTTGTCGAGGTAGCGCCAGTTCGAGTTCGAGGCGATGAGGGTGAAGGCGACGCCGAAGTTGACCGGCGTGGCGGTGTAGCTTCGACCGGAGTCATCCTGCGCGGTGGCGGTGATGCGGTGCGATCCGCCGGTCACGTTGCTCCACGTCGCGGAGAACGGCGCGACCAGCGCGCCGCCGAAGGGCGTGCCGTCCACGAAGAAATTCACGTTGGTGATCACGCCGGAGATCGGCGCGGCGAAGACGTTCGCGGTGAGCGGCGCGGTGCTGTTGATGATGGAGCCGTCAACCGGCGTGGTGAGCGTGATGCCGATGTTCGCCACGAAGACGCGCACCACGCCCGAGGTGCTGCTCTGGCCGTTGCTGTCCTGGGCCACGGCGTAGAGCGAATTGGAACCAGCCGGAGCGCCATTGACTACGTAGCCGTAAGGCGCGGTGTCGTCCGAGCCGACGAAGACATTGCCGCGATACAGGCTCACGTTCGTGACCGTGCCGATGGTGGACGAGGCGATGACGTCCACCGGGATGGGCGTGCCGATGGTGAAGGCGGCACCCGCGACGGGATTGGTGATGCTGACGAAGGCGGGCATGGTGAGGTTCAATTGAAACGGCCCCAGCGCGACCACGGCCCCGCGGCCAAAGCCGGTTTGAAATCCGCCGACTTGAATTTGGTACGTCGTGCCCGCCACCGCCGCGAACGAGACGAGGCTGGCCGTGCTGCCGTCCGCCGTATCGTCATTGCGTTGCACGAGCGTGAGACCGTTGACCGCCGCGCCAGTGTACACGCTCAACACGGTGTTGAGCGTGCTGCCCAGCGTGGCCATCGTGACCGTGCCGTTGAACGGCGCGACCCAGCGGTACCAGAGCGTGGCGCCCCAAAGGATCGTGGGCTGGCCGCTGCCGAACTGGAACGTCGGCTCGCCCTGCTGCGTGTTCGCGCCCGTGTTGTTGCCCGCCAGATTTGCGGGCGTGCCGAGCAGGATGGCGTTGGCGAAATCGTTGTTGACCAGCGGATCCACGATGAAGGTGACCGTGCTGACCGCCGAGGTCGCGCGCCGGCCCAGGTTGTCCACCGCCACCGCCGCAAAGGTGTGCACGCCATCCGTTGCCACCGGCACGGAAGCGCCGAAGGGCGCGGACGCATCCGTTACCGCCAGCGCGCCATCGAGATAAAACTCCACTGTCGTGACCGTGAGCGGCGCGTTGATGCCGACCGTGGCCGAGAGCGTCAGCGGCACGCCGACCACGCCTGCCGCGCCGTTCGTGGGCGTGGTGAGCGCCACGGTCAGCGGGTTCGGGAGGATGGTGAAGACATTGGTGGCCGAGGTGTAGTGCTGCGGGGTGGGCGCGGAACTGTCCGTGGCCACGATGTGTCCCGCGTAACTGCCTTCCGACAAAATCCCCAGCGGCACGAAATACGGCGGCGCGCTGACCACACCCGCCGAAATTGAGTTGAGGAAAAACTCCGCCACGTAGGGCGCGCTGCCGCCGCCGAGAACGCCGGTGAGCGTGATGGAGGAACCGAAAAGAAAGCTCGCGCCATCCAATGGCAGCAGCGCCGCGCCGAGCGGCCCGGTGACGTGGACGGTGCTGACCAGCGAGTTGCTCGCCCAGCCGCGCGCGTCGGTGACGGTGGCGCGGATGAGGTGATCGCCCGCGAGCAGCGCACCGAAGTTGCGCTCGTAGGGCGCGCTCGTGTCCGCCGCGCCGCTTGGGTTGTTATCGAGGAAAAATTGCACCGAGTACGGCGGCGTGCCGCCGGCCACCGTGGCCGTGCCGGTCACGGGCGTGAGGTTGTCCACGGTCGTGTTGTCCGTCGGGGCGGTGAGGTTGAAGGCGATGACATTCGCGACGCGGAAGGTGTTGGTCAGCGAATTCGTGGTCGCGAGCGAACTATCCGTCGCCACCGTGTAGATGTTGTAGTCACCCGCCGACAGCGCGCCGAGCGAGACGGTGTAAGGCCCCGTGGCGCTGACGCCCGCCGAGGTGAAGCCGCCACCATTGTTGAGGAAAAATTCCACGGTGTAAGGACTGGTGCCGCTCGCGACCGTCGCGGTGGCTTCGATGGAATGGCCGGAGACGAACAGCGCGTTCGCCGCCGGAGCCGTGACGCGCGTGCCGAAGGCCGGCGGCTCGCCCGCCGTGACGAGCAGCGAGAAATTGTCGAACTGATTCGCCGAGTCCGTGCCCTGCCCGCTGGCGTTGTCATCCGCCCAGGCGAAGTAAAGGTTGCCGCCGTTGGTCCAGTTCACGGAGAGCGTGGCGGCAGGCGCGGTGCTGCCGGCGGTGGAGGAGAGCGTGTTGAACTCGGTGATGTTCGTCCAGGTGCCGGGCAGTCCGCTCAGGCTGTAGTAGCCGCGCGCGCCGGTTTCTTCCGTGACGCCGCCGGCGGCGATGGTGAAGAGATACGAGACGCGCACCTGCGAGGCGTTGGTGCCGGACTGGTTAAGGAAACGCGCGAGCAGCAGCGAGTAACGGTTGCCGGTGGGCCGCGTTTGCAAATGCAGCCCGGCGGAGTTCCACACCGCGAGCGCCGCCGCCGCCGCTGGGTCGCCGGTCACGGACGCGGGCCGGTTGGTCACGGTGAGCTGCGAGATGACGGCGTTGACCTCCGTGTCCATGACGTAGGTGTCCCCCGCCGCACCCGCGACACTAATCGTGCTCCACTCGACCGCCGCCGGCTGCGTGCTGAAATCATTCGTGTAGCCCGCCGGCCCGACGAGGGAAGCATTCGGCGGAATGATGGCGGTGAAAAAATTGGTGGCCGTGAAGGTCTGGCGTCCGAGGTTATCCAGGGCCACGGCGTAAGCAGTGTGGCTACCCACCGTCACCGTGGCAGGCGCAGAATACGGCGCGGAACCATCCGTGCCCACCGCCACGCCATCCACAAAGAACTGCACGTTGCTCACCGAAAACGGCGTGCCGACCGAGGCCGTGGCCGTGACGTTAAAGGATTGTCCGGCGTTCACCACCTGCCCGGCGGCGGGGGCGGTGAGCGCGGCGAGCAGCGGCGGTGCGCTGACCGTGATCACGTTCACGGATGAGTCAGTTTGTTGCGGCGTGGGCGCGGTGCTGTCCACCGCATGAACGGTGCTGGTGTAACTCCCTTGCGGCAACACGCCGAGGTCGAGCGTGTACGGCGCGGAGGAGCGCACACCCGCCACCTGGCCGTTCGTGTAAAACGTGATCGTGTACGGCGCGGTGCCGCCGACGGGCGAGGCCGTGAACACCAGCGGCTGGCCGAGCGTGACCGTCGCGCCGTTTGTGGGCGCGAGCGAGACGGAGAGCGGGCCGGTGATGTGAACGGTGTGGACCGGCGAGTTGCTCACCCAGCCGCGCGCGTCAGTGACCGTCGCGCTGATGGTGTGGTCGGCGATGTTGAGTGGGCCGAAGTTGCGCGTGAAGGGCGGCGTGGTCAGGGCCGGGCCGTTACTCGTGCCATCGAGGAAAAATTGCACCACATACGGCGTGGTGCCGCCCGTGACGCCCGCCGTGGCGCTCACCGGCACGGAGGTCTCGATGGACGCGCCGTTCGCCGGAGAGGCGAGCGTGATGCTGATGGTGTCCACGATGGTGAACGTGTTCGTGACCGAAACGGCGGTGGCCGGCCCGCCGGAACTATCCGTGACCACCGCATAGACATGATACGTCGCGGCCGGCAGGACGCCGAGGCTCAGGTTAAACGGAACTCCGACCGTTCCCGCGGATGTGAACACCGTGTTCCCCGCGCCGGAGTTGGTGAAGTATTGGACGGTGTGCGGCGGCGTGCCGTAAGCGACGGTGGCAGAAAGCGTCGTGGGCGGGCCGGACAAAATGAGCACACCATTCGTCGGCGCGGTCACGTTGACGACCAGCGAAGGCGCCGCGCCCGCCGTGAGCTTGAGCGAGAAGCCGTCCAACTGGTTCGCCGCGTCCACGCCGACCGCCGTGTTGTCGTCCACCCAGAGCACAAACAAGTTCGCACCGTCCGCCCACGCTAGCGGGAGATTGGTGCTCATGTTGAACGTGCCGGTGTTGGTCAGGTTGTTCAACGTGGGCAGCGGCACCCAGCTTCCAGCCACGCCGCTCAAACTGTAATAGACATGCGTGCCTTTGCCCGCGTCCTCGACCGCTGCGGAGCCGGCGATCTGCAACTGGTAGGCGAGGCGGATTTCGGCGGCGTTGGTGCCGGTGTTGTTGATGAACTTCCCCATGAGCGCGGTGGCGCGGACGGCGTTGGGGCGCGTCTGCAAGAAGCCGCCCGTGGCACTCCACGTCGCGTTGGTCAGTTGGGCCGGCAAATTCGTGGGGAAGGACGGCGGTTGAAACGTGAACACGGCGGCCGAATACATCGCGTTCGTGACCACGTCGTTGTCGAGGTCATACACGTCGCTCGGCCCGCCGCGAATGCCCACCGTCCCCCAGTCCGACGCCGCCGGCTGCGTGGTGAAATCATTCGCGTAACCCGCCGGACCCACGCTGGCCGCATGTGCGCCCACATTCCACAGCAACGCCAGCAACAGCGCGGTGACCGAGTTAAAACGAAACCAACGAAGGGCTGGATTGATCATGAGTGAGTCAGGTGTGGGTTGGGAAAAAACTTTGGACTGCAGTTTGGAGGAACGGAGGCCAGCCTGAGCCGTGTCGCGCCGGGGTCCACGGGACAATTCGAGTGCAAGTTCCATAGAGTATTGGGTCGTCTGTGGAAGAATGCGTGTCTGCGCCGGAAAGTCCGCCAAAATAATCTGATCCTCTGACCGTTCGGAACGCTGCGGAGCGCCCATCCTTCCCGAACCGCCCCTAGCCCCGGCCCCGTAGTCCTACGAATTGTCTGCGTCCTCGCCGCCCGGTTACAAACTGTCTGTTCCGAGCCGGAAATAATCGCCACGCACAACCATGAACACTGCTTCTGAAAACCGTCACCTGCTTTTGCAGCACGCCCGCACCCGCCTCTACTACGTTCGCAACAGCGACTGGACGAGCGACCCGGCGCAGGCCCGCGACTTCGTCACCACCCATGCCGCCGTCCTCTACTCGCGCGCCCACGGTCTGAGCGACGCGCAGATCGTAGTCCACTTCCACCGCCCCGAACTGCACGACCTCCTGCTGCCGCTTTCGTGGAATCATCAGCCCGCCGAAGCCAGCCTGATGGCGTGACCCGCCCCGGAGCGCCGGCTTCCAGCAGGGCGCGTTAAGCCAGAAAATTTCCCCGCGCGCGGATTTGGAAATCCGCGCTCCAACGGCAGCAACTCACCGCTTCGCTGTGCCGCAGTCGAAGCAATTGACGCTGCCCCCGCTCGTCAGGCACGAGAAGTCAGCACGCCCAAACCGCGCCTTGACTTTCCCGCGCCGCAGGAGCTTCATGCTCACACACTCGGGAACAATCATTGGTGGCGCATGAAACTCTCATCT
>JAYVQC010000055.1:0-9998 GCA_043757045.1 Akkermansia sp. | reverse complement strand
TCGATCAGGGATGTGACGATCTTGCTGAAGGCGGCGCCGATGATCACGCCGACGGCGAGATCCACGACGTTGCCCTTCATGGCGAACTCTTTGAACTCTTTGACCATGCCCATAGTTTTTTCTTTCGTTTGGTTTTGTTTGGTTTTCTGAACGGCCGGGAGAAGCGAACCATTAATGAACCCGCCACCCCCGGCCAATTGTTAAAACTTGTAGGCCAGCGCGGTGATCCACTTGAGATCGTTTTTCTTGCGGTGCGGAGCCGGCTCGTTGTCGTAGGTGTCCTGGACGTAGCTGCGGAGGGCGAGCCGCTTGCTCAACGCCGCCTCGACGCCGGCCTCGAAGTTGATGATGTAATTTTCCACGCGATTGACCTGCGGGAGGAACTCGGCCGTCTGCCAGATGCGCACGGTGTCGCTGAACTTATGCTCGAACCGGTCGGCGAAGCGGATGGTCATGTACTCTTGGTCGTCATCACGGTCCAGGCTGCGGCCATTGGCGTCATAACCGCGGCCGCCGTCATGCACGCGCTCGACCACGAAGCCAGGACCGACTTCACCGGCTAGATAGGTCGTCTTGTTTTTGATGAAGTAGTAACCGACGCCCGGGCTGAAGCTGACGCGATAGCGAATGTCCGCCACGGCGTCATGCACACCGTCGAGACGGGCGTAACCAAAGAAGCGCTCGGTGAAGAGGTAGTTCCACTGGCCAAAGCCGTGGGCGGAACCGGCGGTGCGGGTCTTGTTGTCCGTGTTCTGGTCGGTGTTCTCGCCATAGGTGGCGTCCGCGCCGAAGGCGATTTCGTTCTTCGGGCCTTTGCGCTCGGTCTTGATGTCCGCCGCGAAAAGCAAGGTCTTGCTGTTGCCGCGCGTGAGGGTGAGGCCCGCGGAGGCGCTGCTGACCCAAGGCGGATTGGTCGAGATGGTCGGGGCCTTGTCCTGAGCCTGCGCAGACGTGGCGAAGAAGGCGGCGAGGGCTAGCGCGCCAACGGCGATGAAGGGATTGAATCGAATCATGTGCGTGTAGGGTGTTTGGTTACTGTGTTTGGTGTTTTGGTGTGCCGCCGTTTGGGGCGACGACCGAAGCATTAGCGGGCGCTGTCTCAGGGGACAAGCGCGAAAACAGGGCAAAAATTGGCAAATCTTTCTTCACTCGCTCCATTCCACTTCCTACGCTCGCTGCCCATGTTCATGAGCAAAACTTACAAAATCGCCGCGCTCGCCGGAGACGGCATCGGGCCGGAAGTCATGCGCGAAGCCCTGAAAGTCCTGCGCGCCGTGGAGAAGAAATTCTCATTGAGCTTTCAAGTCACCGAAGCGCCGGTGGGCTGGGCGGGCATTGACGCCGCCGGGAAGGCGCTGCCGGATGCCACGCTCGCGCTGTGCCGCGAATCGGATTCGATTCTCTTCGGCTCGGTGGGTTTGCCGGACCGCGACCCGACGATTCCGAAGGAAGAACGTCCCGAACGCGCCGCCCTGCTCCGCATCCGCAAGGAGTTCGGCCTGTTCGCGAACTTGCGCCCGGTACAATTGCCCAAGGCGCTCGCGCATTCCTGCCCGCTCGCGCCCGAGCGCCAGGGCAACGGCATTGACATCTTGGTGGTGCGCGAACTGACCGGCGGCATGTATTTCGGCCAGCCGAAGAAGACGGAAGACCTCGGCAACGGCCAGTTCCGCGCGACTGACACGATGGTTTACACCACGTCGGAAATTGAACGCATCGCGCACGTCGCTTTCCGCGCCGCTGATTTGCGCCGCAAGAAAGTCACGAGCATTGACAAGGCGAACGTGCTCGAGAACGGCGTGCTCTGGCGCGACGTGGTCACGCGCATCGGCAAGAATTATCCCGGCGTGGCGCTCGAACACATGTTCGTGGACAACGGCGCGATGCAACTGATGCTGCGCCCCACGCAGTTCGACGTGATGCTCTGCGAGAACATGTTCGGCGACATCCTGAGCGATGAGGCGGCGGCCCTCGCGGGTTCCCTCGGCATGTTGCCCAGCGCCAGCCTTGGCGCGACGAGCGGCGGGCAGACGTTTGGTTTCTACGAGCCAGCGGGCGGCACCGCGCCGGACATCGCGGGTAAGAATCTCGCGAACCCCATCGCGCAGATTCTCTCCGTGGCCTTGATGTTGCGCTACAGCTTCCAGTTGAACGACGCGGCCAACGCCGTGGACGCCGCCGTGACCAAGGCCATCAACAGCGGCCTGCGCACCGGCGACATCTTCAACCCGGCGGACTCGGCGGCGAAGAAAGTCGGCACGAAGGAAATGGGCGGCGCGGTGGCGGCGGGAGTCTGAACCCGCGCGGCGGACGACAGCATCAATTCACCGCGCCGATGCCAGCCTCGTTTCATCTCGCCATTGACCTGGGCGCGGAGAGCGGACGGCTGATGCTCGGCACGCTCGCGGACGGTCGCGCGACGCTGGAAGAACTGCACCGCTTCCCGAACATGCCGTTGCGCGCGGGCGAGTCTTGGCACTGGAACATCGCGGCGTTGTTCGCCGAAGTGAAGGCGGGCTTGCGCAAAGCCGCTGCGCTGGAAATTCCCATCACCAGCATCAGCACGGATTCGTGGGGGCTGGACTACGTGTTGTTCAATGCGGGTGGCGAAATCATTCCGCCCACTTTCCACTACCGTGACCCGCGCACGGCACGCGGCGTGGCGCGCGTGCATGAGGCGATCTCGCCGGAGAAAATTTTTGCGGAAACCGGGCTGCAATTCATGCCCATCAACACACTCTACCAGCTCGCCGCCGAGAACCCGGAGCGCCTGCGCGCGGCGAAACACCTCGTGCCCGTGGCCGACGCGTTCAACTTCCTGCTCTGTGGCGTGGCCCGCGCCGAGGAATCGCTCGCCAGCACCACGCAGCTCTACAACCCGCGCACGCGCGACTGGTCGGCGCGCTTGCTCGGCGCATTGAATCTGCCGCACGAACTGTTTCCGCCCATCGTCCCGTCCGGCACCGTGCTCGGGCCGCTGCAGCCGGAACTCGCGCGCGAACTCGGCCTGCTTCCGCTGCCCGTCATCGCCGGATGTTCGCACGACACCGGCGCGGCCGTGGCGGCGGTTCCCGCACAGGGCGACGACTGGGCGTATCTCAGTTCCGGCACCTGGTCCTTGCTGGGCGCGGAACTTTCCTCCCCGTTGCTCACGGAGGAATGCCGCGCGTGCAACTTCACCAACGAGATCGGCCACGGCGGCTCCGTGCGGCTGCTGAAGAACATCATCGGCTTGTGGATTGTGCAGGAATGTCGGCGGGCCTGGGCGCGCGCGGGCCACGACTACGATTACGTCACGCTCATGCAGTTGGCCGCCGCCGCGCCGCCCGGCGCCGCGCGGATTGCGCCCGACGACGCGCGCTTCCTCGCGCCCGGCGACATGCCGGAGACGATTGCCACCTGCTGCCGCGAAACCGGCCAGCCCCCGCCCACCACGCCCGGCGCGATCATCCGCTGCGTGCTGGAAAGCCTCGCGCTCTGCTACGCCTGCGAGCTGGCGAACCTCGAAAAAATCACCGGTAAAAAATTCACGCGCCTCCACATCGTGGGCGGCGGCAGCCGGAACGATCTGCTCAACCAGTTCACCGCGAACGCCCTCGGCATGCCCGTGTTCGCCGGTCCCGTCGAGGCCACCGCGCTCGGCAACGTCCTCGTGCAAGCCCTCGCCCTCGGCCTCATCCCCTCGCTCGCCGCCGCGCGCAAACTCGTCGCGAACTCCTTTCCGCTCACGCGCTACGAACCCGACCAGCTTCACCCGTAGCAGGATCAGGGGCCACGCGCATCCCTGTCACCTTCGCCAATGGACGTGGCTGGAACTGCCCTGTCCGCGCGCGGGTAGGGCGTCGTCGCTCCGCGCGCGCCGGGGTGAGGCTCCAGTCAGTTTCGCAATGTTTTTCCGCTGCTGGCCCGGCGCGCGCGGAGCGACGACGCCCTACCAACCCTGGATTTTCCTTGTCCTCGCTGCCCAAGAACCCTGTCCAGATGCACTCCGTTACGAGCCGGACGCACGTTGCAACGCGACCCACACGCGCAGCGCCTCCGTCGCGCTCCACGCCTGCGCGTCGCAGCCGCGCGCGGCGTGCGGCGCGTCACCATCGAAGACTTCTGCGATGTGTCCGGCGCAGCCGGTGCGCATGAGATCGCGCATCGAAGAAAGATACGTGCGCGCGGCGGCGACGGCGGACGGCTCGGAATCCCACGCCAGCGCCAGCGCCTCGCAGAAGGATGGAAATGTCCAGCCCCACGCCGTGCCGTTGTGATACGCGGGCTTGCGCCGCGTGTCCTCATCACCTTCGTAGCGCGGCCAGTAGGGATGCGAAGGATCGTTCAGCAGCCCGCCGTCATTTCCATAGACCGCGAACGGCGGCGAGACCGGCAGTGGCGCGAGCGAACGCAGCGCGCCCGGGACCACGAGGTAACGCGCCGTCGCCTCGACGCAGCGTTGCGCGCGCACGCCAGTGACGAGACCGAGGCTGATGGGGAACAGCGCGTTGCTGCGGAGGGCGTCGCTACGTTCCGCCTGTTTCGCCGGCACGCCGGAGCGCGCGGCCAGCACGTCGGCGAACCAGCCGCGCTCTTCGATCCAGAACAGTTCGTGCAACGAGGCTTCCGCCCGCGCGGCCAGTTCGTTCCACGGCTCGCCTTCCGGGCGCGCGCCCATTGCGTGCAGTTGTTTCAGCAGGCGAATCCACAGCGCCTGAATCTCCACCGGGTATCCTTCGCGCGGCGTGCCGGCGGGATAATTCGTGTCCATCCAGGTGAAGTGGCTCGGACTCCAGATGAGCGCGGACTCGGCATCCATGCGAATGCCATTCGGCGTGCCCCGCAAGTGATGCACCGCGATGGAGCGCAGCACGTCGGCCACGGTGCGGCCATCGTCGAGTGTCGTGCGGTAGAACTTGGAGTGCGGGGACTTGTCACCGCCTTCCCGTGCGGGCGACTGGTCGCCAGCACCACCGCGACCAGTCGCGGTGGGAAAAGGCGGTGACAAGTCACCGCACTCCAAGGCGGCGAGTTCCTCGCACGCCACGCCGAACCACAACGCCGCGTCGCTTGTGTCGCGGTTGCTCGCGTTCTCGCCGTGAATCGTGTTCGGCAACGTGCCGTTCTCCTCGAAGCGCGCGAAGGTCAGCAGCAGGTCGCGTACTTCCTCAATCATCCCGCCCGCGATCAGACCGCGCGCACAAATCAGCGAGTCGCGCCCCCAGTCGAGGAACCACGGATAGCCCGCGATGATCGTTTTCCCCTCGCTGCGCCGCACCACGAACGCCTCGACCGCGCGCAGCAGCGAGTCGTGAAATTTGTCCGCGCGAATGGCTTCGGTTTCGAGCGAGAAGCTGCCGGAGATTTTCTCCGTCGCGGTCGCGTCTGGTTCGGCGGTCACCACGAGCGTCGTGGTCTCGCCGCGTTCCAGCGGAATCTCAAACCAGCCCGGGCTGTAGGCATCGCCACAACCCGTCTGCCCGCGCGTGGCCTCGACCGGATGCGGAATGCCCTCGCACCATTCGGGCGCCGGATGATAACGCCCCGCATCCGCGACGACCCGAAGCTGCCGATCAGATGCCGGCGTGAACACGAAGCCCGTTTCGTGCAGCGTGCCGCCAGCGTCCCGCTGGCGTTCTGTTCCCCCGACCAGCGAGACGCTGGCGGCACGCTGGATCCCGCGCGTGTGGCTGGCGAAATGATGTTCCGCCCCGTCATTGCGCTGCGTCTCCGAGTGGAAACTTCGATCCTCAATGTCCACGCGCACGGTCAGACTCACCCGCGCCTCGGGTGGCAAATCAGCACCGAACGGCACCGAGCGCGCGGGACGATGAAAGCGCAGCACCGTCGTGTTCTGCTGCGGAACCATTTCCGCGCTGACTTCGATCTCGACGGCGCGACCATCGCCGGCGCTCGCCAGAAATTTCCAGTGCGCGGGCGGGCCGCCGCGAAACGCGGTGAGATTTTCCGCGTTGAGCGCGGTGGCAAAGCCATCCGCCACGAGCCAGAGCCGCGCGCGTTTGGCGAAGACGTGCCGGTCCACGGGCAGCGTGGCATGGAGATTCGCGCCGAGCAGGCAGTCGTACTTGGAAGTGATGTTGCCGAAGTCCACGGCCAGCCGCGCCATGCCGCCGCGCCCGTTGGTGAGCAGGGCGATCTTGGAGTGCGGTGACTTGTCACCGCCTTCCCGTGCGGGCGACTTGTCGCCAGCACCACCGCGACCAGTCGCGGTGGGAAAAGGCGGTGACAAGTCCCCGCACTCCAGGAGACGCACGACCGCTTCCACACGCGGCTCCACCTCCGTGTAACGCTCCAGTTCGAGCGTGGCGTCCACTGAACCTTCCAGCGCCCGCGGCGCGAAGAACGCGACGTGACCGCACTGCACGGCAATGGACTGGACATGTTCCACCGGAGCGCCGGGCACCGTGAGGGTGGCGCGGAACGGCGAGTTGTCGCGCACGAGCAGCCAGTGATTGCACGGCACCAGCGTGATGCGGCGGCGGTCGGCCAGTTCCCACGCGGCGACTTGCGGAAATGTGTTTTCGCCCATGGCCTGGAGCAGCGCCGCAAGCAAATCGCGCGCGGCAGCCTCCCGATCCAGATGCAGCAGCGCGCCGAGAAAAGTCTTGGGATCGCGATCCACCCAGTCCGCCAGCACGCGCCAGTCGAACGCGCCGATGTTTTCGGCGGGCAGCACGCGGCTCAAGGCGGTCACGGCCCACGCGGCGCGCGCGCGCGCGGGGCGGTAGAAGATTGGCTCCGAGAGCGGAGCCGTCGTCGCGGCCGTGCGATGCACGCCGATGCTCAGGCAGAACACCGCTGCCCCCGGCATCTCGAACGCGAGGCCGCCGTCGAGCGTGCGCGGCGACAGCGTGATCTTTTGCCCAAGCAAATCCACGAGCAGTTTCGGATCGAAGGACTCCGGGGAAACGTCGCCCGCGCAAAAGAGCGACGGATCAAACTTCGCCAGTTGCGCACGCTCCGGGTCCGTGTTCACCGCCACGACCACGCGCTGCGTCTGGTCCGCCGACTCGCGCAGCAGCGCGTACACCGACGACTCCGGCGTGGTGACGCGCGTGAGTTTCGCGCCATCGTAGAAGCACGGATGCGTGCGCAGCAGTTCGGTCAACTGCGCGAGTTCGGGAATGATGTTTGGTTCGCTGCCCCACGCGAGACCGCGACTGCTGTGGACATTCACGCGTTCCGCCGCGAGCCATTCCACGCCGTTCGTGAAGCCGAAGCCGCCGCTCACGCTCGTGAGCGCGCACAGACGGTTGCGGAGCAATGACCAGTCGCGCCCGCGCGCGGCGAGGCGCGTGTTGTCGTGCGTCTCGCTGTAGTGAACGTAGAGGCCGAGGCGCGTGCTCTGGCGCAGCGCGTATTCGAGATAACTCGCGACATCGAGGCCGGAATAATTTTGGAACAGCTCGGAGTAAGCCCACTGCATGCCGCCGTCGGTGATCAGATTCTCCGTCGCTTCCCACGAGCCGCCGAGACCTTCGAGGAGAAAAACCGTTTCAGGAAATTCCTCCAGCACGCGCGCCGTGATGTAGCGCCACGCGCGCAACGGAACCTTGTAGCCCGCGTCGCAACGAAAGCCATCCACGCCGCGCCGACACCAGATGAGCAACATCTCCGCGAGTTCCTCCCAGAGTGCCGCGCTCTTGTGATCCAGTTCCGCGAGGTCTTCCCAGACCGTGCCCCACGCGCCGGGGCTGACGAAGTCGCCTTTCTCATCGCGCAGATACCATTCGGGATGCGTCTCCTGCAGCCGCGCGCCCCAGCCGGTGTGGTTAATAACGATGTCAATAAACACCCGCCCGCCGAGCGCGTGCGTGGCGTAGGTGAGTTCGCGAAATTGGTCTATGCCGGTCGTGCGTTGGTCGAACTCGACGAGCGCGGGATCGACGGCGGTGAGATCCTGCGCGGCGTAGGGCGAACCAAAACGGCCGAAGCGCGCGAAGGTCGTGGGCGTGGGATTGACCGGCAGCAGATGCAGAATGCGGCAGCCCAGCGTGTCCATGATGAAGGGCAGCTCCTTGATCAAGTCGCGAATTTTTCCCGACGGTGGAATGACGCTGTAGCCGCGCGCGTCGAGTTCGCCGAGCTGTTTCTCCAACTCTGGATTTACCGTGGCCGTCGCGTGCTTGGACTCGCCGAACATGCGGATGAACGCGCAGTAAATCGTGTTGTTCGTCCGGTATTGATCGGGATGCACGGACACGCCGCAGTCCTCGCCCTCGGGCCAGTGCTGCCGGCCTTCGGGGTCAATGGCGTAGGCCTTCGCGCGGAAGAAGCCGCTCTCGGCCAGCGTGAGTTCACGCGTCCATTCGCCGCCGTCGCATGGCATCGGCACGTCGTGCCAAGCGGCGTTGGCGAGGGCGGGCCGGCGCGGATGGGCGGAGATGATTTCGTGCCGGAGCAATTTCGCCCGACCAAGTTGCGTGCGCAGCAAGACCCGCCAGCCTTCCGGCAGCGGCGTGCCGTCGTCCTGGCGCAAGGTGAAGCGCAGACGATCCCCGACAAAGCGCAGCAGGCGCTCGCCGGTCGCGGGAGACATGATGAGTCGAGCCATGCGTTTTCCTAAGCCGCGTGGAAATTTCCCGAGCGCGCCAGCGAAAGCAATCACGGAGAGATTTTCTGATGATGAAATGCGTTCACGAGCAGGCGCGGCGGCGCGGCCCCCGCCCTGAGCTGGGAAGGTAGGGCGTCGTCGCTCCGCGCGCGCCGGGGTGAGGCTCCGGCCAGTCCCACGGCGTTCTCTTGCTTCTAGCCCGGCGCGCGCGGAGCGACGACGCCCTACCCTCGCAGTCTGCAAGGATGCGCCCATGACCCTGCGGCGGACTCGGCGTGGAGTGTTTCGTAAAAATTCCCGCCGCGCCGGATTCATCCTTGAAGAAACCTTGGTGCGTCGCGTTTAGTCTGCCTTCAAGCATGGGTATGAGTTCGCGCAAAACCTTCTGGCTGATCGTGGCCGTCTTGGTGCTGATCCTCGGGCAGGTCGCCGTGCTCGGCTTCATCGTCTCACGCTTCGTGCAGGGGCGCGTGGCGGCGCAACAGGCACAAACCCAGGGGATGCAGCAGCGCGACATGGCGCAACTCCGCAATCCGCAGAATATTCCTCCTCCCGGCGTTCGTCCCGTCCAAGGGCAGAACCGCAAGACCGTCAGCACAAATTACAAGCCGCAGCCCAAGAGCAAACCCACCGGCCCGCGCGCCGAGCCGCCGCAGTTCTCCCGCGCGGGCGGACTGTTCACGAACGAAGTCAGGGTGGAATTGAAAGCCAAGCCGGGCCGGGCCGTCATCCGCTACACGCTGGACGGCTCGGAACCGGCGGAAAATTCGCCCGCCTATTCCGCGCCCGTGCCGGTTCGCAACACCACGCTGCTGCGCGCCGCGTGCTTCGAGCCGGGCCTCGCGCCGAGCCGGAGCGTCTCGCACACCTTCACGGCAGTGGAGGCGGACATGGCGGGGTTCACGTCTGATTTGCCATTGGTGGTGATCAACATGCACCAGCAGTCCATCCGCTCGTCGGCGTTCTCGCCGTGCTCGGTTCGCATCATTCCAACAGAGAACGGGCGCGCGTCGCTGCTCGGCGCGGCGGATTTCGACGGGCGCGCGGAAGTGAAACAGCGCGGCTACACCTCGCTGCGTTTTCCCAAATCCTCGCTCACGCTCAAAACCCGCGACGACGACGGCGACAAGGTGAAGGCTCCGCTCCTCGGCCTGCCGTCCGATTCCGACTGGGTGCTCTACGCGCCCTACGTGGACAAGACGCTGCTGCGCGACGTGCTGGGCTACGAGTTGAGCAACCAGATGGGCCGCTACGCGCCGCGCACGCGCTTCGTGGAAGTGTTTCTCCGCCGCTCGTCCGGGCCGTTGAGCTACCGCATGGATTATCAGGGCGTGTATGTGCTGGTGGAAAAAATCAAACGCGGCAAAGAGCGCGTGAACATCGAGAAGCTCACCACGAACGACCTGACCGAGCCGAACATCGCGGGCGGTTACATCCTCAA
>JAYVQC010000054.1:0-10038 GCA_043757045.1 Akkermansia sp. | reverse complement strand
GGGCAGGGCTGGCCGTTCATCTCGATGAGCTTCGGCTTGTAGTCGAACAGGTCGAGCTGCGACGGCGAGCCGGCCATGTGGATGTAGATGACGCGCTTGGCCTTGGCGGCGAAGTGCGGCGGGCGCGGGGCGAAGGAATTGAGAATTGAGGATTGAGGATTGGGGATTGGAGATTGCGCGGCGGCGCTTTCCGTTTGGAGCAGTGAAGTGAGCGCGAGACCGCCGAGGCCGACGCCGCACTGGCGGAAGAAGTGGCGTCGGGTGGTGGCGCGCAGGGCTTCCTCGAAAATGTAATGCTGCTTGTTCATGTGAACTCAGTGCTGACGACGGTGACAGGGAAGATGTTCGCAGGAAGGCGACCATGTGGCGAGCGGGGAATGGGTGGAACGGGCTACCAGCCCGTTCGGCGCGGCAACCTGCCGCGCCGGATGGGAGGCGGCGTGTATTTTCAGCAGGCTTTTGTTTGTCGAGCGCCTCGCTCATTTCGCCCGGCTGGTAGCCGGGCGAAACGGGCTGGTAGCCCGTTCCACCCCGCTCATGTTCTGCCTGCCGCGAGACTTTGACTCGCTTCCGGCCTTTGCTACGGTGCGCGCCGCTTTTAATTCATGACGACATCACCGAACGATTCCGCCGCGACTCCGGTACCCGCGCCTGCCCCTTCCGACTTTATCCGCGACATCGTGGCGGCGGATTTGCAGTCGGGGAAACACGCGAAAATCGTCACGCGCTTTCCGCCGGAACCGAACGGCTACCTGCACATCGGCCACGCGAAATCCATCTGTTTGAACTTCGGCATCGCGCGCGAATTTGGCGGCGTGTGCCACCTGCGCATGGACGACACGAACCCGACGAAGGAGGAGGTCGAATACGTGGAGTCGATCCAGAATGACGTCGCGTGGCTGATCGGCGGCTGGGCGGACGACAAGATGGGATTGAAGGAGAAAGGGAAGCCAGTCGAGGCGCAAGTGGTGGAGGGAAAGAGTGAGTTTTTCGTGCCTGCGGTGGTTGGAACAAACGCCAGCGGGACGCTGGCGGCACGCTTGGAACCTTTCTACGCCAGCGATTACTTCGATCAGATTTACGAATTCGCCGTGCAACTGATCCGCAAGGGCCGGGCGTACGTGTGCGACTTGTCGGCGGAGGACACGGACAAGTATCGGGGCACGCCGGATCGGCCGGGCACGGACTCGCCGTTCCGCACGCGTCCGGTGGAGGAAAGTCTCGACCTGTTCGCGCGCATGAAGGCGGGCGAGTTCCCCGATGGCATGCGTTCGTTGCGCGCGAAAATTGACATGGCGTCGCCCAACATCTGGCTGCGTGACCCGCTCATTTATCGCATCCGCCACGCGTCGCATCATCAGACCGGCGACCAGTGGTGCATCTATCCGCTCTACGATTTCGCGCATTGCCTGAGCGATTACATCGAGGGCGTGACGCACTCGATCTGCACGCTGGAGTTCGAGGTGCATCGCCCGCTTTACGACTGGATTCTGGCAAGCCTCGATCTGCCGCGCGCGCTGCCGCATCAGTACGAGTTCGCGAAGTTGATTCCGACCTACATGATCGTTTCCAAGCGCAAGCTCATCTCGCTGGTGAACGACGGCGTGGTCACGGGCTGGGACGATCCGCGCCTGCCGACCCTCTCCGGCCTGCGTCGGCGCGGCGTGACGGCGGAGGCGTTGCGCGCGTTCGCCTACCACATCGGTGTAACGAAATACGTGAGCGTGACGGACATCGCGGTCTTAGAGCACGCGATCCGCGAAGACTTGAACAAACGCGCGCTGCGCCGACTCGCGGTGTTGCGGCCCATCAAGGTGGTGCTGACGAATTATCCTGAAGGCCAGACGGAGGAATTGGACGCCGTGAACAATCCCGAGGACGAGAACGCGGGCAAGCGGAAGATTCCGTTCAGCCGCGAACTGTTCATTGATCAGGATGATTTCATGGAGGTCGCACCGCCGAAATTCTTCCGCCTCAAACCTGGTGGCGAAGTGCGGTTGAAGTACGGCTACATCATCAAGTGTGAGGAAGTGATCAAGGATGACGCCGGTAAGATCACCGAATTGCGTTGCACCGCCGACCTCGACAGCAAGTCGGGTGGCGCAACGTCCGGGCGAAAGATCAAAGGCACGATTCACTGGGTCAGCGCCGCGCACGCCGTGGACGCCGAGGTGCGGCTCTACGAGCGGCTGTTCACCGTGGCGGAGCCGGATGCGGACGGGGATTTTAAGAAGCACCTGAACCCGCATTCGCTGGAAGTGATCACGGCGAAGCTAGAGCCGTCACTGCGCGAGGCGAAGGCGGAGTTGCGCTATCAGTTCGAGCGGCTGGGATATTTCTGTGTGGATTGGAACGCCACGGTTTCCCGCAGCGCGCTGGTCTTCAATCGGACCATCACGCTCAAGGATGCGTGGGCGAAAGAAGTGCAGAAGAAGTAGCGGCTGCATTCTGGCCGACGGCAGGACCGCGCCGTCATCAGCCTGCCGGAGGGAGACCTCGTGCGCGTTCCGTTATTCCCACGCACACAACGACTCGACATGCGCCGCCGAGCCGTCGCGCAGCCAGCCGTCGAGCTGCGCCTGATCCTTGAGTTGCTGACCGCGCACGCGCGGGACGACGAAATAGCGGCAGTTGATCTCCGGCAGGCGCGTCAGATCGCTCCACAGTTTTTCCCACTGCGCCACGGGGAAGATGTCCTCCTGCCCGTGACCCCAGCGCTTCTTCACTTCCTTGAGCGTGATGTAGGTCGGCATCTTCGCTGCGAGATCGCGGATGGCGGCGGCGACTTTTTCCTGATTCCCCAAATCACCGCGCGTCAGTCCGAATGCCGCGAGCAGTTGATCCAGATGAATCCACGTCGTCATCGAGTTGTAGTAGGAGAGCGCGAACTCGTCCTCCTCGCGCGGCAGGGCGAGTCCTTCGAGGATGCGCGGGCGTCCGTTCACGCGCGCGAGTCCGCCGCCGCGATCTTCGAGGCGGCGCGTGATGACCTCGAAGCTGAGCGTGGAGCCTTCCTCAATGTGCAGGCCGAGCAGCGCGGGGTCCACGTCCGTGCCCACCGTGTCGATGTTGTGCAGCAACAGGTATTGAAACTGCGGGCGCTCGGCGAGCAACTGCTGCAAGGTGCCGTTGCGAAAGAGATTCGAGATTTCATACCAGTGGCCGACGGGATGCAGGCACTGGAGCGGAAGATTGTCCGTGTAGTCGGCGGCTTCCCCGGCCGAGCGCGCCCAGTTCAGCAAAGCGGCGCGCAAACTCTCGCGCACTTTCTGCTGTTGTTGATCGAGCCTCTGCTGCGGCATTTCCTCCCACGCGAAGCGCAGGTCGCGCACCATCGGCACCAGCCGCAGCCCGATGGATTTGCCGGGCGAGAGCAGCAGCGGCCCCTCGTAGCCGTAGTGCATCGCGCGCTCGAGAAACTCCGCGGTGGGCTGATGCGTGAGATAGCTCGTGGTGAACACATGCGGCAACGGCGTGCCGCAATCGCGCCCCACGCGCCGGCTCTTCGCGAGATGCGTCTCGATGAACGTGCGGTGCTGGCCGCCGAGCTTGCAGAAGGGATGCAACGCCTTCACCACGCCCGCGCCCTGCGTCCAGCGGCTGCCCGCGCCGGCCGCGAGTGTGACGACGGCGACTTCACCGGCGCGCAGGGCGGCGAGACCAATTTTTGAGAGCCGCGCCTCTGCAGAAGCCGTGGACGCTTCAGCGCCCACGCTAGTGGTAGTGGGACAGGCGCCCCCGCCTGTCGCTAGTCCTGCAAGCGCCCCCGCTTGCAGTCCCGCCGTCCCCATCCCCAAGCGAAAGCCAGAACTCAACCGCGCCTTGCCCGGATTCTCCTGAATGTATCTGGCAAACTTTTCCAACTGCCGCCCGTCGCGCACGATGTGATCGAATGATTCATCCTGCCACGCCAGCGTGGCCTTTCCTTGGGCGCGTTTGATGTTGTGGGCACTGACCGATTTCCACGCCTGCACGGTTTCGGAAAGGGAATGCTCCATCAACGGACGCACCAGCGCGTGGACGTGATTCGGCATGATGACGTAGCTGCCGAGCGCGTAACGCTGGCCGTCGAAATGTTTCAGACAGCGTTCCACCTCATCGGCCACGGGCGCGTCGCGCAAAACGCAGGCTCCGTGGCTGCGATCCAGTTCATCCTCGAAGCGTGCGCTGAACAGCGCGATGGCTTCCTCGCGGGCGGTCTCGGAATTTTCCCCCTCCAGTTCACGCAGGCACGCGACTCGTTCCTTCCCCCACCGATCACGGAAAGAATCCGGCACGGAATCTCCAAGGCGGAACGTGACGAAATAGGTGCAGCCCTCCTGCCGCCAGTGCGGGAGCTGGCGGTGGGTGATGGTCGCGGGGCGTTTTGGATCGAACGGGTTGAATGGCGGGACGGGACTGCAAGCGGGGGCGCTTGCAGGACTAGCGACAGGCGGGGGCGCCTGTCCCACTAACGGGGCGGCTGGCGCCGCCCCGCTCGGCGCGTCCGGGTGATTCCAGGCGGTTGTATCAATCACATCCTCCGCGCGCACGTCTTCGATCACGGAGCTGGCGGGCAGACGGTTCTGCGCGAGGCCGATGCGGCCTTCGCGCAAGTCGCTGCGAATCTGTTCGTGTTGCGCGCGGTCGAAGCCGAATTCATCGAGCAACGTGCCGAGCGTTTGCTTCGCGTCGTCGCTGCTTTTGTCGCGCGGGAGCATTTGATCAAAGAGCGATTGCATCATGCCGCGCAATTCGGGACGCGTGCGGCAGGCGGCGGCGAATTGATCCAGTTCCGCGCGGCGCAACGGCGAGAGCGTGCGCAGCTCCTGACGCAACAGGCGCGGAACAATCAGCGAGTAGTAACCGGCGGGCAGCAGCGCGGCGTCGCCCGTGAGCCAGTCGGCGAAGGTGCCGTGCTCGTTGATCGCGAAATCATAAACCACCGGCTCCATCGCGAAGGGCAGGGCGGAGGAGAGTTCGCGCTTGGTCGCGGACATGATTTCCTGCATCCGCGCCTGCGCCTCGGCTTTGCGCGCGGGCGTGAACATGAAGCCCATGCCGCCGCCGCTCATGCCGCCGAGCATCCAGAAGCCGAGAAAATCTTTTCCGAACTCCTCGCGCGCGCGGGCGATGAGCAACTCCGTGTAATAGGTGCTCGCCCACGGAATGATCGTTTGAATCGGCTGCGTGAAATTGCGCGTGGTCGCCGCACCGATGGCGGGAACATCGCCGCGCTTCAATGCGTCGAGAATTTCATCGAGCAGTCCGAGCGCCTGCTGGCGGCCCTGCCACTCGGCTTCGGAGCGCAGGAGATATTTCTCCGTCACCATCTCCAGAATGGGTCCGACGTTCTGCGCCATGCCGCCGTGGACGAGCACGAGCGAGTCCTGAAGTTTCTGCCGCGCGGCGTCGGGAATTTCTTCGCGGGAAAAAACTTTGTGCTGCGGCATCAGGCGTCCGCGGCTGACGCCGGACTCGGGATCGCCTTCGCCCGCGAGCACGCCTTCGATGAGTTTGATGCCGGGCCACACGCCGCCGCTGTCCTGCCAGCCGCCGCCGGAGCCGCCGATCCATTCGCCGAGAATGGCGCGCGCGAGGACGAGACGACGGTCGGACTCGGCGATCTCTCCGGTGATTCCAGGAACGTGTTGCGAGCGTAGTGGGGCAGCCGTCCCGGCTGCCCCACTACTGCTGGCGGAGCCAGCACCGCTGGTCTGGCCCGTCGCTCTCATGCACACGGCGATCAGGCACGCGAGCAAGTTGGTCGAGACGGCGAGGCGCGAGCCTTTGGGGATGCTGTTGACGTGACTGACGATTTCCAATCCACGCCCCGGCCCGACGATGCGTTCGAGCAAGGCACCGAGGCTTTGCCCCGAGCCTTCAATGCCCGGCGGCACGAGACCGGAGGCGATGACCGCGGCCTTGAGCAGTCCGAGATAATCCTTCGCGAAGTCGAAGACCTCGGAGAGTTCCGTGATGTCCGCCGTGGCTCCAAGATCGACGCTGGTGAGACGCAGCACTGGTTCCTCGATCACACGCAGATACGCTTCGACTGGCGGACGCGGCGCGGCGTCACGACCATGCACGCCGAGGTCCACGGACACGTTCAGCACGCGCGCGCCCTCGGGGAAATCCATGCCGAGGAAAAAAATGTCGCTCCACGCGCTGTGCGTCAGGTCCATGCGGACGGGCGTGCGTTCGCGGAGAATCGGATACGCGCCGTCGGCGTCGCGTTGCAGCAGCTCGGGACGAATCCGCAGCGGCTGGTCGCCCGGATGTCCCATGCGGAACATCCATTGGTTCCCGCGCACGGTGCGGACGCTGCGGCGCACTTGATCCGCGAGCGTTTGAAACGCCAGGCGATGATACGCCGCCGCCAGCGCGCTGGAGATGGCATCGCTCGGGCCGTCGCGTTTTTGCAGCGCGAGGAATTCATCAATCGCCTCCTCGAAGCGCCGTTGCAGCAAGTGCTCGTAGCCGTGGAATGGAATCAGCCCGCGCCGGTTCAACTCCGCCACGCGCGGAATGTGGAAGCGATGAATCGCGTAGAGAAAGAACAGCGCGCGCACACGCGCGTAAAGATTCCCGCTCTCGCGACGGAAGGCATCAAGCGCGCCGCACTCGGCGAGCAAGGCGTCGAGCGACAAATCACGACACACCGCGTCGAGCGATTGATCGCGTCCCGCCGCGTCCTGCGCGGTGATGATTTCAATGAGCCGGCTGCTCATTTCATCCCCTTCACGGCGAGCAGTTCCACGAGTCCTGTCAGCACTTCATCGCGATGCGGGCCGTCGAGCGCGAGCGCGAGCTGCGCGGTGAGCAGGCCGTAGCGATGGCCGATGTCGTAGCGTCGGCCTGCGACTTCGTAGGCGAGGTAGCGTTCGTGACCGGCGAGTTGCGCCAGCGCGGGCGTGAGGTGGATGTTGCCGCTTTTTTGCGCCATCTGCGCTTCCAGCAAATCCATCACCGCCGGCGTGAGGACGTGCATTCCAAAGAAGCAGAGGTAATGGCCCGCGCGCAGTCCCGGCACGATGATGCGCTGCTCGGCCTCGGTGGGCGTGGGTTTCTCCAGCACGTCGCTGATTTCGTAAAGCGTCTGCGAGCCGGGCGCGAGGCGTCCGCCTATCGCGCCGTAGTAGGGCAGCTTGCTCTCGTGCGTGGCCTGCACGGCGGAGACGGCGCACTTCTGCTCGCGCGCCGTTTCCACGAGTTGCGACGCGCAGCGTTTCGCCACGCGACTGACGTAAAGATGATCGCCGACGAGCAGCAGAAACGGGCTGCGTCCGGTGAAAGACTTGGCGCAATGCACCGCGTGCCCGTACCCGCGCGGCTGGGTTTGCTCGACGAATTGCAGCCGCGCCGCGTGTGCGCCCGCCGCCGCTTCGTAAGCTTTTTGGTCGCCCGGCTGAATCACCACGGCGATTTCATCAATGCCCGCCTCCAGCACTTCCTCGATGATGATGCGCAGCGCGGTCTTGCTCTGGCCGTCGCGGTCCACGAGCGACTGAAGCGGCAGGGTGCGCTGGTTCTGTCCGGCGGCGGTGATGACCGCTTTCTTGATTTCCATAAAACGGCGCGAGCGTCACAAAATGCCGTCGGGCCGTCAAATGGCGCGAGGGTTGGCGAAGTTCTTCCTCTGACCAAAGTCCGGTGCGGCGGCCACGCCATTGTTTGGTGGATTGGCGGGTTTCCGGGTCCAGAAGGCGGGAGTTCGACGGCGAAGAAGCCGCGCGCGGGCCATTACTTCACGTTGCAGAGGTCGGCTGGTTTGCGTTAGTTTCGCGACGTGAAGAAAGCCGAAGTGCCAATGCCGGATGCGCTCTACCAGCAGGTCGAGGGACTTGCCGGGCAACTGCACATGACTGTGCCCGAACTGCTCCGCAAGGCAGCGGAACAGATTCTCACCGCTCAACCAAAACCGCAGCAAAAGCCGCTCCGCATCTGGCGGTTTCCGGAAGGCCAGCGGCTCGGTGCGTTTCAAGCGCCCGTCGAGGATTGGCGTTTGCTTGCGAACGAAGCGACCGCGTGACCGGCGATGATTTCGTTCGACACCAATCTGCTGCTCTACTCGCTGAATCAGGATTGTCCCGAATACGCCGGTGCCCGCGCCTTCTTTGACGCGCTGCCGAATGACCCCGGTACGGTTGCGGTTTCCGAACTTGTCCTCATCGAGCTTTACGTCCTGCTCCGCAATCCGGCGGTGTTGAAACAGCCGCTGGATGCGGCGGATGCCGCCTCGCTCGTCCAGACCTTTCGCGCTCATCCAACATGGACGCTTATTGATCATCCCGGCGGCAATTCCTCGGTGATGGATGAAGTGTGGCGCTGGGCGGCGCAACCGAACATCGGTCGTCGCGTGGTGTTCGATGCGCGGCTCGCGCTCACCTTGCGGCATCATGGCGTGACCGAGTTCGCCACGCGCAACGAGAGTCACTTCACTGCGTTCGGCTTCCAGCGCGTCTTCAATCCGCTGTAGCCGCCGGGTAGCACAGGCAACCTGCCTGTGCCGCGCGGCTACCAGCCGCGCGGAACGGGGAAGGCTAAACGACTTTTTGGCGACGCCTGTTCCAACGCCACGCTCCCTCCCTGCCACCCGGCTGGTAGCCCGTGCCACCCAGTTCCGATTCCGCGCTCCGCATTTGAATGGATTTCCTCCCGCCGCCGGCTCCAAAGCCGGGGACGGATTTCAGAGTCCCGAAGGCGGGAACCCGACGGCGGACAAATGGCGCGCGGACCAACGTGAAGTTGCTTTGTGCAACCAACTTTGAAATTCTCCTTCCGTCATGGGCAAAAGTCCGGCGCGGCGGTTACATCTTTGAATGGTGGATTGGCGACCACGAGCCGCGCCATGTTCACGTCTCGGACAGCAACGGAGAACTGCTCGGACGTATCGCGCTGGGGACAGTTGCATCGCTCGACGATTGGAAAGCCCCGCGCAAGGTGGTAGAGATCATCCGGCAGTTGCAGAAAGAAGACAGGCTATGAAAGTCATCAACCTGCTCAAGGCGCCGTTCGGCAAAGGGAAATTCTCCCGGCTCAAGACCGTGGGCTACCACCAGTGGGAGGACGCCTTCGCCGTCGAGTTCGATGACGGGCTGTGCTTTCTCGAACCGCACGCCACGATCCGCCGCGCCAACAAGATTGCGCCCGCCGCCGTCGTCGAGCGCGTGGAACTGGACGACGAACTTCGCCACGGCTTTTTCGTCCGCTACAACAACGGCCAGACCGCCGAAGTCTCCTGGGCCTTCATCCGCGAACTGCCGCCGAAGAAGTGAATCGTGCCGCCGGGGTAGCACAGGCAACCTGCCTGTGCCGCGCGGCGACCAGCCGCGCGGAACGGGAGAGAACGTTCGATAATTTTGGTGCGCCTGTTCCAATTCCGCGCTCCCTCCCTTCCACCCGGCTGGTAGCCGGGCGGCAACGGGCTGGTAGCCCGTGCCACCCAATTCCGATTCCGCACTCCGCACTTGAATCGGTTTCCTCACCCCGCTGGCTCCAAAGCCGGGGACGGATTTCAGAGTCCCGAAGGCGGGAACTCGACGACGGAGAAACGCCGCGCACGCCAGCGAAGGGTTGACCGGGTGACTGCGGAGATGTCGAGACGTTTAGTTAGGTATGGTGGTCGTTCTTATTCAGGATGGTCTCGCAAGAGATCTGGCGAATGAGGTACCGTTCACGGCATGGCAGAACTGCTACCAAGCCTCGGCGGTTTCCGGAATGACGGCACTGTTAGCATTCGTCGGCTTCGCGCACTGAGCGCGGATGAGCACCGCCTTTACAAAGAATTCCTCGCAATCACGGTGAAGGCTCGCAATCGGTTCCGGATGTTCAAGTTGCTCGAACTGAATTATCGGGCGTGGGATTCGCTCATTAAGGTGCTTCTGCGCCCAGAGACACTCCACGACGATGAGATGTTGGAACTCGACCGAATGCTCCTGAATTTTCTGACCACTGCCCGGGTGGCCTGCTCCCCTTAAATTGATCCACATGTTATGAGAGTTTCCGGGCGGCGAAGCCGCCCGGGAAAACTCAGCATGAAACGTAAACGACACCGTC
>JAYVQC010000053.1:0-2589 GCA_043757045.1 Akkermansia sp. | reverse complement strand
CTTGGAGCTTCTTTGGGATTTGGGATTTGGGATTTGAGGTTTCAAAGCTTCACCTCCCCAAAAATGGACTTGAGCAAATCCTGCAAACTCACGATGCCCGCCTCGCGCCCGTCGCGCGCCAGGACGATGGCGAGGCGCTGGCCGGCGCGTTGCAAGTGGCGCATCGCTTCCTCCAGCCGCATGTCGGCGTCCACAAACGTCGCGGGCTGCACGTAGTCGCCCACGCGCTTTCGCAAATCGAGGTCCGCGCGGTAGAGCAGGGACTTGAGATTGAACAGGCCCGCGATGCGCGGCTGCTGGTCCGTGCGCCACACGGGCAGGCGGCTTAGGCCACGCTCACGGCACAGGGCCAGCGCCTCGGCCACGGGCGTTTCCGTCGTCACCGTCGCGGCGCGCGCCATCGGCACGAGGACGTGCGAGACGGTGAGATTCTGCAAATCGAGGACGCGATTGATCATGCCGCGCTCCTCGGAAGAGAGTGATTGCGACGACTCCTGCATCAAGACGCGCAACTCTTCGCGCGTGCCGAACAGGCGGCCCTCGAAGGTCTGCCCGCCCGTCCAGTGCAACAGGCCGGCCGCGAGCCAGCGCAAGATCGCCACCACCGGGCGCAGGAAAAAATGCACGACGGCGAACGGCCCCGAGAGCCACAGGCACAGGCGGTTCGGATACACGCGGAACAGCATCTTCGGCAGCAGCTCGCAGACGCCGTAAAACAAAATGGTCCCCACGAAAAACACGGCGGCGAACCACCCCGGATGCGCGCGCATCCATTCTTGAAAGCCGATGACCACGAGGCTGGCGACGGCGAAGTTTGCCAGTGTGTTGCCGGCGAGAATGGTCCAGAGAAATTCCTCGGGCTGTTCGAGGTAGCGGTTCAGCCGGCGGGCGTTCGAGTGGCCCGCGCGCATCATCCGCCGGATGCGCACGCGACTGAGCGCGAACACGCCCGCCTCCATCCCCGAGAGGAAGAACGAGGCCGCCAGGCCCAGCGCGATGAAGAGGAGGAGGGCGGAGGTCATGTCAGTAGATGAGGGCGGGCTGAAGATGTTGAACGAATGGTTTTTGCGGACGTTCTCCCTCACCCCGGCCCTCTCCCGCTGGGAGAGGGAGAGAGTCAGCCAGCGTCCGTCGAGTCGAGCGCGTCGGATAACAGTGCGGCTGAATGCCGTTCTCCCTCTCCCAGCGGGAGAGGGCCGGGGTGAGGGAGAACGCCACAACGTATCGGCCAAGTTGAATTGGTAACAGAATCACACCCCACCTCGCTTCGCCGTTTTTTCCACCGTGAGTTCCCGCACCACGCGCTCTTCCGCGCGCGTGGCGGTGAGTTTTAGCCCGCGAAAATTCGCCCACTCGCCCGCGCCCGGCACCACGTCGCAGAGCAGGGTGAGCAGGCCGCCCATCGTCTCGACTTGCGGCACGTCGCCCACCTCGGGGCATTCGCGGCGGAAGTCGCGCACGGTCACGGCCCCGCTGATCCGCCACTTGGTCGCGCTCAATTTTTCCAAAACCAGCGGGCGCTCCTCGGCCTCGTCGCGAATCTCGCCGACGACTTCTTCGAGAATGTCCTCCATCGTGACCACGCCGGCGGTGCCGCCAAATTCATCCACCACCATCGCGATGCCGCGCTTTTGCCGCTGCAAGGCCACGAAGAGTTTCAGCAGGTTCATGCTCTCCGGGACGAAGGACGGAAACTCAATCGCGTCCGCCAAATCCACCTGCGGATTGAGCAGCAGGACTTTCGTGTCGAGCACACCCACGATGGTATCAGGCGTGCCGTCGAACATCGGCAGGCGGCGGTGGCGGAACTGGCGCGCAGAGGCGATCATCTCGTCCACGCTCAGGTCGTCGGGGATGCACGACATGCGCGAGCGCGGGGTCATCACGTCCGCGGCGGTCTGCTTGTCGAGACGGATGATTTCAAAAATAATTTCCTTCTCGCGCAGGGCGAGCGTGCCTTGGTGCGCGGCGAGTTCGATCAACTCGCGGTAATCCTCCTCGCTGCCCGTGGTCTGCGGTTTCACGGCGCGCACGAGCACGCGCAGTAAAAAATTATTGATGGCCTGGGCCAGCCGCTGCGCGGGCCGCGCGAGGTTCTGCCACCAGAGCATGAAGCGCGCGACGCGTAGTGACCACAGCTCCGGCGCACGCACCGCCAAAGTTTTCGGCAACACCTCGCAGCCGATGAGAATCAGGACCGCGAGCGCCGCGACCGTGAGCGCGATGGAGCTGCCGCGCCACACCGCGACCCCTAGACCGACGGCGACCACGACAGCATTGGCCACGGTGTTGCCGAGGACGATGGTGGCGAGGAGTTCGGAAGGTTGTTTGAGAAGTTGCGCGACGATGGCGCCTTCGCGCGGGGAACGCTCGGCGAGTTGTTCGATCTGCCATTTGCCGAGCGCGAAGAGGGCGGACTCCGCGAGCGCGAAAAAGAAGCTCGCGGCGGCAAACCCGAGCACCCCCAGCACGACGAGCCACGGCGTGACATCCACGGCCGGACGTTATTCGCAAGGGACGCCGGGACAAAAGCGAAAATTGGGAGCGGCGGGCATTCCTGCTTTTCGCCGCGCCCAGCCTCGGCTTACG
>JAYVQC010000052.1:0-2613 GCA_043757045.1 Akkermansia sp. | reverse complement strand
CAAGCCATCGGCGCTCTCACGAGACGCCGCTACAAACGTCACGCGATACAGTCCGCTCTGCGTCCGCCGCCCGCCGGTGGTAAAATACATCGCGCCATCGGGACCGAACTCCAACCCGGTCACATTCAGCGGACGGCCCTGCAAAAAATCCTCCGTGCGCCCGGCGTAGCTCGCGCCGCGTTTCTCCAGATGCACGGCGATGATTTTTCCATACGACCAGTCCTGGATGAACAGCGCGCTGCGCCACGGCTCGGGCCAGTTGCTCTTCGTGCCGAATTTGATCGCCGTGGGCGAACTCACGCCGATATCCACCGCACTCGGCAACGAGTCCGGCGACCACACCGGCAGCACGCCCGTGCCGCGCCGCCAGCCGTAATCGCCGCCCGGCACCAGATGCAGAACGCGGGTCGGGTGATACCACGACAGGCCCACGTCCCACTCCATGTCCGCATCGAACGTGAACACATCGCCCGCTGCGTTGAAATCAATGCCGAAGGGATTGCGCAATCCTCCCGCCATCACTTCCCACCGCTCGCCCTCGCGATCCGTGCGGATGAGATGGCCGTAAGGCATGGAGGCACTCGCGTTGAAAAGATGTTTGTCCCACGCGCACGGCAGCAACCGATCCTCCGCGTAATGCCGCAGCTGCGAACTGGCCGACACGCCGTTCGTTGGCAAGCCCACGTCGTCGCCGTGAATGCTGTAGATGAAACCGTCCGGCCCGAGCGCGAGCTGATTGCGCCCATGCCCGACGCCGCCCGGCGTGTGGCGCAACACTTTCAGGTCGTCGAATTGGTCGTCGCCATCCGTGTCGCGCAACCGCACCAGCGCCTTCGAGTTGTTCGCGTTGGCGTAGAGCGCGTCGTAGGCAAAGAGCAGCCCGCGACATTCGAGCAGATTAGTGTTGATGGTTTCGACCCGCGTCACCGCCGGGCGATCCGCCGCCAGCGTCATCCGCAACAGCCCGCGATCCTCGCGCGCGATGACGACGCGCCCCTTCGGATCAAACGCCATCGCGACCCATGAACCTTCATTGGTCTGCGCCGAGCGGATCAGTTCCACTTTGAAGCCGGGCAACGCCGTGATGTTCTCAACCCCGGTGGCGCGGTTGGTCCCGAGTGCCTGCTTCCACTGGTTGTAATCCTCTTCAAGAATCGCTTTCGCACCGAAGGCACTGAGCGAAACGCCCAAGCAGCCACCGATGATCAGCGCGGCGGCGGCTTCACGATAGCCGCATCGCCCGATTCTCCGCTGCCCGTCGCACGGCGCTTTCATCGCATGGCTTTGGCCAGCACGTCAGCGATGGCCACCGGCTTCCCCTCCTGCCGTTTGCTCTCATCCGCCGCTTCCATGAAGGCGAACAGTTCGATGGTCTCGGCGGCGGACACAGGGGGCTGCTTGGTTTGGAAGAACTTCACGATCTCGACCACGAGCGGGGTGTAGCCGTCGAACTGGCCGACGGGGGCCTCGCCTTTTTCGCCCACGGCCTTGCCGCCGTATTTCGTGTCCTCGCGGAAGGTGCCGGTGCGGCCGCCCTTCCATTGGCCCACGACTTCAATTTTCCCATCGGCGGTCTGGCGGCGCTCGACGGTTTCGCAGCCCGTGCCCATGACAGTGAAAAGCGATTCACAGCCGTGGACGCCGTACCAGAAGAGATCAGGATGGTGCGGGTCCAGGTGCGCCGGGCTGGTGGTCTCGGCGCTCAACACCGTGCCGATGCTGCCACCGCGCACGGCTTGCGTGTTCTTGCCGAAACGCAGCGACGACGAACTGAAGATGGGCACGCCCGCCGCCTCCGCGAGACGATAAATTTCCAGCGCGTCACGCAGCGTCCCAGCCACGGGCTTGTCGATGTAGAGCGGCTTCTTCGCGGCGATGACGATGCGCGCCTGCTCCAGATGCGGGCGGCCATCAACGGCTTCAATGAGCACGGCGTCCACGTTGGCGCAGACTTCCTGGACGGTGTCGTAAATCTTCACGCCATGCGTTTCGCGGAGGGTCTTGGTGTAACCCTCGACACGGTTGATGCTCGATTCGATGTCCGCGCTGCCGCCCTTGAAGGCCGCGACCACGCGCGCGCCGGGCACATGATCCTTGGCCTTGGGATTGTTCAACGTCTCGGTGAAAGCCGTGACGTGCGAGGTGTCGAGACCGACGATGCCGAGGCGGATTTCGGCGGCGGGCGTGAGCGTCGGAACGAGACTGAGCATGACGGCCATGAGCAGACGGTTGGTTTTGTTCATAAGCAGGACTGGGTGCATCGGGTGAATGGCTGCTACTCTCCCAGATAGGCGAACAGAACGCGACGCTCATCTTCCTTCAAGTCCTCGAGCAATCCTTCGAACCTGAAGCTGCCGCCCGTCGGTTCGATTGAACGGATGTCCGCGTCGCGCAGCGGGGTGTCTCCTGCGGGCCGATGTATTCGCGCACCGCGTCCGCGAGACCATGCGTGGCACGCAATCGAATGCGAAGAGGGACGTGGTCTTCCACGCCGCCGAGGCATTCCGGTCGTCCGAACACTGGTCTTGGTAGGGCGTCGTCGCTCCGCGCGCGCCGGGGTGAAGCGACCGCAAGTTCCGCAAGGTTTCTCCGCGGCCAGGCCCGGCGCGCGCG
>JAYVQC010000051.1:0-35409 GCA_043757045.1 Akkermansia sp. | reverse complement strand
GCTGCGGCTGGGCTACGCCACAGCCGCGCTCCGTTAGAAGAAGGCTACGCCGCCAGCGGCTGCGCGCGGAATTGCTCGGTGAGTTCGGCGAAGGGTTTCTGCGCTTCCAGCCAGCGGCCGTCCTGCGCGATGTCGTGCATGGAGGACTGGGTGTGATTGCAAATCAGATACAGTTCCTCGCCCACGCACACAAACGCCTCGAAGGCCGTGCCGACTTCATGCCGCGAAAAATCAAAATGTCCCGGCTCATGTTTGGTGTGCAGGACTTGCGTGCACAGGCTGCCGAGGTCATGCACGAAATTTTTCTGGAAGTGCTCCCTGCGCGGGCCGTCGTAGGACACGATGCGTTCCTGGCCGCGCTGGAGTGAGATGATGGCCCACTCGTCGAACACGGTCTTGCCGTAACGCGCGTTCATGCTGGCCGCGCAGCGTTTCACCGATTCGAGCGATTGCGAAAGTGTCATAAAAAGTTATCTGGATTAGCGGCAGGCGACTTGCGGACTTGAATGACGAATTGCTGCAACGTGTTTCGTCATTCGTCATTTCCCCAAACCCTTCCACACAAACACCGCGTAGGCGGCGATGAGCAGCGCGCCCACGAAGCGCGGCAGCCGGCCCAGGATCGCCAGGAAAAGAAAATGCACCGCCACCGCGCCCAGCAGGATGCACACGCCAAGTTGGAAAAAGTCCGGCGTCCGGATCGGGCGGTAGAGCGCGAAGACGCCGAGGCAGAGCGGCAGGCAGATGTGGCCGTCGCCGATTTGCGAGCTGTACACGATCTCGGCGCGGCGCGTGGCCGCGTAGTAGAGCGCGAGCAGCGCGTTCGGCAGGACCATCAGCCAGCCGCTCAGCCAGCCGAGATTCTTCGCGCTGATGAATCCGGTGCGCAGCCCCTGCACCCACGTCACGAGGAAATCCGTGCTGACATAAACGGCGTAGGCTCCGACGAGGAGCAGCGCGACGTTGACGAGGAACATGAAGCCGAAGGGATTCTGCTGCGGCCCGTTTTTCTTCAACACTTCGAAGACGTGGACGATCTGCCAGAAGAGAAACAGGCCCACGAGCACCAGTCCGTCGCTGTGGTCGAGTTGGCCATCGCGGCCCAGCACCCAGGTCACGCCGGTGAAGAAACCGGCGGCGATCAGCGTGAGCAGCAGCGAGAGGCGGTTGACCCGTTGCTGGTCTTCGCCGCCGGATTTTTTCTTCGCAGACTTGCCGGTTTTTTTGGACGTGAGCGACATGCCCCAGATGAGTGCGGGCAGTCCGATGAGCAGCGTGAGGTTGGTGACGTTGTTGACGAGGCTGTTGATCATCACCTCGCGGCTGTCGCCGCCCGTGCGCCCGAGCACGAAGGCGAAGACGAGGTTGCCCAGCCCCGAGCAGTACGGCATGACCAATGTGCCGAGGACGGTGCCTTCCAAGCCCGCGTCGGCCAGCGATTCCAGCCGCCAGATCATGAGGAACGAGGCCGCGAGAAAAATGGCCACGCACACCCACGGGGCGGACGGGCCGAAACTTTGAATCCAGCGAATGACGATGTCGTTCAACGGCGCGGAGTGAAGGGAAAAAAAGTAAGCAGTGAAACAGTAATCAGTGAAGAGCAAGAGCGCGGGCGTCCCGCCCGCCGGCATGGAACCAAACGCCGATCTGACCAGACGGCATGGGGCGGACGGAACCTTCCGCACCATCCGGCGGGCGAGACGCCCGCGCTCCCTCGCTTCGATGATGGCGGCGCTCTGCCGAGGCGCCGCTACGGGGAAGTTATTTCGCCGTCATGCGGCGGGTGATGTATTCGCGGACCTGGGGGATTTTCGTGGCCTTGAGGAGCTTGGCGGCGGTGGCCACGTCCTGACCGGCCAGCGGCTCGGCGGCATACCAATACATGAGCGGGAGGTTGTGATCCTTCGCGTCCTCGGCGTGGGCGAGGAGTCCTTCGAGAATCTCGCCGCGCTGCGCCAACGGCAACCGCTGCAACGCTGACGCGAGGTAAAGGCGCACGACGGGCGATTGGTCTTCGCGCGCCATGCGGGCGAATTCTTTGAGCAAAACGTCAGAAGGTTTCTTGTCTTCGCAGGCGAGTTGAATAGCCCAGGCGCGGATGAATTCGTTTTCGTTCAGCAATGGGATGACCAATGAGTCAACTGTCTTCTTAAATCGGCCAGTGACATGTGAAAGCCAAACGAAGCGAAGGTACTTGAGGGATACGGAATTTCCTTTGCGAGGAAGCCCGTTCCAGACGGCCATTTGTGCATCGCTGCTAAGTTCACGTTCCGCCGAACGTTCCTGTAGGATTCGTTGCGCGTGCCGCGCATGCCACGCGTTCTTGCTCGCGAGAAGTTTCACTAGCTCGTCATCACTCAGCTTCTGCAAATCCACCTTCTCCGCCTTCTTGTTCCCATAACTCACCTTGTAAATCCGCCCGTTGCTCCGGTCGTGCGCTTCGGTGGCGTTGAGGTGGCACTGGTTCTTGTCATACCAATCAATCATGTAGATGGAACCGTCCGGGCCGGCGCGCAGGTCCACCACTTGCGACCAGACGTCGTTGAACTTCAGGAAGTCCGCGCCGTGCTTACCCACGAAGCCGCTGCCCTTCCGCACCAGCACATCCATGTTCAGGCGCGCGCCGTGGATGTTGTTCATGAAGAGCTTGCCGCGATATTCCGCCGGGAAACTGTCGCCCTGATAAATCAGCAGGCCCGCGTGCGCGTGACCGCCGCCGAGATCGTCGCTGGCGGCGCGATCCTTGTCGACCCATTGCCCGCCGCGAAAGTGCGCGTGGTCGGCGATGGTCTTGATGTCGTCGTAGATGAATGGGTGCAACGTCTTGTCGCTCTTGCCCTCTTTCTTGTCGGCGAAGCGCGCGGTCTCGTCCGGCCCGACCGCGTAGTGCGCGCCGCCTTGGCGGTGGTAGCGCCCGCCTTGTACCATGTGGAAGAGATGCGGAATGACGCACGCCTCCTGGATGAGCTGGCCGTTTTCATCGAAGTCGAAACCCCACGGATTGCTCGTGCCCTCGGCGAACACTTCGAACTGATGCTTGGCGGGATGATAACGCCACACGGCGGCATCCACCCATTGGCGCTGGGCGACGGGCGTGCCGGGCTTGCCGACATTCGACGGGCAGAACACGCCGTGCGTGCCGTAGAGCCAGCCGTCCGGGCCCCAGTGAAACGTGTTGAGCGTCTCGTGCGTGTCGCGCGCGTAGTCCCAGCCATCGAGGAGAATCTGCGGATCGCCGGCGGGCTTCGGATTGTCCCAATCCTTCACCGGCACGAACATCAGGTAAGGCGCCGCGCCAATCCATACGCCGCCAAAGCCGACTTCGATTCCAGAAACGAGATTGAGCTTGTCGAGGAACACGGTGCGCTTGTCGTGCTGGCCGTCGCCATCGGTGTCTTCGAGCACGATGATGCGGTCCACGCTGCCGAAGATGTCTTTCAACTGCTCGGGCGTGGGCGTGGCGCTGGCGTTCGTGGAAATTTTCGGCGGCGTGCCCACGCGCTTCGGATACGTGTAGCCCTCGGCAACCCAGAGCCGCCCGCGATCATCGAGGGTGAAGGCGATGGGCTGCTTCACGTCCGGCTCGGCGGCGAAGAGCGTGGCCTTGAAACCGGGCGGCAAGGTCATGGCCTTCACCGCCTCCGCGCCTGAAAGCGGGGCGGGCTTGGCGTCAGACTTTGATTCAGCGGCGGACAAGGACGTGACGAGTCCGAGGACGAGCGGCAGGAGCAGTTTGAGTTTCATGGTCGCATTCATGGACGTGTGGGACGGGAGTTTATTGCGGCTGATTTTTCCGGCGCGCTTCCTCGGCCTCGGTGATTTCCAGCAGGTCGCGTTGCGCGGTAAAGAACTGCTTCATCTCCTCGATGGTCGGCGCATTCTGCAAAAGGTGGGTGAAGCCTTCGTCGCCCCGCTGGGGAGTGCCGCTGCACAGACGCTGCAAACTGAGGTCGCGCTGGCCTTCGGCTCCGGCGGCGCGAAAGGCTGCGGCGTAATCGTGCATGGTGAAACCGTGGTCGCGCAGGAGCAGAAACAGATCGAGCCAGTCGCGCGACTTGGAACGCAGCGCCGAAACGAGGCACTTAGTCTTGAAGAGTTCCTGAAGCGTGGCCAGCCGGGGCTTCGAGAGTTCGGGCGGCGCGAGCGACCGCAGCATCGGCTCGTCCGGCGCGAAGAAGGAAACTTTCACCGCGCCATTGACCACGAAGTCCTGCTGATAGTCGTGCAACTCCAGACCGCCCGAGGAGAACTCTTGCAGCGCGGCTTCGTCGTCGTCTCTCGTGAAGGTGAAGCCTTGCGCTGAAGCGGCCCGCGTCAGCGCACTCAGCGGCCCGCGCGGAAGTTGCTGACCGTGGAAGGCGAAATCCAAATCTTCGCTCAGGCGATGTTGAATCCTGAGCGCGAGCGCGGAGCCGCCAATCAGCACGAACCCGCCCAGCGCGGGTTGCGTGCTCAGAAAATTCCAGAGCTTTTCAGTTTCCGGCGGCAGCACGCGCAAATCCCTTCTCGATGTTCTGGAGAATTCTCTCCACGGATGCATTGGCGCGTTCCGCCTCCGGGGTGGCTTCGGCGCGCAGGAGCTGCCATTCCTCGCGCAACCGCTCATGGCCAAACTCCACTGCGATGTCGAGCAGTCGGGTGAAACGCGGACGCAGCAGCGCGGCGCAGATGAACGCGGTGTCGTCGGCGTCGGGATTGGACCAGACCAATCCCGGATGCCGCTGCCAAAATGGATTTCGAGCCGTCAGCATTGCGGCCCCAGAGTAGGTCGCGCCACGGGGCGAGGCAATTGTGGAACTGCGTGCAAATTCAACTCCACGAGTGAGAAGTGAGAGCTTGAATGGCACGAGCGTGAACATACTTTGCCAGTATGAAACCAGCCAACGTCGAAGCCGTCTTGCACGCGCGCCCTTCCGACCTATTAAAATCATGAAAATTATCGCCGCACTGGTGTCACCCGAACGAGCCGCTTGGATTGCCTTCGTCGGATTTTTGGCCGCTTCTCCGGCGTATGTTTTGTGTCGTTCGACTCATTTCTGCATGGGCGGTCATTTGCCGCATCATACAGCAGCCGATCATTCGCACGCAGTCGCTCTTGGTTACCTGTTCGACGCCATTTGGGTGGTAGTGTTTGGCTTGGCGGTCGTGCTGGCATTTCTTAGCGGCCTCACCTTCAGGTATGCCTTCGTTTTTGCGCTGGGAGTTGGATTTTTATTTGTGGCCGGCCCGGGAGGCGTGAGCGGCATCTTGTTGTGGCCGATCCATGTCGTGTTGGCTGTTTTCGCGATAGCGTGTCTGCAGGGATGGATAGATTGAGTGTTATCCACGTTTCCCCGCTCTCCCTCGCCCACATTCTGGCGAACCCCGTGTGTCCGTCCGTTCCCGCCAACAACCGCGCCCCAGTTTGAGTCCGTTCAGTTGAATCCCCGATTCATTGGGCGCGGCTTCCGTCATCTTGACTTGCCAGCGGGCAACGCCGATATACCTCCCGTCACTGCTGCCGTTTATGATTTGTTGTGTTTGCAAAGAGAAGGAAGCGACCGTTCATCTGACCCAGATTGCCGCCGAAAAGATGCAGAAGGTGGATCTGTGCGAGGAGTGCGCGAAGCAAAAGGGTGTGAATGATCCGGCGGGCTTTTCGCTCGCGGATCTGCTGCTCGGTCTTGGTGCCACACCCGAGGCGGAGCCGGTGGTCGGCGGCAAGGAATCAAAATGCGCGGCGTGCGGTTTCACCCAGGCTGATTTTAAGAAGGCCGGTCGGCTCGGCTGCGCGGAGTGCTACAAAACATTCGCCGAGGGTCTCGACCAGCTTCTCAAGTCCATGCACAAAGGAACGAGGCATCGTGGCAAAGTTCCGGCGTCCTTGCGCGAATCACACGATCTCGCGGACAAACTCAAGTCGCTGCAAAAGAAACTCGATAAAGCGGTGAGCGATGAAGACTACGAGCAGGCGGCCCATTGCCGCGATGAAATCAAAGTGACCCAAGATCGGCTTTCGTCCATTTCGACGGCATGAACATTCACGAATTTCTCGTTGCCCCAGCAGAGACAGCCCGGCGCGAAGGGCCGCACGGGAAGATTGTCATGTCCAGTCGCGTGCGGCTGGCGCGCAATCTCAAGGGCGTCGCCTTCCCCGGCTGGGCGAAAAAAGCCGAGCGCATCCGCGCGCTGGAAATTGTCCGGCCCGCCGTTGAATCCATGTCCGCGATGCGCCACGCCTTCGCCGAGTCCATGGACAATCTCACGCCGCTCGACAAACAGATTCTCGTCGAGCGCCATCTCATCAGCCGCGAGCACGCCGCGAAAAGCGCGGGCAGCGGCGTGGTGCTGAACAAGGAGGAATCGCTCTGCGTGATGATCAACGAGGAAGATCATTTGCGGATGCAGGCGTTGCGGCCCGGCTTGCAGTTGAAGCAGGCGTGGGCGGCGATTGATCAGTTCGACACGCAGTTGGAGAAGAAGCTGGATTACGCCTTCGACGCGCAGCTCGGCTATCTCACCGCGTGCCCGACGAATCTCGGCACGGGCATTCGCGTCAGCGCGATGCTGCATCTGCCCGGCCTCGTGCTGTCCGAGCAGATCAACCAGATCATTTCCGCGGTGAACAAACTGACGCTCGCGGTGCGCGGTCTTTACGGCGAAGGCACCGAGGCGCTCGGCAATGTCTTTCAAGTTTCCAACCAGATGACGCTCGGCGAGGCGGAGCCGGACATCATTGACCGTCTCAACAAAGTCATCGCGCAGATCATCGAGCACGAGGAGAACGCGCGCGCCACGTTGCTGGAAAATAAGCCGAAGGTCGTGATGGATCAGATTGGCCGCGCCTACGGCATTCTCGCGAACGCGCATCGCATCAATTCGAAGGAGACGATGAATCTCCTGAGCTTCATGCGGCTCGGCGTGGACTTGGGATTGTTTCCTGACGTGGAACGTGGACTGGTGGACGAGTTGTTCGTCATCACGCAGCCGGCGCATTTGCAGCGCCCGCCGGCGGAGAAGCTGAGCGCAGACGAGCGCGACCTGTTGCGCGCGGACATGCTGCGCGAGCGTTTGCGGAATGTGAGCCGCCCGCTCCATGCACCGCCGGGACAAAAGTCGGGCGGTAAATTGGACAAACCGGATAACGAGTAGAAAGTAAAAGTATGAGCGACGAAGCCATGAACAATTTCACTCCTCGCGCCCAGCAAGTGCTGGCTCTCGCGCGCAAGGAGGCCGACCGGTTCAACCACAATTTCGTCGGCACCGAGCATCTGCTGCTCGGGCTGATCAAGCTCGGCCAGGGCGTGGCCGTGAACGTCCTCCAGAAGATGGGCCTCGATCTCGAGACCGTCCGCATGGAAGTCGAGAAGCAGGTCGGCACCGGTCCCGATCAGAAGATGATCGGCAACATTCCTTACACGCCGCGCGTGAAGAAGGTGCTCGCGCTCGCCGCGAAGGAGGCCAAGAACTTGAACCACACCTACGTCGGCACCGAGCACATCCTGCTTGGCCTGCTCCGCGAAGGCGATGGCGTGGCCGCGCGCGTGTTGAAGAATCTCGACGTGGACATCGAGCAGACGCGCCAGGAAATTTTGAAGGAGCTGGACCCGAACTTCACCAATCAGGAAGAGGGCGGCGAACCTGCGGTCGCCGGCGGGGGCGACGCGAAGCCGGAGAAGAAGGGCGAAGTGAAGACGCCCGCGCTCAAGGCTTTTGGCCGCGACCTCACGGAGATCGCGCGCAAGGGCGAGATGGATCCGGTCATCGGGCGCGCGAACGAAATCGAGCGCGTCATCCAGATTCTCTGCCGCCGCACGAAGAACAACCCCGTGCTGCTCGGCGAAGCGGGCGTGGGCAAGACGGCAATTGCCGAGGCGCTGGCGCAGGAAATTGCCAAGGGCAATGTGCCGGATTTGTTGCGCGACAAGCGCGTCATCACGCTCGACCTCGCGCTCATGGTCGCGGGCACGAAGTATCGCGGCCAGTTCGAGGAGCGCATCAAGGCGGTCATGGACGAAATCCGCCGCGCGAAGAACATCATCATCTTCATTGACGAGTTGCACACCATCGTGGGTGCCGGTTCGGCAGAGGGCACGATGGACGCGAGCAACATCATCAAGCCTGCGCTCAGTCGCGGTGAGATGCAGTGCATCGGCGCGACCACGCTCACCGAGTATCGCAAATACATCGAGAAGGACGCCGCGCTGGAGCGCCGCTTCCAGTCGGTGAAAGTTGAAGCGCCGTCCATTGACGAGGCGATCTTGATTCTCAAGGGCCTGCGCGTGAAGTACGAGGAACATCACAAGGCGGAGATCACCGACCTCGCAGTGGAAGCGGCGGTGAAACTTTCCGACCGTTACATCACGGACCGTTTTCTGCCGGACAAGGCCATTGACCTGATGGACGAGGCCGGTTCGCGCGCGCGCATCGGGGCGATGACGCGCCCGCCGGAAATCAAGGCGCACGAAGCCGAGATGGAAGTCATCAAAGGCAAGAAGGAGAAGGCGATTCGCGAGCAGGATTTCGAGGGCGCGGCCTCGATGCGCGACAAGGAGAAGCAGACGAAGGAAAAAATCGAATCGGTGTTGGCGGCGTGGAAAGCCAGCCGCGAAGAAAAGCGGGTGAAGGTGGACGAGGACGACATCCTTCAGGTTGTGGCCAAGTGGACCGGCGTCCCCGTCAAGCGCATGGAGCAGGGCGAGGCGACGCGGTTGATCAACATGGAAGAGGACATGGCGCACCAAGTCGTGGGCCAGCGGGAGGCCGTCGCGGCGATCAGCCGGGCGTTGCGCCGTTCGCGTGCGGACTTGAAAGACCCGAAGCGGCCCATCGGCACCTTCGCGTTGCTCGGGCCGACAGGCGTGGGCAAGACCTTGCTCGCGAAGTCGCTGGCGGAAACCATGTTTGGCGACGCCAAATCTCTCATCCAGCTCGACATGAGCGAATACATGGAGCGGCACAATGCGTCGCGTATGATCGGCTCGCCGCCCGGCTACATTGGCTTCGAGGAAGGCGGTCAGCTCACCGAGCAGGTGCGCCGCAAGCCGTATTCTGTGGTGCTGTTCGACGAAATCGAAAAGGCACACCCGGACGTGATGAACATGCTCCTGCAAATTTTGGAGGAGGGCAAACTCACGGACAACATGGGCCGCGTGATCAATTTCCGGAACACGATCATCCTGATGACCTCGAACGTGGGCGCCGAGACGATCAAGAAGTCGAGCACGATGGGCTTCTCGCCGATCACCGACGAGAGCACCTACGAGAAGATGCGGGAGAAAATTCTGGAGGAGGCGAAGAAGCAGTTCCGTCCGGAATTCCTGAACCGCCTCGACGACATCATTGTATTCCGTTCGCTGACCAAGCCGGACTTGATCGAAATTTTGAACCTCGAAGTGACGAAGGTTCTCGCCCGGCTCAAGGCCAAGAACCTCAACCTCGAACTCGACGCGAAGGCGAAAGACTTCCTTGTCGAGAAAGGCTACGACCCGACTTACGGCGCGCGTCCGATGCGCCGCGCGGTTGAGCGTTACCTCGAAGACCCGCTCGCCGAGGAACTGCTCAAAGGCACGGTGCGCGAGGGCGACCCGGTGCTGGTCACGGCGGAGGAAGGCAAGCTCGTCTTCCGTCAGCAGGCGTCCGCCGCCGAAGGCACGCCGGCCGTGGTGTCGAGCTAGACTGAAACTGTTTTCATCAAGGGCAGGCGAGAGCCTGCCCTTTTTCTTTTCCCGCGCCGCTGGGCTGCGTCATAGTCCGCCCGGGTATGAACATCGAACATCGAACATCGAACGCCGAACACCGAATGGCGGTGGCGCATCTCCGTTCGATGTTCAGTGTTCGATGTTCGGCGTCCGGTGTTCATGTCTTCATCTTCCGGTGAAAACCCTCCACACCTATCTCCTGCGCCAGGTGCTCGGCTCGCTGCTGATGACGGTGGCCGTCTTCACCTTCGTGCTGCTCCTCGGGAATGTGCTCAAGGAAGTCCTCGGACTGCTCGTGAACCAGCAGGTGTCGCTGGTCACGGTGGTGCGCGCGATTGCGCTGCTCGTTCCCTACGTGCTGGTCTTCGCGCTGCCGATGGGAATGCTCACCGCCACGCTGCTGGCTTTCGGACGGTTCAGCGCGGACCACGAATTGACGGCAGCGCGCGCGAGCGGGCTGAGCCTGCTGTCGTTGATCACACCGGTGCTCTGGCTCAGCGTCGCGCTCTCGGTGGTGTGCGCGTTTGTGAATCTGCAGCTCGCGCCGCAGTGCCGCGCGGCCTACAAGCAGTTGCTCTACCGCAGCGCGCTGGACAATTTCGACGCGCTGCTGCCGGCGCGGAAATACATCAGCGACTTCAAGCCCTACACCCTTTACTTCAGCAAGGTGAACGGCCACGAGATGACCGACGTGTATCTCTACGAGATGGACAAGCGCGGCACCAACCTCCTCCGCACCACGCACGCGGCGCGCGGCACCTTCACGATCGATCACACCAACAAGGCCGTGAACCTCGTGCTCTTCGACGCGTGGTACAAGGGCGAGGAGGCGGACTCCCCCGTGCATTTCGGCTCGACGCCCGCGATGGAACTGCGCTGGCCCGACCGGTCCGACAAAGCCCCGGGCCTGAGCGAAATGACCTTCGCCGAGCTGTGGGAAAAGCGCCGCGAGCTGAAACAGCAGCGCATTGACACCACGCCCGTCGACTTGCAAATCCACTGGCAGGTCGCCTTCTCCTGTGCGTGCCTCGGCTTCACGCTCGTTGGGATTCCGCTCGGCATTCGCGCCCACCGGCGTGAGACCAGCGCGGGCATCGCGATGGCCGTGCTGCTGGTGTTGGTCTATTACAGCTTCTTCATTCTCGCCGGCTCGCTGGAGACGAAGCCGCAATTTCGCCCTTACCTCATCGTCTGGGCGCCGAATTTCGTCTTCCAAGTGCTTGGGCTGCTGATGTTGCGGAAGGCGAATCGCGGGGATTGATCAAGCAGCCTCCGACATTCAATGGCAGGAAGGCCCGGGTGCCGGGCTGAGATACGGAAGGCCCAGCCCCAGCCCGCGCAGCACGAGCAGCAGCGCCACCGCCACCACCGTTACTGGCACCAATCGCGACCAGCGCGGCGTGAAGGTAAGCGTGCGGCCAACCACCCCGAGACCGAGCAGCATGGGCAGCGTGCCGATGCCGAAGGCCGCCATGTGCGCCGCGCCCCACAACGTGTGACCGGTCGCCGCCGCGCCTGCGGCCGCCGCATACACGAGACCGCACGGCAGCAGGCCGTTGATCGCGCCAAGGGTGAATTGCGCGGCGAACGTGCGGCGGTGAAGCAGGGGACCGAAGGCGGATTTCAACTGCACGACGAATTTCGCCACCGGTGTTTTCAGCGCGAAGGTCGAGGAGAACAACAGCCCGAGCAGCATGGTCGCGCCCGCGAAGATGGACAGCCCGCGCTGCCAGCCCGCCAGCGCCAGCGTGTGTCCGAGCGCGCCGAAGACGAGGCCGAGCAACACGTAGATGGAAATTCTGCCGGCGTGATACGCGACGGTGGAGGCCGTCTGGTTCTGGTTCCCGCGCGCGCGCGCGACGGCCAGCAGCAGCGGCCCGCACATCGCGGCGCAATGCACGCTGCCCGCGAGTCCGAGCAACAAAGCTGTCCAGAGCAGTTCCATTGTTACCCGCCGATTAACACCGACTGATCGAAGGCGAAGGTTGCGCCGCCGGATTTCCATTCGAGACGGACTTTCCACAAGCCGGGACGCAGCGCGCTGCTGTCGAGAGACTGCGCGCCGTTTTCGTCCGGTCGCAGCGGTTCGCGTCGGTCAAGTTTCGCGTCGGACGGGCGGTAGAGATGCACGGTGCCGGTGAATGCGCTACGCACATGGCCCGGCGGCACGCGCAACTGGAGCGCACGCGCGGTGTCGTCATACGCCACGCTGATTTCCTTGGCGAAGGGACGGGTGCGATTCACGGCGTCGATGCGCTGCTGGTAGAGGATTTCCTCGGCGTAATAATCCGGGCGCACCAGGTCCATGTCCTGTTGCACCGCCCAGGTGATGAACATGATTAGGAAGGAGATAAACACGACGAAGTAGCCCGCGATGGCCAATGGCCAGGGGCTGCGGATTTTTTTCGGTGACTCGTTCATAAGCTTTTCAATCTCTCGGTCCGATGAAGATCGTCTTGACCGTCTTGAGGTGGCGACCGTTGGAATACACGCCCACCTGGAGCTTCGTGCTCGCGCCGGTGAGAGTTCTCCGGTCGAGCACAATGAGCAGGGAGGTCTGGGCGAGATTGTCGCTAGCCACCTTGAAGCCCGCGCCGCTCATGACCCGGACTTCGCCGGGCACGTTGACGAGCTTGAACTCGATGGGCATCTCGCGCGTGGTCTTGTTGAGCACCTTCACGGTGTAAAGATTCGCAATCTTCCCGCCCTCCAGTTGTTGGAAGAGCGCGCCCGGCGCACGCAGCAAAATGGTCTCGGCATCGGGACGCGTGAACACGAGGAAGCCGAGCAGGCCCGCGAGCAACGCGAGCACCACGAGGTAGAGCTTCATGCGCGCCGTGATGCGAAAAGGTTTTCCGTGCTGAATGCTGTTCAGCGAGGCGTAGCGCACCAGCCCACGCGGACGGCCCACCTTGTCCATGATGTTGTCGCACGCGTCGATGCACGCGGTGCAGTTCACGCATTCCATCTGCGTGCCGTTGCGGATGTCGATGCCCGTCGGGCAGACCGCGACGCAGGCGTGGCAGTTCACGCAGTCGCCTGCGCCCTCCGCCCGCCGCTGCTCCAGGCTCTTGTCGCGCTGTAGCGGAGCGCGCTTCTCGCCGCGCACATGATCGTAGGTCACGACCAGCGTGTTCTCGTCCATTGTCGCGGACATGAAGCGCCCATACGGACAGATGAAGGTGCAGGCCTGCTCCCGGAAGCGCGCGAAGATACCGTAGAACAGCAGCGTGAACAGCGTCATGAACGTCAACCCCACGAGATGCTGGCGCGGGTCGGCGGTGATGAGGTCAATCACCTTCTCGCTGCCGATGATGTAGGCGAGCAGGGTGTTGCCGACGATCCACGAGAGCGCGAAGAAGACGAAATGCTTGCTCAACTTCTTCGCGAACTTCTTCGGACTCCACGGGGCTGCATCCAGTGCGCGTTGCGACGCGCTGTCGCCTTCGATGGCATACTCAATCTTGCGGAACACCATCTCCATGATCAGCGTCTGCGGACACGTCCAGCCGCACCACAGCCGGCCGAAGGCCGTGGTGAAGATCATGATGCTCGTGAAGAACAGCAGCGCGGCCACGGCAAAGATCACGTTGTCCTGCGGCCAGAAAAGCTGGCCAAGGATCGAGAACTTCCGCTCCACGATGTTGAACATGAAGTAGGGATTGCCGTTGATGCGGATGAACGGCCCCGCGAAGAGCAGCGCGAGCAGCAACCAGCTTGAGTAGGTGCGCCACCGGTACCATTGGCCCGACGGCTTTTTCGGATAGAGCCAGCGGCGATGCCCCTCCTTGTCCGCCGTGGCGATGTGGTCGCGAAAGTCCTGCCAGTCCGTTGGGGCGAATGACGAATGACGAATGTCTAATGACGAAGCGGAGTCGTCAGCGCCGGAGCGCTTTTCGGACTTGGGGTTTCTTTCGTCATTCGTCATTCGGGTTTTACGAATATCATTCGTACTCGTTCGGTTTCTGTGGTTGCGCCTGATCTTCGCGCGGCTTGGGATTCGGCGGCTTGGTGCCGCGCAAGGTGTAGATGTAGCTCGCCACGGCCTGAATTTCGTTCGGCTTGAGCAGGCCGCGCCAGGTCAACATGCCTTTCTCGGGCACGCCGTTGACGATGGTCTTCACGGTATCGACGTAATTCGACCCGTGAATCCAGTAGTCGTCGCACAGGTTTGGCCCGACCAGTCCGCCGCCATCAGGGCGATGGCACGGGGCGCAGAGCTGGATGTGGAGTTGCTGGCCCTTGTCGAGCACGGCCTGATCCTTGATCGGCTCCAGTGAACTCATCGCGGACTCGAACTTCGCGAGGGCCGCAGATTTAATCTGATCGCCCGCCTTCGACTCCTTCTCGAATTCTGCCGCCTGGAGGTCACCCACGTTGAAAACGTGGTAGTAGCCCATGTAGGCGATGGAGAACACGATGGTGAGGTAGAACAACCACACCCACCAGCGCGGGAGCAGGTTGTCGAGTTCCTTGATGCCGTCGGCCTCGTGCTCCATGAGCAACGGGTCTTTCGGCTCCGGCGAATTGTCAGGCTGGTTATTCATGGGTGGTTTCTCCTTTCGATTCCTTGGAACCGTCTTCGAGCGGCAGCGCGCACATCCGTTCGCAGAAGGCGCGGCGTTGCACGAGCGCCCAGATCATGGCGGTGGTGAAGACGGTGAAGAACAAACATACGGAAATGATTCCGTAGGTGGCGATGCCGCCCAATTCTCGGATGACGTTCTGGATCATAATCAGTTCCTCGCGGTGGCGTTGTTGTCGTTGAGCTGCGCGGCCTTGGCGGGCGCGGCTGGAATGGTCGGCGCAGCGGGCGCGTTCGTCGCCTTGATGTCCGTGCCCAGCCGTTGCAGGTAGGCGATGAGCGCGATGATTTCCTTGTCGGGCGTGGCCTTGATCTGGCCCTGCGCCAGGTTGGTCACGATGAGCCGCGCCTGTGCGCTGGCGTCGGCGATGGCGGTCTGCTCCAGGCCAACTGGATACGGCACGCCCACTTTGCGCAACGCGCGGATGCGCGGCGGGATGGCGTTGGTTTCGAGGTTCTGCGTGAGCAGCCACGGATAGCGCGGCATGATCGAGCCGGGCGAGGTCGAGCGCGGGTCGTCCATGTGGTTGTAATGCCACGCGTCGGGATATTTGCCGCCCTGGCGGTGTAGGTCCGGCCCGGTACGTTTTGATCCCCACAGGAATGGATAGTCATAAACAAACTCTCCGGCCTTCGAGTATTCGCCGTAGCGCTCGGTCTCGGAGCGGAAGGGTCGAATCATCTGCGAGTGACAGCCCACGCAACCTTCGCGGATGTAGATGTCGCGCCCCATCATTTCCAGCGGCGTGTAGGGTTTCACCGAGGTGATGGTCGGCACGTTTTTCTTCACGAGGTAGAGCGGGATGATTTCCACTGCGCCGCCGATGAGCACCGCGACCAGCGCGAGCACCGTGAAGAGCAGGGGCTTGGATTCGAGCCAGCGATGCTTATACGAATGTGCCGCTCCGACATGCACCGGTTGATCCTTCAGGGCTGCGGCCTGCGCCTCCACTTCAGGAACAAATTTTCCGGACTTCGCCGTGCGCCACAAGTTGTAGGCCATGATGAACGCGCCAATGATGTAGAGCGTGCCGCCGATGGCGCGCAGCCGGTACATCGGGACGATTTGCAGAACTGTTTCGAGGAAGTTCGGCCATTGCATGAAGCCTTCGCTGGTGAACTGCTTCCACATCAGCCCCTGCGTGATGCCGCTCCAGTACATCGGGATGACGTAGAACATCATGCCGAGCAGCGCGATCCAGAAGTGCCAGTTGGCGAGCTTGGTCGAATAGAGCTTCGTATCGTAGAGCCGCGGGAACAGCCAGTAGAGCATCGAGAAGGTGAAGAACCCGTTCCAGCCAAGCGCGCCAGTGTGAACGTGCGCGATGGTCCAGTCGGTGTAATGCGAAAGCGAGTTGATGCTCTTGATGGCGAGCATCGGGCCTTCGAGCGTGGCCATGCCGTAGGCCGTCAGCGCCACGACCATGAACTTCAGCATCGGTTCCGTGCGTACCTTGTCCCACGCGCCGCGCAGGGTGAGCAGTCCATTCAACATGCCGCCCCACGATGGCGCGACGAGCATCACGCTGAAGACCATGCCGAGCGATTGCGCCCAGTCCGGCAGCGCGGTGTAGAGCAGATGATGCGGCCCCGCCCAGATGTAGATGAAGATGAGCGCCCAGAAGTGAATGATCGAAAGCCGGTAGCTGAACACGGGACGGTTCGCCGCCTTGGGCAGGAAGTAATACATCAGGCCGAGGTAGGGCGTGGTGAGGAAGAAGGCCACGGCGTTGTGGCCGTACCACCATTGCACCAGCGCGTCCTGCACGCCGGCGTAAATCGAGTAGCTCTTGAAGAAGCTGGCCGGCACCGCGAGCGAGTTGATGATGTGCAGCAGCGCGACCGTGAGCGCCGTGGCGATGTAGAACCAGATGGCGACATACATGTGCTTCTCGCGCCGCTTCAGGATGGTGCCGATCAAGTTGATCGTGAACGCCACCCAGATGAGCGCGATGGCGATGTCGATGGGCCATTCGAGTTCCGCGTATTCTTTGCTCGAAGTGAGGCCGAGCGGCAGCGTGATCGCCGCGCCCACGATGATGGCCTGCCAGCCCCAGAAGTTAATCCAGCTCAGCCTGTCGCTGAACATGCGCGCCTTGCAGAGCCGCTGGAGCGAGTAGTAGATGCCCATGAACATGCCGTTGCCCACGAAGGCGAAGATCACGGCGTTCGTGTGCAGCGGGCGCAGCCGTCCGAACGAGGTGAATTGCAAGTTGAGATTCGCCTCCGGCCAGAAGAGCTGGAGGGCGATGAGCAGTCCCGCGCAGAAGCCCACGAGGCCCCAGATGACGGTGGCAATTGCGAACGCGCGGACGATCCGGTTGTCGTATTTGAAGGTTTCGATGTTCATGGTTTTTGGAAAGCGTGTTGGCGGGAGGAAGTTGTTGCCGGTGCTGTGGCCAGAATGCGCGCGTCAGTTCTCACGCCCTTGTCTCCCTCACCCCGGCCCTCTCCCCAAGGAGAGGGAGACAGGCATTCAGGTTTGGAAGCAGACGAGGATCGCTGATTTGTCGAGAGACTGGCTACCGCGGCGCCCTCTCCCCGAGGGAGAGGGCCGGGATGAGGGGAAGCGGCGAGCGACGAACCAACCACCCTCCCGTCGTCTAGCAACACGCGCATCGATGGCGTGAGCGTGTCCTCGTACTGGCCGGACTTCACGGCCCAGATGAACGCGCCAAAAAAAGCTGCGGCGATCAGGATGCTCACAGGAATGAGGAGGAAGATGATGTTCATGCGGCACCTCCGGTGAGTTGAGAGTTGAAAGTTGAGAGTTGAGAACTGGAAGGGTTCAGACACTCAACCCTCAACTTCTCAACTCTCAACCTTCGCCCCGCCCAAGCCGTTGCGCCGCAGGCGAAGGCCACGACCGAGATCGAACTGACCGGCATCAGGATCGCACAAACCACCGGCGAGAGCAGGCCGCTCGCGGCGATGCTCAGGCCGATGAGGTTGTAGAAACTCGACAGCAGGAAACTCAACTTCACGATGCGCACGGCGCTCTTTGAGAAGTGCAGCACGGTGCCCAGGCCCGGCACCATCGTCGCGTCCATGATGATGTCGCTCGCGGGCGAGAACGCGCCCACGCGCTCCACGACCGCCACGCCCACGTCGCTTTGCTGGAGCGCGCCCGCGTCGTTCAAGCCGTCGCCCACCATCATCACCGTGCGCCCGGCACGCTGGCGGGCGTGGATGAATTCGAGTTTGTCGAGAGGGCGCTGATGAAAGTGCAGCCGGGAATTCGCACCGAAGATTTTCTCGAAGCGCGCGCGCTCCTTTTCATTGTCGCCACTGAGCAGGGACAATTCATAATTCGGAGTGAGTTCGCGGAGCAGGCGTTCCGTCTCCGGCCGCAGCGCGCCGGAGAGGATAAAGCATCCGCGATAGCTCCCGTCGATAGCGACGTGAACGACGGATCCGGTGGCGGCGGGCTTCCAGCCTGCCAGTGAGCCGTGGCTTCCAGCCCGGCGGGAAAGAGCTTCGCCATCGCCAAGTGGCGTGGATTCTTCCAGACCCAGTTCCATGCTGGCGCTGGTCCGGGCGGCTGGAAGCCGACCCTCACTGGCAGGCTGGAAGCCTGCCGCCACACCGCGCCCGTTCAACCACACCACAGAACCCATCGCGATGTCATGTCCATCCACGGTGCCCTGAATCCCCGCGCCCGCCGTTTCCACGAACGAACGCACCGGTTCGGTGAACGCGATTACGTTTAACGATTCCGCCACGCGCACGGCCAAGGGATGCGTGGACTGACGCGCGAGGGAATACAGTTGTCGTTGCTCATCGTCGTTCAGTGCCGTGCCCACGAACGCCGCCGCACTCGCCGTCGTGAGCGTACCGGTCTTGTCGAAGACGATGGTGTTGACCCTGGCCAGCGCCTCGACCACCGCCGGGCTTTTCACGAACACGCTGCGTCGTCCCAGCACGCGCAACGCCGTGCCGAGCGTGAACGGCGCGGCCAGGGCCAGCGCGCACGGGCAGGCCACGATCAGCACGGAGGCGAAGGCCTTCACCGCGCGCGCCGCATCACTCCACACCCAGAACAGCGCCGCGCCCACGGCGATGGCGATGACGATTTTCGTGAAGCGAAAGCTGTAGAGGTTCGTGAGCGACTCCAGCGTTTCGCCTTGGTCCTTGTGGAAGGCGTCCTGGTTCCAGAGCGACGTGAGGTAGCTCTGCGACACCGCTTTCACCGTCTCGATTTCAATCGCGCCACCGGTCTGGCGTCCGCCCGCGTAGAGACAATCGCCTGCGTTCTTACGCACCGGCTCGGACTCGCCGGTCACGAAACTGTAATCAATGCACGCCGCGCCGGACACGAGCCGCGCATCGGCGGGAATCAATTCGCCGTGACGGATGCGCAGGCGGTCACCTGCGCACACTTCGGAAAGTGCGACAGAGTCTTCGGTCGAGCCATGGAGTCGCGTGATGGCCAGCGGGAAGAAGGATTTGTAGTCCCGCTCAAAGCTCAGGCGGTCGAAGTTTTTTTGTTGAAACAGTTTTCCGCAGAGCAGGAAGAAGATGAGGCCGCACAGCGAATCAAAATAGCCCGCACCGCGCCCGAGCCAGGCTTCGTAGCAGCTCTGCACGAAGATGGCGATCAGCCCGGCGGCAATCGGCACCTCGATGGTGAGCAATTTGCGGCGCAGGCCGCGCCAGGCCGCGTGCCAGTAGTCCTGCGCGCTGTAAGTGATCACGGGCAGAGCCAGCAGCAGGCTGATGACCCCGGCAATTTTTCGGAACGTCGGGCCGCTGAAGGCATCAAGGCCGAAATAATCCGCGAGGCCGAGCAGCATCAGGTTGCCGAACGCGAAACCCGCGAGGCCGAGTTGCAGCCACAGGCGGCGCGCGGTCAGATTTTTCGGCGCGGCATCGAGATCGGAGAATTTCAACTCAGGCTCGTAGCCGAGCGAGGCGAGTAGGGCCACGACTCCGCTCAACTGCATCAGGCCGTTTGTGAACGTGACCGACACTTCCTTGCGCGGGAAGTTTACCTTCGATTCGCCCACGCCCGCTTTCATCCGGAACAGGTTTTCCAGCAGCCACACACAGGCGATGCAGTGAATGGCCGGGGTGTGGAAGGTGACGCGCGTCACGCGGTCATCCTGAAAATCCACCAACCGCTCGCGCACCGCCGTCGCGTCGAGATACTTGAACTGATCCGCGCGCGTCGCTTGCACGCGCACGCCCGCGTCGCTGGACAGCGCGTAGAATTCGCCGAGGCCGTTCTCCGAGAGCAGTTCAAAAACCGTGAGGCAGCCCTGGCAACAAAAGGATTTGTCGCCACGGCTGAACGATCCATCGCGACAGCCGGTGCCACAGTGAAAGCATTTCACTGTCGCGCGCCGGGATGTCTCGCGGTCGAAGGATGTGGTGGTTTTGGCCATCGAACGGAGAAAGCATCGGTGCGGGCGGGGCCGGGGGCTTGCCGTTTCTTGCCAGATTCCAGCCCGGATTTGGCAAGGATTGGTTGGCTCGGACAATTCACGTTCAGCAAATGGCAAGCGCCCGGAAGCGCAGCGGAATTCACGCTGCACAACCCGATCACCGAACACGATCCGGCGGTGGCCCGGCGCCAGATCGATGCCCACACTGAACTTCATGAAGGGGTGAGACCCGGCCACGGTGGGCGCGGACAAGGGTTATCATCAGAAGGCGTTTGTGAGCGGCTGCCGCGCGCGCGGGGTGGCTCCGCATGTGGCCTGTAAGGCGAAGGTGCGGGTGCCCGGACTGGATGGCCGCACCATGACGAAATCCGGTTCTCAAGTCAGCCCACGGATCCGCAAACGAGTGGAGGAGATGTTCGGCTGGAGGAAGACGGTGGGCGGCCTGCGGCGCAGCCGCTACCTCGGACTGGAGCGAACGCAGGCCTGGGGCTACTTCATGGCCGGCACCGACAATCTGCTCCGACTGGCCCGACTCGAAGCCAGCGCGACCGGTTGAAGACCGGCGGCCGAGAAGAAAGACGAGCGGCGGACGCAAAAGGAAGGTCGGCCCGGCGACCCCGCGACCGAGGATCGACCGGGGGCTCGTGCATCCCTACGAATAAAAACCTCCTCCGAGAGGCGGAGAACAGAACGGCGTAGAAAACGGATGCTATTTCAACTGCCTGCTAACGAACCGGCCTCCAGCGAACGCCTCCGGTTTCGGTCGGGGCGTTCTGCCTTGGCATCAGCCCGGCAGATTCACTTCCAAACCTTCACGCGCTGCCTCCACATGGACGCTGGGGCCGGCAAAGGAACGAGCGTGCGCGAGCATCCGTGAGATGCGCTCGTCGTCGTGCCCGGGGTCGTGATGGAAGAGGAACAGTTTTTTCACCGCCGCGCGCGTGGCGAGCGCGGCGACGTCATCCACGCAGCCGTGGCCCCAGCCGACGCGTTGCGTGTACTCCTCACAGTCGTATTGCGCGTCCATGATCAGCACGTCCGCGCCGCGGATAAACTCGACGAGCTTCGCATCCTGCTGCTCGGCGAACTCGATCTCCTTCGCATCCGCCGTGCCGGGCTGCGTGCGCATCCGCAAGTATGGCTCATTGTCCGGGATGAACACAATGACCCCGGCGCTGGTGTGCAAGCGGTAGCCGACGCAGATGCCGGGATGATTCATGAACATGGCCTGCACGCGGACTTTGCCAACGTGAAATTCCATGTCGCGTAATTCCTCGATGCGGATGTGGCCGGGCAGTTCCTTCAGTCCCACGGGAAAATAGGGGCTTTCCATCTGCGTGCCGAGCGTGGCCGCGAGCCCCTGCCGCGCGCCCTCGTAGCCGAGAATGCGGACCTGATTCTTGGGATTGTAAGCCGGGACAAAAAACGGAAAACCCTGGATGTGGTCCCAATGCGTGTGCGTGAGCAGCAGCGTGAGGTTCAACGGCTGCGCGCCAAACTCTTTCGCCAGCCCCAGACCGAGCAGCCGGATGCCCGTGCCGGCGTCGAGCACGATGATCTCGCCGTCCGCCCGTACCTCCACGCACGTCGTGTTGCCGCCGTAAAAAACCGTGTCCGGTCCTGGCGAGGCGATGGAGCCGCGCACGCCCCAGAAACGCACGGTCGGCGGGCCGTTCACGCGCGCGGCGGGCGGCAGCGGCTCGGGCTTCTTTTTGATCTCGGTGGAAAATTCTTCGGACGTGATTTTGCGCAGCGCGGCGCGCAGTTCGCTCGGGCTGACCGGCTTCACGAGATATTCATCCGCGCCCGCCTCGAGCGCGTTGAGTTTGTCGGTGGCGTAGCCGCGTCCGGAAATCATCACGATCTTCGTGTCGCGCAGTTCAGGGATGCTGCGCACGGTGCGGCAGACTTGGAAGCCGTTGCAGCGCGGCATGAGCAGGTCGCAGACGATGATGTCGGGCCGGTGTTGCTGCGCGAGTTCCAGCCCCGCCTCGCCGTCCGCCGCTTCGATAACTTTCCAGCCGTGCTCCCCGAGCACCGCCGCAATCATCGGGCGCAACTCGCTGTCGTCTTCGATGAGCAGGACGGCTTTCATCCCTTGGTGCGCGTTTGTTTCATGCGGCGGTACGCGGACTGTAGCGAAACACGCGGGGTTGGAAATTAAAAAGACGTTCGCGTAACGTCCGGCCGTGCCCGACGCGCGCCCGCATCCAACCTTTGCCGAAGCCTTCCGCTTCTGGCTCAAACTCGGCTGCATCAGCTTCGGCGGGCCGACCGGGCAGATCGCCATCATGCACGAAGAGTTGGTCGTGCGCCGGCGCTGGATCAGCGAGGCGCGTTTCATGCACGCGCTCAACTACTGCATGTTGCTCCCCGGTCCCGAGGCCACGCAGCTCGCGACCTACATTGGCTGGCTGCTGCACCGCACGCGGGGCGGAATCGTGGCGGGTGTGCTCTTCGTGCTGCCGTCGGCGATTATTCTCTGGCTGCTCAGTCTTGTTTACGTGACGTGGGGCACAGTGCCGTGGGTCGCGGCGATCTTTTACGGACTGAAACCGGCGGTCCTCGGCCTCATCGCCGCCGCCGTGGTCCGCATCGGGCGCAAGGCGTTGAGAAATTCCGTGCTCTGGACGCTGGCCGTGCTGGCTTTCGCGGCAATTTATTTTTTGCACGTCCCTTTCCCCGCCATTGTTTTTGGCGCGGCGCTGATTGGGTTGGTGGGTGAAAAAAAGTGGCGCGGCAAATTCGCCGTCGCTCCGGCGCACGCCGTTTTATCTTCCGACGCCAGCGTGCTGGACGACACCAGCGAACCGCCGGCCCACGCCCGCCCTTCGCTGCGGCGTGCGCTCCGAATCACGCTCGTCTCGCTGGTCTTTTGGTTCACGCCGGTGCTGGCGCTCCTGCTGTGGCTGGGCGCGGACCACACGCTGTTTCGCGAGGGAATTTTTTTCAGCAAGGCGGCGATGGTCACGTTCGGTGGCGCGTATGCCGTGCTGCCTTACGTCGCGCAGCAGGCGGTGGAGAATCACCAATGGCTCACCGCTCCACAGATGCTCGACGGTCTGGGGCTGGCCGAGACCACGCCGGGGCCGCTCATCATGGTCCTGCAATTCGTCGGCTTCGTCGGCGCATGGCAGCATCCCGGTGAGTTGCCGAGATTGTGGAGCGCCACGCTCGGAGCGTTCATCACCACCTGGACCACATTCGTGCCGTGCTTCCTCTGGATTTTTCTCGGCGCTCCGCACATCGAAACGCTGCGCGGAAATTTGAAACTTACTGCTGCGCTCTCCGCCGTCACCGCCGCCGTGGTCGGCGTGATTTTGAATCTGGCCGTGACTTTTGGAGCGCACGTTTTGTTCCCGCCCAGGGCTGGCGTGGACTGGTTCGCCGTCGTCCTTGCGCTGGTGGCGTTCGTCGGACTCTGGCGCTGGAAATGGAACGTCATCGCCGTCGTACTGGGGGCGGGAGTGACGGGTTTGCTCTTCAAATGGGCGGTCGGCTGAAGAGATCGGCTCTCGCTTCGCGAAAAAACCAACCGCGATTCCGAGTCGCAGGCCGCGCAGCGCGATTTATCTGACGAGGTGCAAGTCGGTTATGAGAATACCACTTGGGGACATGGCTAAAAGGAAGACCAGGTCGAGCAGCGGAAACAGGCACCCGCAGCATCAATTCGTGGATGGAGGAGAAGTCGTCCACGCGCTCGCGCCATTCGCCGTGAGGAATGGTGGTAACAATTTTCTAAGAAACCAGCGTCTGGTGGGTCGTGAAAGTGGCTTTGAACGAAATGAACGGGGCGCGGTCGAAGGCTGGCGGGGACAGACCGCACGCCCGTGAATGGAAGCTCCTGACAGAAAATTTACAAACGCCTGACAAATTCGGGAGCATGGCTGCCGAAACTTCGTCCGAGAAACTGTGTTTGGAGAATGGGATCATGAACGCACTGATTGAAATGGAACATGGGAAACCGACCGCCGCGCGCCTGGATCGCTCGGGGCCGGAGAAGTTCAAAGTGGGCAACGCGCTTGTGGACCGGCGCACGGGACGTGTCGAACGGCCCGGCAGCGTGGAGCGGCTGCGGGCCAAGGAACTGGAACTCCTGCTCCATCTCTACCAGAACTCGACGATGACGTTCACCCGCCAGCAGTTGCTGCACGACGTGTGGAACTTCGCCGCCACGCTGGTGACGCGCACCGTGGACCAGACCGTGGCCACGCTGCGGAAGAAGATCGAGTCGGACCCCGACCAGCCGCAATTCCTGCAAACGGTGTACGGCGTGGGGTATCGGCTGGTGCTCTGAATGCCCCACGCAAAGGGCGCAAAGGGCGTAAAGGGCGCGAAGGAATTTGCGGTCAGACTTCGGTGTTACGCTGGTTCCCGCGCCGAACAAGTGAACTTTCTCAAAGGCACTCCTGAGCAACCGCCGTATCTTGTCCCCGCCTTCTTTGCGTCCCTCGCGTCCTTTGCGTGAGGCCATCCTGTCGCAAAGTCACACCTGGCCCTCTCCATCCGTAGGTTGATTCTTTTTGATGTTGGGTCTTTCCGCTTCCGTGTTTGAATTTCGCCATGCGAATTCTCTCGGGCATTCAACCTTCGGGCGCGCTGCATCTCGGAAATTATTTCGGGATGATGCGCCCCGCCATCGAACTGCAGGCGCAGGGCGAGGCGTTTTATTTCATCGCGAACTACCACTCCATGACCTCGCTCTTCGACGCGGAGGAACGGCGCAAGAACTCGCTGGATGTCGCGCTCGACTTCCTCGCCTGTGGGCTGGACCCGAAGAAATCCGTCTTCTTCAAGCAGTCGGACGTGCCGGAAGTTACGGAGCTTTCCTGGCTTCTCACCACGCTCACGCCCATGAGCCTGTTGGAGAAATGCCACAGCTACAAAGACAAGATCGCCAAAGGCCTTTCCCCGAACCACGGTCTGTTCGCCTATCCCGTGCTGATGGCTGCGGACATTCTGCTCTACGACTCGAACGTCGTCCCCGTCGGGCGCGATCAAAAGCAGCACGTCGAGGTCACGCGCGACATCGCCATCAAGTTCAACGAGGCGTATGGCGAGACGTTCATCATCCCGGAACCGCGCATCAAAGAGGAGGTCGCTCTCGTGCCGGGCACCGACGGGCAGAAGATGAGCAAGAGCTACGGCAACACGATCGAGATTTTCGGCGACGAAAAGGCGGTGAAGAAAAAAATCATGAGCATTGTGACCGACACGCGCCTGCCTGCCGAGCCGAAGCCGGACGCGGAGAAGAACAACGCCCTGCAAATCCTCAAGCTCGTCGCGCCTGCTGACGTAGCCGCTGATTTTGAAGATCGCCTCCGCGCCGGTGGACTCGGCTACGGAGATTTGAAGAAGGCGCTCTTCGAGCACTGCTGGAATTACTTTGCCGACGCCCGCACGCGCCGCGCCGAGCTGGCCGCCAACCTCGATCACGTCCACGCCGTCCTGCGCGATGGAGCAGAACGTGCGCGCGCCGTGGCGGACAAAGTCCTGACGCGGGCGAAGAAGGCGAGCGGATTGGACTGAGGCGCAACGTGCCGCCCGCGTCCGCTGGCGATTTACGGTCCGGCCAGCGAGACGCTGGCGGCACGTTGCTAGGCGCATTCCCGTTTTAGAAGAGCTTCAAACTCATTCCGCAACTGCGTGGTAATGAGTGAGCGGTGCAGGGGCAGGCCATCAACTGATTCCGCCTCCACAATCCCGCGCGAGGTGAGTGTGAGAAAAACGCCGTCACAGTTCAGAAGCTCTCCCGGCCCGATGTTTTTCTCCGCGCATGAAATACCGTGGCTCCGGCAAAGCTCCAGGACGGTCGCGCGCGTCACGCCGGGCAGCGCGCCGCCGTCGAGCGGTGGCGTGCAGACGGTGCCGCCCTCGATCCAGAACACATTGCTCGCGCTGCCCTCCGTCACTTCGCCGTTCGTGTTGAGGAGCAGCGCTTCATCCGCGCCGCGTTCGCTGGCTTCGGCGGCGGCCAGAACTTGCAGGAGCCGGCTCGCGGTCTTGTGGCCGGCCAGCGGATCGTTGGTCGTGATTCGCAGGGAACTGATGGTCAGCTTCCACGGCGCAGCCTCGCATACCGGGAGAGTATGCAGCGACATGACGACGAACGGTTTCTCTCCGCCGGTCGGCGCATAGCCGCGCGGGCCGGTGCCGCGCGAGAGTTGGAGGCGCAGTAACGCCTCGCGCATTTTGTTTTGCCGCAACAACTCCTGCGCCGTGGCCAGCCATTCGCTGGCGGAGCAGGGCAGGGGAATTTTCAGAAACGCGCTGCTGCGTTGCCAACGCGCGAAGTGCTGGGGCCAGCGGAAGACCTTTCCGTTCAACACCCGCATGGTTTCAAACAGCGCATCGCCGTAGCGGAACGAGCGGTCGAACACAGACACCATCGCCCGTTCTTCAGGCACGAACTCGCCATTGAGAAAAACGATCATGGGCGACTTACTTTGAGCGCACCGCACGAAAACCGAGATGCGAAATCCCGGTGTCCGGTGCGCCCTTGCCGCGCGCGCTCGGGCGGTAGCCGCGGCAGTAAACGTCCGAGCAGAGAAACGATCCACCGCGCTGCACCCTCTTCGCCGTCTGCGGTTCGTTCGGATCAAAACTCGTGCCGGGTCCAACGGGATTCGTCTTCGGCCCACCCGCATAAGTGTCGGCGCGGTACCAGTCCGCGCACCATTCCCAGACGTTGCCGGCCATGTCGTGGAGTCCGTAGCCGTTCGCCGGATACGACGCGACGGGCGCGGTGATGCTGAATCCATCCGCACTCACGTTCACGTTCGGGAACTGACCCTGCCAAATGTTCGCGCGCCATTTGTTCGTGGCGATCAATTGCTCCTCGTTTTTTGGCAACACCGTTTCGCCACCGCGCGCGGCCCATTCCCATTCGGCCTCGGTCGGCAGGCGCTTGCCAGCCCACTGGCAGTAAGCGATGGCATCGTCCCACGCGACGTGAACTACGGGATGCTTCTCGCGACCGCGGATGCTGGAGCCAGGACCTTCGGGATGACGCCAGTTCGCGCCGGGCATCCACTTCCACCAGATAAAATGATTCTCCAACGACACGGCTTCGCGCGGCGGATTGAAGCAGACCGAGCCGGGGACGAGCATTTCGGGCGGTGCGCCGGGAAACTCTTTCGCGTCCGGCTGGCGCTCGGCGACGGTCACGTATTTGGTGGCGAGGACAAATTTCTCGAACTGCTCGTTTGTGACCTCCGTGGCGTCCATCCAGAAACCATCCACGGAAACCTGCTGCACGGGTTGCTCGTCGGGCTGCCCGTCCGTCGCGCCCATGGGGAATTTGCCGGAGGGAATCCATACCATGCCGTTGGTCCAACTCAGGTCGGCGGTCGCAGTATTCGTGCGCAGATGCTGGGGCAGGATCGGATCGGGTGAGCCGAGCAACGCGGGTCGGCGGCGCGGTCGCGCGTCGCGCGCCATCCAGAAGACGGTGCCCAGCGCGACAACCACGAGCATTCCCGCCAGCGCGGCAGGGAAGACCCACCTCGGCAAGTCGTGCGGATTTTTTTCGTCAGGCATGCGCGGTGAATCCTAAGTAAAAATTCCTGCGAGGCGAGCGTTGTCGCAAAGGCTCTGCCCCACTACGCCGCCGTCTCCGGCGTCTCCAACTCCTCCAGCTTCACCGCCGCCGCTTCCCATTCCGCCGTCTTCGCCGCGAGGTCATCCACCACTGCCATCAGTTCGCGGTTGATTTGCTGGGCGCGTCCACCCGCGTAGCTCTCGGGCTTCTCCAACTCGGCGGCCAGCTCCGTCTGCTTCAATTCGAGTGCCTGAATTTGCTTCTCCAAACTCTTCACGAGTTGGTGCTGCGCGCGCTGCTCGCCGCTCCGGGCCTGGCGTTGCGCGGCCTCGCGCCGCTTCTGTTCCTTGCGATCAATGGCCGGGACTTGGGGTTTGGCCTGGGGCTTCGGGGCCTGCGGTGCACCGCTGCCCGCCGTGAGACCGGCGCGTTCGGAGATTGGTTTGGTTTTCTCCAAGTAATAATCGTAGCCGCCGGGGTAACGGTGAATGCGGCCGTGCTTCACATGGATGACCTGGTTGGCAATGGCGCGGATGAAATACACGTCGTGGCTGATGAAGACGACCGTGCCTTGGAATTGCTGGAGCGCGCCGACAAGCGCATCAATGCTGGCCATGTCCAAGTGCGTGGTCGGCTCGTCCATGAGCAGGAAGTTCGGCGGATCGAGCAGCAGCTTCACCAGCGCGAGACGGCTCTTCTCACCGCCGCTCAACACGGAAACTTTCTTGAACACATCGTCGCCGCGAAAAAGAAAACTGCCGAGCAAGGTGCGGACGCCCTGTTCCGTGATGCGCTGCGGCGTGTCCAGCGCCTCGTCGAGCACGGAGCGATGCGGCTGCAACATCTCCACGCGATACTGCGAATAGTAGCCGGTCTTGGCGTTGTGCCCGAGCGTGCGCGTGCCGGCAGTGGGCGCGAGATTGCCGGCGAGAATTTTCAGCAAGGTTGATTTACCCGCGCCATTCGGGCCGACGAGCACGGTGCGTTCGTCGCGTTCGATCTCGAGATCAATGCCGGTGTACACGACGTGATTGCCATAGGCGTGGTGAATGTCTTCGAGCTTGATGACCTTCTGCCCGCTGCGCTGCGGTTGTGGGAAAGAGAAGCTGACGTGCTTGTTTTCCGACTCGGGCGCTTCGATCTTTTCCATCCGCTCGATCTGTTTGAGCTTGGACTGCGCTTGCGACGCCTTGCTGGCCTTGGCGCGGAAGCGGTCGGCGAATTCCTGCAATCGCTGGATATCCTTCTGCTGATTCTTATACGCCGCCAGGTGCTGCGCTTCCGCCGCCGCCTTCTGCACCAGGAACTCGTCGTAGTTCGCGCGGTAGCGAAAGACTTTCGAAAGGCGAATCTCGAAGATGCTCGTCACGAGCTGATTCAAAAATTCGCGGTCGTGGGAAATCATCAGGATCGCGCCGGGATAACCCTTCAAATACTCCTGAAACCACAGCAACGCCTCGAGGTCCAGATGGTTCGTCGGTTCGTCGAGCATCAGGAGGTCCGGCTCCTGCACGAGCAGGCGCGCGAGATGCGCGCGCATCACCCAGCCGCCGGACATCTCCTTCGCCGGACGGTTAAAATCTGATTCGCGGAAGCTCAACCCGTGCAAAATTTTCTTCGCCGCCGCTTCGAGTTTATAGCCACCGAGTTCATCGAAGCGCGCCTGCATGGCGTGGATGTCCTCGTGCGCGTGCTCGTCGTGCTGGCCCGCCGCCTCTTTCTCCAACACGCGGCGAATCTTGGTGATCTCCGGCGAGACGGCGGTGGCGAGTTCCAGCACCGTTTCATCCGAGATGGGCGCGCTCTCCTGCGGCAGGAACCCGAGCGTGATGCCGCGTTCCATGTTGATCATCCCATCGTCCGGCTCGTCCGTCTTGAGCAGCAGGGAAAAGAGCGTGGTCTTGCCCGCGCCATTCGGCCCGACCAGGCCGATGCGGTCCTCGCGATTCACTTGGAACGACACGTCCTCGAACAACGTGCGTCCACCAAAACTCTTACTGATGCTGGAAACTGTAAGCATGAAGGGCGGAGTGTGCGTGGTGGGCGCGTGGGGTGCAAGCGAAGGGAAGAACCGTTGGAGCACTAACACCCGCTCGGCGTGCGGTGAGAACGCTGACCTTTGCACCGGTCGGTGCGCGCGCTTTCATCAGCCCACTGCGCGTTGGACTTCTGCTCTTCCTCCCGCCAGAATTCCTGCGCCCAATGACCACGGCCAACAAAGTCACCATCTGCCGCATCCTGCTCGTCCCGTTTTTCATCATCGCGGTCATTTATTACGTGAAGACCGGCGTGGAGTTTTATCGCTGGCTGGCGATTGGCTGCTTTGCGGTCGCGGCGATCAGCGACGGAATTGATGGCTTCATCGCGCGCCACTACAACCAGTGGAGCGAGCTGGGCACCCTCCTCGATCCGCTCGCGGACAAACTTCTGCTCGTCTCCGGCATCGTGCTGCTCTCGCTGCGGAATGAGCCGCATCTCGCGGGCATTCCGGTGTGGCTGACGGTGACGGTCTTGAGCCGCGACGTGCTGCTGCTGCTCGGCTTCGCGCTGATTCACTTCGTGGCGGGCGGGCTGAAGATTAAGCCGCACTTCATCGGCAAGGCGGCGACCGTGTTGCAAATGGCGGCGGTGCTGTGGACGCTGTTCAAGTTCGATGCGCGCTGGCAGTACGGGATTTGCATCGGCGCGGCGGTGCTGACCGGTTTGTCGGGACTGCTCTACACGTTTGACGGGATGCGCTTGCTGGCGAAACATCCGTCGAGTTCGCCGAAATCTGATCAGCATAAATCGCCGTAGGAGGCGGTTCCCGCTTTCCCGCTGCCGCACCACTTTGCCCTCCATCCAGCCGGTCTGAGGCTGGCTTTTTTTTCTCCTTATTTGCGGTTGACCATTCTCCCCAACCGGAGCTTCATCCCTTTGAAAACTCAACCCAGTCAAACCTTATGAAACTCATCAAACACCTTCCTCTTCTGCTGCTCCTCGCCAGCGTCTTTTCCGTCGCGCCCGCGCGCGCGGACCTGGTCATCCACCGCACGAAGCAAACGGCGCGTTACATCGGTTCGTCCGTGGAACTGCCCCTCCGCGGCCGGGGCTTCCTCCTGCTCGACGTTGATACGCGGCAGGGTTACTCGATTGTGACGGCCACCGTGCAGGGTCATAAAATCTTCAACATCACGACGCTCGCGAACACCCGTTCGTACGTGCTGAGCGGCGCGCGAGGGCGCACCTACACCGCCTTTGTCGCGAGCGGCCCGACTAACACGCCGACCGCCTTCCAGGACCGGAGCCAGTACTCCATCGGTCTCAACGCCGAACTGGCGATCACTCCCGCGCGGCTCTTCACCTTTCCGCGCGTCATCCAAGGCACGATCGGCACGGTGTCGATCGCGTCGGGTTCAGTTGAACCCTTCCTGCTCGAGGCCAAGGTCTCCGCGACCTATTCCCAGAGCGACACGCGCGCCGCGAACAACGCCGGGGAAACATTGGTTCAGGCCCACAACCGCATCCGCGACCTGCTGCTCGCCCAAGGGTACCAGGAATTTTCACCGTAGAGCTGAAGGTGAGGCGGCGCTCGCGGCGCGACCTGGCCGGGCCACTCGCCGTTTGTCTTTCGCGCGCCGGTCGTGTACCCCGTTCCGCACAACGATGCGTCAAACCGCCGCCCAAATCGTCCACCGCCTGCGCCACGCCGGGTTCGAAGCCTTCTGGGCCGGCGGCTGCGTGCGCGACGCGCTCCTCGGGCGCGAGCCGCACGATTACGATGTGGCCACCAACGCCACGCCGGATCAGATCGAGGCGCTCTTTCCCCACACCGTTCCCGTGGGCAAACAGTTCGGCGTCATCATCGTTCTGGAGGGCGGGCACCAGTTTCAGGTCGCGACGTTCCGAGCGGAGGCCGATTATCAGGACGGGCGACGCCCCGGCACCGTGCGTTTCAGCCACGCGCGCGAGGACGCCGTCCGCCGCGACTTCACGGTCAACGCGCTGTTCTACGATCCCATCACCGAGCAGGTGCATGACTGGGTGGGCGGCGAAAAAGATTTGCGCGCCCGGCTCATCCGCACCGTCGGCTCGCCCGAGGAACGCTTCGCGGAAGATCACTTGCGTCTGCTGCGCGCGATCCGGTTCGCCGCGCAACTTGGCTTCGACATCGAGGCGCAGACGATGGCAGCGGTGCAGACGCATGCGGAGAAAATCAAACTCGTAAGCGCGGAGCGGATTCGCGACGAACTGAACAAGCTCTTCGCGCCCCCGCACGCCGCGCGCGGGCTGACTTTGTTGCACGAAAGTGGATTGATGTCGCATGTCCTGCCCGAACTGGTGCCCACGCTGACGTGCGATCAATCACCGGACTTTCATCCCGAGGGCACGGTGTTTAATCACATCCGGTTGATGCTGGAGAATCTGCCTGCGGAGCACCGGACAGCCATGTCCGGTGAAGCTGCGGGCGGTGAAGCGAACTGCGGACAAGGCGGTCCGCAGCTCCTCCCGTCACTCGCGTGGTGCGCGCTGTTGCATGACATCGCCAAACCTCTGACGGCGTCGCGCGGGGAGGACGGAACAATTCATTTCTACACGCACGAAAAAATCGGCGCGGACATGGCGGAGGATATTTTGCAGCGCTTGAAATTTCCGCGCCGTCAGACGGATGAGATCGTGGCGGCGGTGCGGCATCACATGCAGTTCAAGGACGCGCCGAAGATGCGGAAGAACACGCTGCGCCGGATGCTGCTGCGGGAAAATTTCGCGCTCGAACTGGCGCTGCACCGGCTGGACTGCCTCGGCTCGCACCGCCAGCTCGACATTTATGATTTCATTGTCGAGCAGCAGGCGGAGTTGGAGGAACGTCCGCACTTGCTGCCGCCGCTGCTCAACGGCGCGGATGTGATGGCGCTGGGCGCGAAGCCCGGTCCCGCGCTCGGCGTGTTGCTGCATGAGTTGCGCGACCATCAGCTCGCGGAGGAATTAAAAACGCCGGACGAGGCGCGCGCGTGGGTGCGGGAGAAGCTGCGCGCCGGTTGACACGTTGTTCCTCGTTTCGATCGTGCGCGCGTGCTTTTGCGTGGCGGCAAATGGCTGGCCGTGTGCGCGCTGGTCGTGCTGATCGGCGGGCATTGGCTCGCGTTGCCGTCCGCCGCGTGGCTCGGCAAAGCCGTTAATTTCTCCCGCACCGTCATTGACCGTGAGCGACCCGCGGTAGGCACCGGCATTGGCGTGGCCCTGGCGACGCTCAATACACAATCACGAAACCGCCGTCCGGTTTCGCGAACGCCGTGGGCAGACCCCACACCGGAACGCCGGGCGCGCGGTTCTTCTCGCCGGTCGCGTTTCCTTCTTTGTCGAAAATCTGCCACGCCACGGAGCCGCCTTTCGCCCAGCCGGTGCCTTCCGTCCAGACGAAGAGGGTTTCACCGCTCGCATTGGCGACCGCCACGGGATGTTTGCGTTTGAGTCCCGCCAGTGGCGAAACGGGGCGGGATACTTGCATCGTTTTCGGATCAACGCTGGCGAAGAAAACATTGTCGCCCGTTTCCCACGCGGCGATCGCGCCGGACTTTCCTTGCGACAAGGTCGCGCTGCTCATCGGGCAGGTCATCGCCTTCCACGGATGCGTATAGGCGACTTCAAAATCAGCGCCGGGTTGGCGCGACACCAAGAGAGTTTCACCGCGCTCCATCATGTCCGTCGCCGCACGAAAGAGAATGTAAACGGCACCCTGGTTGTCCGCGAAGGCGCGCATCCCGCAGCACGCGCACGCGCCAGTTTTCTTCGCGACGGCCGGTTTCTCGCGTTGGAAACTTTTCCCTTCATCAGTCGAGCGCGCCACGAACACGGCCCGACCGGCTTCCTTGTCTTTGTTGTCCGGGGCGCTTCCGTGCCAGGTCACGTAGACATTGCCCTGCGAGTCGGCGGCCACTGAACTGCCCCCGTCGAGGCCCGCCGCATAGGTGATGAGGTTGCGATCCGGTTCAAACGCCGTCCCGGCATCGTTGAGCCGCGTGTAGAGCAACGGCGTCACGTCCTTGCCGCCGATGTTCACTTTCGTTGCCCCTTTGCCCATTCCATCCCAGGCCACATGCACGCGCCCATTTTTGCCGACGGCCAGTTGCGCCCCGCGAATCGATCCCGCCGCGATGGCGCTCCCCGGCTGGGTGTTCACGGGCAGGGGTTTCGAGAAACTGGTTTCTCCCGGTTGCTGGCGCGCGTAGAAAATGTCGCCGCCGCCCGCGTCGCCTTTGTAGTAAATCAAGTGAACCACGCCCTTGCTGTCCACCGCCGCCTGCGGCTGGATGCCGCCATCAGGAGTGCGGACGAGCGTGACGCGTGATGATTCAGCCGCGCTCAGCCCGGAGCCAAGCAGGCAAAGCAGGAGGGCGAGCGTGCCTCGCCTGCGGGCGGTGTGTGAAGTAGTCGAGTGTGGTGTTTTCATTGCGGTGTCTTGTGTTCGATTGGTTACGGAAGCTTCATTGGATGTGTTGAGGATCGGTGGCGCTGGGCTTGGCAACAACAACAAACCAACGGCCTTCCAGCGTGGCTTTGGGGCGACGCCGGCGGACAGATTGAATCATGGGGCGAGAGATTAATTCTTGGCTTTCCCCGCTTCCTCAATCTTCTTGAGATACTTGGCCGGTTCCTTGTTGAAGTCCTTCAGGCAGGACTTGCAGCAGAGCTTGATGGTCTGGCCTTCGTGGACGAACTCGTAGGGCTTCATCTCGCTGCCCTCGAACTTCTCGCCGGACACCACGCAGGTCTTGAGCGGGTAAGGCTTGGCCTTCTTGTCGTCGGCGCGGGCGCTCAGGACTCCGGCCGCGAGGCCGGTGAGCAGAACCGCCGTGAGGATGTGTTTCGTGAACTTCATACTGGGTCTTTCCTTGTGCTGTTCTTTGTTGCTTCCGTGACGGCGGGCGCTGTGGCGGAACTCGACGGGAGTTCGCGGGCCCGCAGCCAGAGGAAAATGACAGGGGTGACGATGAGGATGTGAATGAGGCTGGAAATCATTCCGCCGATGACGGGCGTGGCGAGTGGCTTCATCACTTCTGAACCTTGGCGATGACTCCACATGATCGGCAGCAGGCTCGCCACGATGGTCGCGACGGTCATCACCTTGGGGCGCAGGCGCAGGCGCGCGCCATCTTTCACGGCTTGCACGAGGTCGTCGTAGTTGAAGGCGCTGCCGCGTTCGGCCATGCGTTTCTTCACCATCTCTTCGAGATAGACCACCATGACGACGCCGGTTTGCACCGCTGTTCCGAAGAGCGCGATGTAGCCAACCCACACCGCGCCATTAAAATTGTAGCCGAGAAATTTTTGCAGGAAGACGCCGCCGCTCAGGGCGAACGGCACGGCGAGCATGACGTGCGCGGCCTCCATCGCGCTGTGATAGACCATGTAGAGCAGCACAAAGATGATGAGCAGCACGGCGGGGAAAACGAGTTGCATGGTCTTCACGAAGCGCCGCTGGTTCTCGTACTCGCCGGTCATCTGGTAGGTCATGTTGCCCCACTCAATTTTCTTGAGCGCCTGTTCGACCTCGTTGACGAAACCGCCGAGGTCGCGGTCTTGCACGTTGGATTGCACGTAGGCGCGGAGGCGACCGTTCTCGCTGGCGATTTCGTTCGCGCCGACTTCACGGGTGATTTTGGCGACCATCGCGAGCGGGATGTAGGTGAGCGGCTGGCTCGCGCTCATGGTGGAAGCAGGAGATTTCATCGCACCACTTGCGGCACTCGCCGGCGAGACGCCGGCGCTCCCAGAAGCGATGAGGATGCGGCCAATCTTCTCGATGTCGTCGCGTTCGCCGCGTTCGAGGCGCACTTGAATCGGGAAACGCTCGCGGCCCTCGATGGTCACGCTGACGTTCTTGCCGCCGACCGCGACCTCCACCGCATCGAGCACGTCGCGGGTGCTGAGGTTGTAACGGGCGAGCGCCTTCCTATCGACTTTCACATTGAGGTAGGGCTTGCCTTGCACGCGCGACGGCGAGACGCCCGCCGCGCCGGGAATTTGTTTCACGACGCGCTCGACCTCGAACGCCTTCTCCTGAATGGCGTTCAAGTTGTCGCCGTAAATTTTCACACCGACCTGCGCCCGGATGCCAGTGTAGAGCATGAGAATGCGGTTCTCGATGGGCTGCAAAAACGCGGGCACGTAGCCGGGCACGAGTTTCATCTTCTCGGTCAACTCGGCCTTCAACTTCTCGACCGTCATGCCGTCGCGCCA
>JAYVQC010000050.1:0-35685 GCA_043757045.1 Akkermansia sp. | reverse complement strand
GGCAGAGCGCCGCCAATTAGGATCAAAAGTCGGCGCTCTGCCGAGACGCCGCTACGGGGAACTACTTTTTCCCCAGCGCCGCAGCGACGGCCTTCTCCAAATCGTTCCCGCGCAGATCGCGGGCGATGATTTTGCCCTGCGCGTCGAGGAGGTAAGTGGCGGGGATGCTGTTCACGCCGTAGCGCGCGGCGAGTTTATTTTGCCAGCCGAGTCCGTCGAAGTATTGCGGCCAGGTCATCTTGTTGCTGGCCAGGAACTTTTTCATGGCCTGTTCGTCCTGATCGAGACTGATGCCGAGAATGTCGAAGCCTTTCTTGTGATGCTTCTCGTAGGTGGCGATGACGTTCGGCAATTCGACGCGGCACGGCCCGCACCATGTCGCCCAGAAATCCACGAGCAATACCTTGCCCTTGAAACGCGAAATCGACAGCGGCTTTCCATCCAGATCCTTTTCCTGAAAATCCGGAAACGCGCCGCCGACGACCATCGAGCGTTGGATGGCTTTCATTGCGTCCATCTTCTCGATTTGCGGCAGCACTTCTCCCGCCTGTTTGGCCTGGGGCGTGCCGGGGTAATTTTTTTGCACCAGCAAAATGGTCTCGCGAGCCTTGGCGGAATCATCGAGCACTTGCATGTACAGCATGGCCTTCATCCACACGACCTGCGCCATCTCCGGGCTTTTGTCGTCCGGTCGCTCGGCGATGAAGGCGTCGAACGCCTTCATGTCTTCCGCAAGGTCCTCCGCGCTGCGCTGGCCGGCCTGGAGCTTGGCGTTTATCTTTTTGATCATTCCATCAAGCCGGAGCGTGATGGCGTTGGTGGCGGCAGCTTTCGCAGGCGGCGCGGCGGCGGTCACACGGTGGGGGGCGAGCAGGGCCAAGGCGATGACGACGAGACCCAGTAGGCTGAATTTCCCGGCAATGTTGTTCAAAATCATGATGCGATTGGCGGCGAATTAACCATCGTTGCTGGCACGCGGCAAGGTGAGTTATGGGGCGCGTGCGGCGGACTTCCACGCCTTGGGCAGGTCGGATTTGGTCTCGGCAAGGATTTCCCAAATCGCCCGGCGCGATTCGCGCGACAGTTTCTGGTCGTCCGCGCCTGTTTCATGGCCGGTGAGGATTTCCAGCATCCGCTCATAGACTTTTTCCCGGATTGGTGCGGGCAGCGCGGCGAAGGCGTCCGAGTAAATGAGATAGCTGCACGGGTATTTGAACATCCTGGTTTGCAGATCAAAGTCGCGCAGCGAACGCCCGCGAGAGTCACGCGGGCCGGCGGCCGGGAAATCGCGCGTGAAGTCGGAAATGCCGCGCACGGGCGAGGCCAGCGGCGCTTCCTCCGCAAAGAGCAGATACTTCACAAACGCTTCGGTGATGCTCTTGAGGTAGCGGACGTGGCCATATTGCTTGAGCGCGAGGGTGCTCTCGTAATTCAGGCGGGTGATGAAATTGTTCAGGTGCGTCTGATGTTCCAGCACCATCAACGCCACGATGTCGCTCGTCGGCGCGGGATAGGACGCGGGGTCGAAGAATTTTCCGAGACTGGTGAGGTTGCCGGCGGAGTTGGTCTCGCGCCCGAATTGATTGCCGCGGTGCGTCATCTTCCCATGCGTGCCGCTGACGTACCAGCCGCCCCAACGCTCCTCGACTGGCGTGCGGTGGTTCACCTGCGAGACGCCGGTGGACAGGTCCACCACGCCGCGTTCATCTGTGGCGAACGAGCGCACCAGATGTCCCGGCACGCCCATGCTGCGGGCCGAGGCGTGGCATTCCAAACACTGGTCGGTGCGCGTGAAGCGCGGCTTGGGCTGGCTTTGGTCGAGCGTGTAGAACACCGCGCCGAGCTTCGGGTCCACTTCGGCGATTTCCAGCAGCGGCGAGCCGGGGACAAAACCGACATACACATTGTCGCCAAAATAAATTCCGCGCGGATGCTGTGGATCAATGCGCTCGCGCTGGAAGGAAGTCTTGGAAAACACCAGCATCTGGGACGAGGGCCGCACTTGCAGATTTGTCAGCACCGAGAGCAGGAAGTCATAGCGTTCATCGCGCACCAGCCGTGCTTCGCCACGGTCGAGCCGGGCTTGGAGTTTCGCGACCGGACCGGCGGATTTGGTTTTGCTGTAGGCGATGGTGTCTTCGTCGAAGGGCGTGAGGTGGGTTGACCCCTGGAAATCCGCGCGCGCCACGAGCGTGCAGAGCCACAAACTCCACGCAAACCATTTCCTGATGAGGTGCAACATGGAAGGACAGTGGGAGATGGTCATCCTTTCGGCTCCACCAATCTTGCCGGAAGCCGGGCGAAAAAGGTTCACTCGCGATTCGTCGGTTCGTCCGCGCGAACCACCACAAAGAAAGAATCTTTGCTCGATTCTTCGCCGCCGAGGATGGCCATGCCGCCCTGGCCGGGTTGTCGGGCCTTGGTCAGCAGGCCGCTTTTGCGGAACAGGCGCACCTCGAATTCGCCGGTCTTGAGGCGCTCGATTTCCAGCGTGCGGTCATTGGCTAGGGTGAGCTTGCTAATTTTGGCCGGATCGAACTCGATCTTCCGGCGCTCCGTCTCCCAGTAATGTTTCCAGCGGAAGACCGGTGAAAGTTTCGCGGAGAGTTTGGAGCCGACTTCCTGGTGCGCGGGGTTGGAGGGCTTGTTCTGGTCGCACCCGAGAATCACTTGGACGTAGAGCGTTTGCTTTTCGGGGGCGGCGGCGAAAAGCACCGTCGCCAAAAAAAACGTCAGCAACAGAGTCGGGCGGAGCATAAGTCGAAGTTCGACGGCGCGTGCGCGGAAGAGCTTCAAGGGGAGTGGACATTTGCCTCGCGCCAAGGGCGCGAAGAACGCAACGGGGAAGCCGGCGGGTGAACTTTTGGTTTTTCTTAGCGTCCTTCGCGGTCTTCGCTTGAGGCAATGCTGGCTGGTTGTTGAACGCGCGGACTCGGCGGTCTGCGCTCCGTCACTTCGCGCCGTACACGCCCTTCTCGGAATACTTCCCGTCGTACGAGTAGCTGTAGTACGGGTCATAGCCACCGGTGAAACGGCGGCGGGCCTGGCGGTTCAAGATCACGCCGGCGAGCGGGGCGTTGGCCTTGTAGAGCAGTTCCACGGCGCGGCCCACAGCCTTGCGCGGTGTCTTGCCGGAGCGCACCACCACGCAAACTGTCCGAATCTGGCGCATCATGATCAGCGTGTCGCTCACCGCGTGAATGGGCGCGGAGTCCACCACCACACGGTCGAATTGGAGCAACGCTTCCTGAATCAGGTTGTCGAAATTTCCCTGGGCCAGCAACTCGGCGGGATTCGGCGCGGGCGTGCCGGCGGGCAGGTAAAAAAACTTTTCGTGGCCATGCTGATGAACCAGTTCGTCGAATTTCTTCTGCCCCGTGAGGTAGTCCGTGACGCCGGGCCGGCGCGGGCCGTCGGGGATAAGCGATTTCTCAATGGTCGGACGGCGCAGGTCGCCGTCGATGACCAGCGTCTTCAGGCCCTGTTGTGCAAGGGCGAGAGCGAAGTTGAGCGAACAGAAAGTTTTTCCCTCCTGCGGCAGTGCGCTGGTGAAGAGGAAAGTGCGGCGATCCTCGGACCGCCCGAGCATGGTCACGGAGGTGCGCAGGGTCCGGAAGGCTTCGGCGCCAGGCGACTTTGCATCGTTGTCCACCACGAGCACGCTCTGGCCGGCGGGCGACTTCGGCACCGTGCTCAGGACGGGCAGGTGCAGGTATTCTTCCGCGTCGTCCACGGACTTGAGCGAACTGTCGAGGGCGTTCAGGCCCAGCGCAAGCAGCACGCCGAGGACGATTCCGCCCACGATGCCGCGGATCATCAGGGATGGCTTGTTCGGGGAGAAGGGCAGTTCCGGCGGAGTGGCGCGGGTGTTCAACTGGACCTTGCTGGGCTTGAGATCGCGGGTGAGGGCCGCCTCCTTCAATCGTTGTTGCACGGCGTCGTAGAGCGAGCGGTGGCCCTCGACGTCGCGCGCGAGGCGCTGGTATTCGGTGAGGTCCTTCGTGAGCTGGCGCGAGGTTTCCTCCTGGCGCGTGAGTTCGTCCTGCAAAGCCTTCTCCGCCGCGGTCGCGCTTTCGTAGGCGGAGCGGAAACTATGCGGCACCTTCAACACGGCGTTGGTCAGAGCGGTGTGCCAGGTGTCCATCTCCTTCTCCATCTGGATGTATTTCGGGTGGGCGAACTTGTAACGCCCCCTGAGGCTGGCGAAATCGCTGTCCAGCTTGGTGAGCGCGCCGCGGGCCTGGGCCACGGAGGGATCTGCGGTGACGGCGTGCATCACGAGCAGTGCCTCGACGTTGGTGCCGAGCTTCTCGACCTGCGCGAGTTCGGCGCGCAGGCGGAGGACGGCGGAGTTGGCCTCGGTGAGATTGACGTTCAGCTCCTTGAGGCGCGCGGTCACGATGTCATTGCGCTCCTCGAGCGAGACGGACTTAGTGCGATCCCGGAACTGCTGCAGGGTGCCCTCGGCCTCTTCCATGCGCATCTTCATCCTCCGCGCTTCCTTGCTGAGAAAACTCGAAGCTTCTTCGGACACGGTGGAGCTTTGCTCATAGCCCAGCGTGATATATTCCGTGACCACCGCGTTGGCGATGCTGGCCGTCAGCTCGGGATTGGGATGCGTGACGATCACGTCGAGCAAGCGGGTGCCCTTGCGCAAGCGGGTGACGACCATCCGGTCGAGCAGCCCGGCGAGTTGCTCTTTGGTCAAGACGACGGGGCCGGAATAGAAGGCGGGGTTCTGGCCCAGCTTGAGCGTCCCGACCACGCGCTCCAGCACCGCGCGGCTTTTCATCGTCTGCTCGATGGTGCGCAAGGCGTCCATCCAGCGGAGGTCGTCGGCCTGAAATTTCTCCACTTTTACGACGCGGGTTTCTTCCTGCTCGATCTGCACGACGGCGCTGGCGGCGTAGAGCACGGGCTGGCGCTGGATGTAGCCGGCGGTGAGCAGCGCCGCGAGCACGAGGCAGACGACGATGAGCCACAGACGCTCGATCAGGGTGTGGTAGAGACGCTTCGCATCGAAGCCGGTCACAGGCGTGGGAGGGCGTTGCTCGGGGGAAGGCGCGGGCATATCAGAAAAGTTTCTCGCCGATGGTGATGGTGTCGTCGGCTTCGACTTCAAAAATCTTCACGTCCTTGTCCTTCGCCATGGCGTCGGCGTCGAGCTTGAAGGTTTTTTTGTCCGCGCCCTGGCCGCGCTGGATGTTCACGCCGCGCCCGGTGCCGAGCCGGGAGTATCCTCCGGCCATGGAGATGGCTTGCAGAAGATTTACGGATTCATCGCCGGGCATTTCATAACTGCCGGGGCGCGCCACCTGGCCGAGGACTGTGAAACGGCGTTTCGCGTACTCAGCGATGTCGAGCGAAACCTGCGGGCTGACGAGATATTTCTCCGCGAGCAGATCGCGAATCATCCGCGCCGCCGCCTCGCGCGTCTTGCCGCCGACGGTCACGGAGCCGAGCAATGGCAACACGATGGAGCCGTCCTTCGACACGCGGACCTTCGCGCTCAGGTCTTCCTCCTGATAAACAATCACGGCCACAACATCGTTCGCGGCGAGAGTGTAATCGGGGCGGGCGTTGGTGCTGGCGGCGGGAGTGTCAGCAGCGTTGGCGCACGCGCCAGGCCAGGCCAGCGCGAGCACGAAAAGAATTTTCCACACGTTCATCACAATTGGGTCAATAACCCCAAGCTGCTTGGATGCCAACCTGGTTGTTGTTGAAGCTGTAGTTTTCGTCTGACGAGATGTCTTCACGGTATTGGTAGAACACCCCGAGGGACCAGCTCCGCCCCAGAATTGCCTCCAGCCCGCAGCGCATCAAGAAGTAATCATCCCGTCGCGTGATCTTCACGTCCTTGCTCGTGGGTTCGTAGTCCGAGTGATCGTAGGTGAAGTTTAGCGTGCCGAAGAGATTCTCCCGCAGCCGCTGCCGCGCGCCCACGCTTGCGCCCGTGGTGATGTAATTCGCCCCATTGATCACGGCCGAGTTCTGCTGCCGGCGATGGCCTTCCACCGTGAAACTCGTGCCCTCGAAGGGGCGATAGCTGCCCGTCAGCGCGAACACCGGGCCGAAGGTATCGTTCCCGTCCTCGTAAGTGCGCCACTCGCCGCCGAAGGACAGGCTCACGTCCGTCTTCTCGCTGGTCTTGTAGGTGGCGCGCAGGGTCGGCCCCACGTAGGTCTGCACGCGGACTTCGCTCACGATCTGGTTGGTGGTGCCGTCGCGCAACACCTGCTCCTCGACGTACAGTTGTCCCACCGTCACGCCCAGGCCAAGCGTGACCTTGGGGCTGATCTGGTAATTCGCCGTGGGCGTCACCGTCCATTCCTGCGAGTCGGTCAGTGTGTCGTAGTCCGTGACGCGGTACGCGCCATCGAGCAGGAGGAAGGTCTTCTCCGTCATTTCGTAGCGCACGCTGAGGCCGGTGTTGTAACTGCGTTGCTTCACCCGAGCGCCCACATCGACCACGCCGCCTTCCGTGGCGGCAAAGGTCTGCACCAGTCCGAGCGTCAGCTTCGTGAAGGCGTAACCGGCGTCCAGATGCGCGTTGTGGTTCACCGAGTTCTGCTCGCTGTTCTTCATGAAGAACACGAACGACGGGCTGTAATCCAGCGCGAAGGCCGTATGTGAATCTTCCATCGTGGCCGCCTTGTTGAACACGATCCCGGGGCTGAAGGTGAAGATGAAGTCGTCCCCCAGCGGGTCCAGGCTCTCCCCGGTTTGGATGTTGCCCACTTGCGTTCCGCTGCGCGGGCGGTCGTGCAGGCTGAGGTTGTCGTCATAAACGAACGACGACGACGCACGCAGGTGGACGTCCAGCGGTCCCAGGCGCAACAACGCGGGGCGCGGCTCGGAGAGAATGCGGTCGGGGGGCGGCAGTTGCGCCCGCGCGGTCCCGCTGGCGAGGAGCGCGAGGGCGAGCCGGAGGAACGCACGACGGATTTGGGTGGCCACGAGTTTCAACACTTAGGAAGGGCGGAAGTAAGCATGGGCGCGGAGGAATTCAAAGGCCAAACACAGAGGCCGGCGCTGCGCCGATTCGTTCAACCGCCCGCAAAGGCCGGGATGATGCTGATTTCATCCCCGTCCTTCAGCGGCGTCTGCTCGTTTTGCAGGAAGCGGATGTCCTCGTCGTTCACGAAGATGAGCACCGAGCCGCGCACGCGTCCCGTCGCCTTGTCGAGCAGGCGGTCACGGATGCCGTTGAAGCGGGCGTGCAGGGCGTCAATGGCGGCGGCCACCGTCGCGGCCTGCACGTCCACGAGTTCCTGCTCGTGGGTCAGGCGGCGCAGCGTCAGTGGAATGCGAACGGTCACGGGCATCGTGTCAATTTAAGCAGCAGCCACAGTTTCTTCCTGCGCCAGCAACGCCTCGAACTCGCGCAAGCTCGGCTTGATCTGGCGCGGCTCGCCGACGTGGCCGACCACAGCGTCGAGCGTCTTGAGACCGTGGCCGGTGATGCAGAGCACGGCGGAATCACCGGCGGGAATTTTTCCGGCCGCGATCAGCTTCTTCGCCACCCCCACGGTCACCCCGCCGGCGGTCTCGGCGAAAATACCTTCGCACTCGGCGAGCAGACGGATGCCTTCGCGGATTTCCTCATCGCTCACGTCGTCGGCGTGCGCGCCGGTTTCTTTCATCACCTTCAGCGCGTAGAAGCCGTCGGCGGGCGTGCCGATGGCGAGCGACTTGGCGATGGTGTTCGGCTTCACGGGTTTGAAGAAATCGAGTCCCGCTTTCTGCGCGCCGGAGATGGGCGAGCAGCCGCTGGCTTGCGCGCCGTGGACTTTGTACGGCGCGTCTTTCACCAGCCCGAGCTTGGTGAACTCCTGATACGACTTCTGAATCTTCGTGAGCAACGAGCCGGAGGCCATCGGCACCACGGTGTGCTGCGGAATCTTCCAACCGGACTGTTCCAGGATTTCAAAGCCCATGCTTTTCGAGCCTTCGGCGTAGTAGGGGCGCATGTTCACGTTCACAAACGCCCAACCGTACTTGCCGGCGATTTCCGCACACAGACGGTTCACCTCATCGTAGTGGCCGCGAATGCAGATGACGCCTGCGCCATAGACCAGCGAGTTGACGATCTTGCCCTGCTCCAGATCGGACGGGATGAACACGTAACTCTTGAGTCCGGCAGCGGCGGCATTGGCCGCGACGGAATTGGCCAAGTTGCCGGTCGAAGCGCAGGCCACAGTGGTGAAGCCCAGTTCCTTCGCGCGACTGAGCGCCACGCTCACCACGCGATCTTTGAACGAGAGCGTGGGGTAATTCACCGTGTCGTTCTTGATGAACAACTCGCGGATGCCGAGGCGCGCAGCCAGACGCGGCGCGCGCACCAGCGGCGTGTAGCCAACTTGAAACCCGACCGTCGGCTCGCCCGCCACGGGCAGCAGCTCGCGGTAACGCCACATCGTCTGCGGGCGCGACTCGATGGCCGCGCGCGTCATGGACTTCTTGATGCGGTCGTAATCGTAGGCGACTTCAAGCGGGCCGAAGTCGAACTCGCAGACATGCGTGGCGGTGAGCGGATATTCGCGTCCGCACTCGCGGCACTTGAGCGCCTTCATGAAACCTTGTTTTTCCATAACTTAAATTCCGAACGGCCAATGACGAATGTCGAACTCGGCGGTGCGCCGTGTCGAAGGAACCTCCCGTTTCGTCCTTCGACATTCGTTTTTCGACATTTTCCACCGGGGCAACAAAAAGCCCCTTCCCATCGGGTGAGAAGAGGTGCGGAAAACCGGATTTGCTCTTCTCATCTTTTCCCGAAGCACCCGCTTCAGGCTGGATTTGGCACCTGCACGAGAGCTTGCGCGCTCCGCCGGTTGCCGTGACGTCATCGGGCCAGTCCCTCAGTCACTCGCGATGAGTTCGTTGTTATCAACGAATGCGGATAGGATGATTTCTTCGTTGAAAGGTGTCAAACGGTTTTTCCAGCGCGCACTTCTCAACTGCTACGGACGCGTGACGCCGAGCACGATCACGCCGTCAAACTCCGGCGGCGTGTGCAGCAACAGCGGCAACTGCCGCCGCAGCGCCGGGGCGGTGCTGGCGCGGACGCGGGCGGTGTCGTTCGTGCGCGTGCTCTGACCGGTGACGCTGAAAGTCCGCCAGGTTCCCGGCGCGAGCGATTCTGGCGCGCGCACTTTCATCGTCACGTTGCTCCTGCCCTCGGCAATGACGGCATTGGTCAGGATTAACGCCTCGTGAAAATTCTCCAACGCGAGCGCGATGCTCCCTTTGTGGTCGCCGCGCGTGACCGAGACTTTGAGGTCGAACGTTTTTCCGGGCGCGACATTCACCCGGTCCGTGTCCAGCGTGAGCGCGAAACCTGCCGCCGGACGCGCGGTGATTTGGTAAATCATGTTCGAGCCATGCGCGCCGGCCGCTTCTTGCACCGTGAGGCGATAGGTGCCGTTGCTGGTGAATGAGTAAGTCAGCGTGCCCTCATCCGCGGCGGATGGATTCGAGCGCGCGAGGCTTTGGCGGTTGGCGGAGTCGAGTTGCAACACCGCGTCGCACGACGAGCCGAGGCTGCGAGTGGCGGCGCGAAATTCCACGCGCTCACCCTTGCGCGCGGTGAACTCGTAGCTGTCGCGGTCTCCGGCTTTGCCGAAACTCCCGTTGAACTCGCCGGGCAGGAAAATCTGCGTGGCCGTCGCCGGCGTGTCGTTCGGCTCTTTCTCCGTCGCACCGCGTTCCGCACGCGCCACCGCCAATGGCGTGCCGCCCACCCGCAACCGGTAGAAGAACGAAGTGCCACCGCCATAATTCACATCGCGCACTTCGATGAAGTAGTTGCCGGATTCCGGCGCAAGGAAGCTCAACGCGCTGTCGCCACTTCCGCCGGGCGCATCGTCATTGCGCGCCAGTTCGCGGCCATTCGCGTTGAGCACGCGCAGCACGGAATCGAGCTTCGAGCCAAGGCGCGCGGCGATAATTTCCACCGGCACGCGCTGGCCCTTGGTGGCGCGCAGCTTGAACCAGTCGTAGCTAAATTCCTCGCACCTGCCATCCACGGCGCTGCCGACTTCCACGGACTGCGCCGTCGCGCGCGACTGGTTCGTCTTCACTTCCGCTAGGCCGGGCAGGGGATCGAGTGCCACGAAACCCAGATTAGAAACGCCATTCGATCCGAAGACACGCACCGCACCCACGCCTCCCGCAGTGTCGGTCGTGACGCGAAACTTTCCCGCCCCGAGCCGGTCCACCTTCGCGGGAAAACTCGTCCAGAGCTGCGTCGCCTCCGCGAGATCATTGCCGGAGAGCGTGAGTTCCGCCGCCACGCCGGGCCGAATCGCGCGCGGGGAAATGGATTCAATCTCCGGCGCGGCGGCGAGAGTGGTCAAGCTGGACACAGCGAGCAACACGATGGCGAAGGCGCGTCTGCGTAGCGGCGTCTCGGCAGAGCGCCGCCATCTGTAAAAAATATTGGCTGCACTCTGGCGAGACGCCGCTACGCCGAAAGTCACGCGATCACTCCCATCACCGGCTTGCCGTCGCTGATCAGCACGGGGCGGTTCACCGAGTTGTAAATCTCCGTGTGCGGGTCAATGCCGAGCAGATGATAAATCGTCGCCGCCAGATCATCCGGCTTCACTGGATCCTTCGCCGGATACTCGCCGCGCTTGTCAGACTCGCCATAGACGAAGCCGCGCTTCACTCCGCCGCCCGCGAGGAGCGTGGTGTAACACTGCGGCCAGTGATCGCGGCTGATGTTCTCGTTGATCTTCGGTGTGCGCCCGAACTCGCCCATCCACACCACCAGCGTGTCCTCCAGCATCCCGCGTTCGTCGAGGTCCGTGAGCAGCGTCGGCAACGTCTGTTCGTGAATCGGCAGGTGATACTTCTCGATGATCGGATACATGCGCGTGTTGTTGAACCCGTGCGTGTCCCAGCCGCCACCCGTCGTGCTCTGCCCACCGATGCTTTCCGAGAAATAAACCGTGACGAACTTGCTGCCCGCCTCGATGAGCCGCCGCGCCAGCAGGCAACTCTGCCCGTAGGTCGAGCGCCCGTAAGCCTCGCGCACCTTCGCCGGCTCCGCGCTCAAGTTGAACGCGTTCCGCAGCCGGGTGCTGTTCAACATCCCCAGCGCCTTGTCGTAATACGCATCCAAACCCTTCGCCGCCGCCGAATGATCCAGCAGCCGCGACTGCGCATCCACGAGCTTCTGCAATTCACGCCGGCTCTCCAGCCGCTCGTGCGTCAGGTTCGACGGCAGGCTCAACTCCGGCAGCGCGAAGTCCGGCGCGTTCGGATCGTTCGTAAAGAAAAACGGGTCGTGCTCCTTGCCGAGAAAACTCGCGTGCTGCCCCGGCGTGATCGATCCGTCGCGAATCACGTACGGATACGACACGTAGGTCGGCATCTCGCCGCCCTTGAGCGGCGCGAGCTTGTCCACCACCGAGCCGTAGCCGGGGAACAACTCGTTCGAGTCGCGCAGGCGCTGATCATCACTCGGCGGCGCGTGGCCGGTCAGGGCGTAATAGCCCGCCGAGTTGTGATTCTTCATCGTGTGCGTCATGGAGCGGATGAGCGTGACCTTGTCCATGACCTTCGCCGTCCTCGGCAATTTCTCGCACACCTGGATGCCGTCCGCGTTCGACGAGATGGGTTTGTATGGCCCGCGAATGCCCTCGGGCGCATTCGGCTTCATGTCGAACATGTCCACATGACTCGGCCCGCCGTATTGGAAGAGGAAGATGACGTTCTTTGCGCGAGCCTTCGGGGCGGGGAACTTTGAACTCTGAACTTTCAACTTTGAACTTTGAACCTCGGCGGCCTGCAACAGCTTCGGCATGGTCAGCCCCAGCAGGCCCAACCCGCCGACCTTGATGGCGTGCCGGCGCGAATGCCGCAACGCGTTGAAACCCGGACAAGCGGAAGCTGCGCTCAGTTCTTTCATGCTGGGAAATAGTTTAGCACGAAGGAACCGACGCTGGGAACGGGATTCCCCTTCACGCCCACAGGCTTGCTTTTGCCCCGTCGAGTCGCGACAAGTCTCCCATGCAAACGCTGACGCTGGGCAAAGCCCGCCGGAATCTGAACGACCTGCTTTCCCGTGCTCTGCGCGGCGAGGACATCGGCATCCTCGATGCCGCCAGCGGTCAGATCGTCGCGCTGCGTCCTGTGCAGGTGTACTCGGAAGATTACGCCTGGACCGAGTATGGTTTCACCCCGGCGCAAATGACGAAGGCCGTGAAGAATATCAAACGGCGTGCGCAGAAGGAAAAAGCGAAAGTGTGGGACGGAACCAAGGCCTCACTTTTCGGCAAAGCCTAGTTGACGCGTTGTGTGAACTCTGCTCCACCGGCAGGCATGGACTTTGTCATTGAACATGCGGTGAGTTGGAAGGGCTGGGCCAAACGTGTTCCCGAGGGCGACCAGGACGAAATCACCGCCCGACTCGCAGAACTGCAAGGCATGTTTGGCCGCCCTCATTTGCATTCCGGCCTCGGACTGCGCCGACTGCGCGGAGACGCCTTCGAGTTTCGTGCTTCGCGCGCCCGCCGGATTGTCTTCATCTTCCTCAAGCCCAATCGCCTGCGCCTGCTCATGGTCGGCAACCACGACGACGTGCGGACGTGGATACGGGAAAATCTTTAGGAGCGCGTGCCGGGTAGGGCGCGGTGTCCTCACCGCGCCGAAATCGGAGAAACGGCTGAAACTTGCCTCACGCCTCGCCCCGGTGCGCTGAGGGCAGCGCGCCCTGCCCTGAGCACGGGCGGCAGGCGCGTTTCAACTCTCCCGCAGTGTCGCACTCAGCGCGGTCTTGAACTGCGCCAGCACCTTCTCGTGCGCCGCGTTCACGTCCGCGTCGGTCAGCGTTTTCTCCGTGCCGCGATAGGTGAAGGCGTAGGCCACGCTCTTCTGCCCAGCGGGGATGTTCTTCCCGCGGAAGACGTCGAAGAGTTCCACCGTTTCCAGATTCTGCGCCTTGGCCTGACGCACGGCTCCGAGTACCGCGTCGTGCGTCGTGGCCTCGGGCACGAGCATGGCCACGTCGCGCCGGCTGCTCGGGAACTGGGGCAGGGGCTTGAAGGCCTTGGCGGCATTCCGGCGCGCGAGGAGTTGGTCGAGATTGAGTTCCGCCACGAACACGGCGTCGCGCAAGTCGTAACGCTTGGCGAGCAGCGGCGAGAGCTGGCCGATCTCGCCGAGCTGGAGCTTGCCGCCGAGCGCAATGGTCGCGGACTCGATGAGCAGCGCGGTGGATTCCGCGCGCCGGGTGTAGGTCACGCCGCGCACGCCAAACTGTTCGAGGAATTCTTCAACAATCCCTTTGAGGTCGGAGAGGTCGAACTTCGCGTCGCGGTCGTCACCGCTCCAGAAGCCGGGCGCGCGCTGTCCCGTGAGGGCGATGGCGATGCGGCGCTCTTCGATGGTGCCCCCGGCATCCTGCCGGGCGGAGGCGTTCTGAGTCTGGAGATCACTCCCTTTGCGAGGCGCGTTCGTCGTTACTGAGCCACTACCCGGCGGGACGCCGGGGGCACGTTGCTGGAACACGCGACCGATCTCGAAGAGGGCCACGTCATAATTCTTGCGCGTGAGGTTGTGGCGTAGGGAATCGAGCAGGCCGGGAATGAGCGAAGGCCGCAGCACATCCATGTCGCTGCTGAGGGGATTGGCGAGCGCAACGACTTCGGCACTCGACCCTCGGCACTCGTCTCTCGACACCAAAGTTTGTCCCTGCGCTTCGTTCAGCCCGAGTCCGGCGAGCAAGCGGCGCGCGTCCGCGATTTCGTCATAGACGGCGTCGAAGGCGTTCGTGCCAATCGCGCCACGCGGCGGCGTGCTGGGAATTTTGTCCACGCCATGCAGTCGCGCGATCTCCTCGATGAGATCCACCTCGCGCTTCAAGTCCACGCGGAAGGTTGGAACGCTGAACGTCATCGGCGCGGTGACCGTCAGCCCGAGCGACGTGAGGTGCCGCGTGATGACTTCGGCGCTCAACTCGATGCCGAGCAGTTGCGAAACTTTCTCCGGGCGCAGCGTGATGGTCTTCGGCTCCACCGCTTTCGGGTAAGCATTCACGACGCCCTCGGCCAGTTGCCCACCCGCCGTTTCCAGAATCAACTGGCACGCGCGGCGGCTCGCGAAGTCCACACCCCAGTTCGGATCGCAGCCACGCTCGAAGCGGTACGAAGAGTCCGTGCGCAAGCCGAGCGTCTTGCTGGTGCGCCGGATGTTGGTTGGGTTGAAGTAGGCCGACTCGATCAGCACATCCACGGTGCGCTCGTTGATGCCCGTGTTCTCCCCGCCCATGACGCCGGCGAGGGCGATGCCTTTCTGTTCGTCGGCGATCAGCAGTTGGTCGTTCGCCAGCGTGCGTTCCACCGCGTCGAGCGTCTTGAACTTTTCCCCCTCCGCCGCGCGCCGCACCACGATGGTGGGCTTTCCATCTCCGCCTTTGGCAATCAGGTGAAAATCAAAGGCGTGCAACGGCTGCCCGCTCTCCAACATGACGAAGTTCGTTACGTCCACCACGTTGCTGATGCTCCGCAGCCCGACCTTCTCCAGCGCCGCGCGCAACCAGTCGGGACTCGGCCCCACCCTCACTCCGCGAATCACCCGCGCCGTGTAACGCGGACAAAGCTCCGCATCCTCGACCCGCACCGCGACCAGTTCCGCCGCCTTCCAACTTATGACTGATAACTGATTACTGTTCACCTCCGGCACCTTCAGCGGATTCCCCGTGAGCGCGGAAATCTCCCGCGCGATGCCGATGACGCTGTTCCAGTCCGGGCGGTTCGGCGTGATTTCCAAATCATAAACCACATCGCTGCCGCCGCGCCCGAGATACTCGGCGAACGGCTGGCCGACCTTCGCGTCGGCTTTCAGGATGAGCAGGCCGTCTTCTTTCTTGTGGCCGATGGCTTCCGGGTCGAGACCGAGTTCCTCGTGGGAACACATCATGCCGTGCGACTCGACGTTGCGAATCTTGCCGACCTTGATGGTGAACGGCTCCTTGTCGCCCGGCTTCATCGGCAACGACGCGCCGGGCAGGATGAGCGGCACTTTGTCGCCCGCCTGGAAGTTCTGCGCGCCGCACACGATCTGGCGCTCGCCCGTGCCATCATTCACGCGGCAGACCGAGAGCTTGTCCGCGTTCGGATGTTTGTCGCGCGTGATGACCTGCGCGACGACGATGCCGGCAAATTCGCCGCCGACCTTGGTGACGCCCTCGACTTCGAGACCGAGCATGGTGAGCCGCTCGGTGAGTTCCTCCGGCGACCAGTCGAAATCCACGTATTGCTTGAGCCAGTTGAGTGTGACTTTCATTTAGAAATAATTCCGTGTAGCTAGGTAAGTGATGCTTGTCAGTCGAGGTGCATCACCTTGGTGCGCCGTTTGTGGACGGTGAATGGCCCGAAGTTTTCCGCCAGGTGCTTCAACTCCTCCGGCGTGTAGCGGTTGCCGGGGAGTTCCTTCCACTGCTGCTTCCGCTCGTACGCGGCGGCACGCTCGGCCTCGGCGGCCTCGGCGCGCGGCGGTTGGATGTGGTCGGGGCGCATGGGTCAAATTTCTTCAAACCACTTGGCGTCCACGGACACGGACTCAATCATCGTGGTCGTAACACCGAGTCCGAGTTCCTTCAGTTTGTCAGCCAGCAAATCGCCGTCCACGAGATCGATGGGTGGCGCTCCGTCGCGCGTGGCCTCCTTGATGGCGTCACGAGAGAAAGTGCCGGTAGTGATGAACAGGCCCTTGTCAGCGCGGCCCACCATCGCGCCGCGGAAATCACGAATCTCGCTGGAGCCGACAACGCCCTGCCAGCGTTTGCACTGAAACACGACATGGAAACTCATGAAGCCGTGGATGCGGGCGATGCCCTTGCCGTCGATGCCTCCGTCGCCAGTCCGTCCGGTGACCTCCACTTGAATGAAACCTGATTGGCGAAGAACTCTCTGAATCAGGCGTTCAAACGCGGCAGGCGAAAGCGATTTGAGGAGGATGAGATGCAGCGTGGCTCGCCATGTCTTGGCTTCCTCGGGTTTCTCCAATTCGGCCTGGTCACCATTTTCTCCTGTCGTCGGCTTGGCCTGTCGGCCCTTGCGGTCAAGTTGTCGAACAAACCGCTGCACTTCTTTGGTATCCACGCCGGAAACTTGCTCTGCCTTTTTCGTGAGCGACCAAAGCCCCCGGCGGGGAGTTTCTAAAAGCCCGAACTTCTTCAGGTATGTTCGAGACCACGCCAGACGATACTGAACTTCAGTCATGTTGCTGGTCTCGGGATCGTGCAGGACAGCGAGAACAGTTTCGGGAAGTTTCAAATTCTCCGCGACCCGCTCGTAGATTTCATCAGTCGAACCAGAGCCGCCAAGTTCTCGTAGCGCCTGAAGCACTGGATTCATTAACCGGTCGTATGTTGGAAGCTGGCTCATGGCTTTGCCGCAATCGGCAAAATTTTATCGAAGTGACTATCGCAGTGTTCCATCTCCAACTTGTGAGTTGTGGCACAGGCGGCGATCACGATGTCTGGGGTGGTCACAGTGACGCCTTTTTCCCGGCAGCGTCGCGCGAGCGCGCGTGCTTTGGCCCACACTTGTTCGTTGACCGGGTAGAGCCGCACCTCGTCTTCCAACTCTTCCAACGCATCCTTTTCCGCCTTGCCCTGCGCCCCATTCCAGAGTTCCACCAACGTCAGTTCGCACCAGGCCGCATGACCATGCAGGAGCAGGGCTTTTACCCGCTGGCTCGGCTCGCTCGCGCGACCGCGCAGGAACTCAATCCAACTTGAGGCATCCACAAGCTTCATTTGGCCTTTTCCCATTTGTGCTCCTCACGCATCCGGCGGAGGTCTTCCTGCGTCATGAAATCCGGGCAAGAACCGTGCAGTCGTTCCGCCATCTCTTCCAAGCGTCGCCGACGATTGAATTCCTCCACGGCGGTGACGACCGCGTCCCGCTTGGTCTTCGCCCCGGTGTGCTTGATGGCTTCCCGGAGTAGCTTGTCTGGAATATCAATCGTCGTTTTCATGCTTCTACTATCGGCATGGCATGGATTCCGTCAATTCACAGTTTGGAATCCGAATTGCACGTTTAGAACTGCCTCAGGAACCGCACATCGTTCTCGTAGAACAGGCGTATGTCGTTGATGCCGTAGCGGAGCATGGCGATGCGCTCGATGCCGAAGCCAAAGGCCCAGCCGCTCCACACTTCGGGATCGTAGCCGACGTTCTCGAAGACTTGCGGATGGACCATGCCGCAGCCGGCGATCTCCAGCCAGTCCTTGCCGAGCTTCTTCACGAGCGAGTTGGTGAAATCAATTTCCAGGCTCGGCTCGGTGTAGCTGAAGTAGTGCGGACGGAAACGCAGCTTCACGTCGTCCCCGAGCACCTGCTGGAAGACGAATTCCACCGTGCCCTTGAGGTCGCCGACGGTCACGTTCTTGTCCACGTAGAGTCCCTCGATCTGCTGGAAGGTTGGGTTGTGCGTGGCGTCGGCATTGTCGCGGCGATAGACGCGGCCCGGCGCGATGATGCGGATGGGCGGCGGCTGCGATTGCATGACGCGAATCTGCACGGATGATGTGTGCGTGCGGAGCAGGGGACGGCCCGGCACATCCACGTAGAAAGTATCCTGCGTGTCGCGCGCGGGATGGTCGGCAGGCGTGTTCAACGAATCGAAGCAATGATACTCGTCCTCGATCTCGGGACCGTCCGCGACGACGAAACCGATCTTGCGGAAGGCGCGCACGATGTCGTCGGTCACTTGCGTGAGCGGGTGCAGCTTCCCGAGCGCGCGGCGACGACCGGGTAGCGTGAAGTCCGTTGGCTCGGTCGGCAGCGCGGCCTTGAGTTCGAGTTCTTCGCGGCGTGCAGTAAGCGCGGCTTCGAGTTCCACCTTCGCGGCATTGATGAGTTTGCCCGCGACCGGCTTTTCCTCCTTCGAGAGCGAGCCGAGCTGTTTCATCAGCGCGGTGAACTTGCCGTTCGGCCCGATCCACGCGCCCTTGGTTTGTTCCAGCGCGGGTAATTCAGCGGCGGCTTTCAGGTCCGCCAGCGCGGCCTGTTTCAGCGGTTCGATTTCGTCGAGCAATGGCATAAAAGAAAACGGGCGGCCATTTGAATGGTCGCCCGTGGAGATTGGAAGCGGAATTCGGTTACGCCTTGGCGAGGGTCGCGGCGGGCTTGTTCTTCAACGCGCTCCGCGCGATTTCCACGAGGGAGGCAAACGCCGCTGCGTCCTGCGCCGCGAGGTCGGCCAGAATCTTGCGGTCAATGCCGCAGTTGGCCGCTTTGAGACCTTCCATGAAGCGGCTGTAGGTCAGGCCGACTTCACGCACGGCGGCGTTGATGCGCGCCTGCCAAAGGTAGCGGAACGTGCGCTTGCGCACTTTGCGGTCACGGTAGGCGTACTGACGGCCATGATCGATGGCGTCCGAGGCGTAGCGGTAGAGCTTCGAGCGCTTCAGGCGGAAGCCCTTGGCGGCCACAATCATTCTGTTGCGGCGTTTGCGGGAGGCGGCGGCGTTGGTTACTCGCATGGGATTTAGTTCAGTTGAAAGTTAAAGGCGGTTAGCGCGTGAAAGGGAGGTTCTGCTTGATGCGATACACGTCCGTTTTGTCGGTGACGACGGTGCCGCCCAGGCCGCGACGGCGCTTGGCACTCTTGGATTGCAGCAAGTGGCGCTTGCCGGCGCGTGAGCGCATGACTTTGCCTGTGGCGGTGATTTTGAACCGCTTGGCCACAGACTTCTTCGTTTTAATTCCCTTCGGACGACGCATAAATGTTCAGCTTTCGATAATAAAGAGGGCGGAATGTAGAAACCGTGCACCCATGATGCAAGTGGTTATTTCGGTTCTTTGGGTCGTCTGGAGAATTCTGAACCAAGCCAAGGAAGATGCGCGACCCACGGCACCTCGAAGATGGGAGATTTCCGTGCCTGCTTTGTCTTCCGCCGCTGGCACTTTCTCTTCCGAAAAAGAAGCCGGCGGGAACTCTCCCGCCGGCTCACCTCACGGCCCACGCCCGATCAATCCTCGTCGTCCACCTGCGGTTTGCGATCCACTTGCAGCAGCGTCGTCGTGCCGCTGATTTCGTTGGCGAGCACCACGAGCGGTTTCTTGTTCGGGCTGTCCTTGGCGTTGATGAAGATGATGCCCTCGGGTCCGAAGTCGCCTGCGTTAAAAAAGTTCGTCGCGTTTGCGTTCACCGAGAAATCGCGGCGGTTCACGTAGAACTCGAACTTCGGTCGCTTCGGATTCGACACGTCATACGCGGCCACGCCGCCCACGCGCTCCAGACCGATGAAGGCATAAGTGCGCCCGAACGCCTCGCCCACCGCGACGCCTTCCGGCTCCGGACCCTTCGCGGGACTGCGCGAGTCGCGGGCGTTGCCGGTGTTCGAGACGTTAAAGCCATTCGTGTTGGCGGCGGCGGTCACGCGCTCCAGATCATCGCCACTGTCCCAGATTAATTTTCCTTTCGCATCGCGAATGGAAAACGAGCGCGCGCCGAAAGCGAACAGCGCGTCGTAATCACCATCGCCGTCGAAATCTCCGAGCGTCGAAGTCACCTGCAAACGGCCCAACGCGGAATTCGACTTGATTAGCGACGCGTTCGGGAAGGCATTCGTGTCCAGTTTCAGCGCGCCCACGCGCACGACCTCGTTGCTCGTCGGCGTCACGTTCGGCCAGTCGCGCGAATCGCCCTCGTTCGCCAGGACGAGATACTCTTTTCCGCCGGAACGAAACGCCGCGAGGCCATCGGGTTGATACATGCCATAGACCGGCCAGTTGCCAATCTTGATCTCCGGCCCGGTGCCCGCCGCGTTGTCGCGGTCGCTCGGGTCGAGTCCGTTCTCGGGAAGCAAATGATCTTTGAAGCCCAGCCCGACCAGCCGCGTGACCTTCGCAGATTTGAGGTCAATGATCGCGAGCGCGTTGTTCTCCTGCAACGTGAGCCACGCCGTCTTCGAGTCTTCCGAGATCGCGATGTACTCCGGCTCGAAGTCCTGCGAGACCGTCGCCCCCGGACCGAAAACGCGGATGCTCGGGTCGAGCACACAGGGTGGCTCAAACTTGTGGAAGTCCACTGTCCGCACATCCGACTGCTGTACGTCCTCCGCGCCGTCCGACAAATCTATGACGCTCACCGTGCCTTCCGGGTCCACGCTGTTCGTCAGACCGTAGCTGTTCGGCTCGCCTTCGTTCGCCGTGAGCAGCCAGCGCCCGTTCTTCGAGAAGGTGATCATGTCGGGCTGCGCGCCGACTTCGAGCACAGCCAGTGTTTTGAATTTGCTGTCCAACAGCACCACATGGCCGGGTGCGGTCTTCGGCACCGATTCAATCGCCACCGCGAGGATGCCGTCATGCACCGCCACACTGTTCACCACGCCGCCGATGGCCGTGAAGACCAGCGACGTGACCAGCGTGGGCAGCGCCGGATTCTTGATACTCAAAACATCCACCGATGCCGCCTGCGCGTTCACCACGAAGAGGCGCTGCTTGTCCGGATCGTGCGCCACAATTTCCGCGCCGCCGGCGTTCCAGAGGCCGCTGGCGTACGTGCCGATGGGAGTGAGCGTGATGCCGGGATGATCCGCGCGCGCGACCGGCGCGGTGTGGGACAGGAGCGCGGCCCCCAGGGCGCACGCGAGAGGGAGGAATGTTTTCATAACTTCTGGTCGTTGTTTATTTTGTTCGTTGAGTAACCCGGAGCTTGGTGCGGCGGGCTGCGAGGTGAATCAAACAAACCCCGGCGACAAACCCACGGCGGCCCGGCAACAACCCGGCAACAAAAAATGGCGCGCGGGTTTGCCACCCGCCTCAACGCCTGATGACGGCGGTCGTCGTTTGGAAAGGAGCGACTCTTACTCCCAGCGCGCGCCTTGTGCCATCTCTCGCGTTGCCACCCGCCTGTGGATTCGCTTCACTCGCGTCATGCACCATTTCCTTTCCGCCGTTGCGCCCGGCTTGGGCGTTTTTTTGATCGCATGCACACTGACCACCGCGGCGGAGAGTCCCGCGGCGGTCGGCGCGTTTGAACGTAGCGCAGACATCGGTGGGCCGACGCGCGCCGGCAGCGCGCAGTTCGATGCGGCGCAGAAAACGTATCGTGTCTCCGGCGGCGGTCAGAACATGTGGTTCACCAATGACGCGCTGCACTTCGTCTGGAAAAAAATCTCCGGCCCGGCGTCGCTCGCCGCGGACATCGCGTTCCCCGAAACCGGCGGAGACCCACATCGCAAGGCGTGCCTCATCATCCGCCAGAATCTCGCCGCCGATTCCGCCTACGCCGACGCCGCGTTGCACGGCGACGGCCTGACCTCGTTGCAATACCGCGACGCGACCGGCGCGATGACGCGCGAAATTCAATCAAGCGTGAAAGGTCCGCGCCGCCTGCGCATTGAGCGGCGTGGCGCGTATGTCTCAATGTCCGTGGCGGGCGCGGGCGAGGCGTTGCGACCGGCGGGAGGATCGTTCCGACTTGAATTGAAAGAGCCGTTCTACATCGGCCTCGGCGTCTGCGCGCACAACGACAAAAATCTCGAAGCCGCCGTCTTCTCGAACGTGGAATTGACCGAAGGCACCGCTCTTCCGCCGCACGCCCCGCTCATCAGCACGCTGGAGACGATCACGATTTCCTCGAAGGATCGCCGCGTGGTCTGGTGGACGACGAATTTGATCGAAGCGCCCAACTGGTCACGCGATGGCGGGGCACTTTACTTCAACAGTCGCGGACGAATGCTCCGCGTCGCGCCGACGGGCGGCGAACCGCAACTACTCGACACCGGCTTCGCGATCCGTTGCAACAACGACCACGGCATCTCGCCCGACGGTACGCAACTCGTCATTAGCGATCAGTCGCAGGGGCAACGGCGCTCGCGGATTTACACGCTGCCGATTGGCGGCGGCACGCCGCAGCTCATCACCACGAACGGCCCGTCCTACTGGCACGGCTGGTCGCCTGATGGTCGCACGCTCACCTACTGCGCCGAGCGCGCAGGCGAGTATGACGTCTACACCATCTCGACCAACGGCGGCCCCGAGACGCGCCTGACCACCGCCGCCGGTCTCGACGACGGCCCGGAGTATTCGCCCGACGGCAAGCTCATCTACTTCAACTCCGACCGCACCGGCCGGATGCAAGTCTGGCGGATGAACGCGGACGGTTCGGCGCAACAAGCCGTGACCACCGACGAGCGCAACAACTGGTTCCCGCATCCGTCGCCCGACGGCAAATCCATCGCCTACCTCGCCTACGAGCCGGACGTGAAAGGTCATCCCGAGAACAAGGACGTGGAGTTGCGCCTGCTCACGCTGGCGACCGGAAAAATCGAGACGCTCGCAAAACTCTTCGGCGGGCAAGGCACGATCAACGTGCCCTCGTGGTCGCCGGACAGCCGGCGCTTGGCGTTTGTGAGTTATCAGAAGTGAAGGCGTGATGTGAGGTCCAAGTGGTTTCAAGAACTGGCGGGATTGAATGTGTGCGTTCCCCTCACCCCGGCCCTCTCCCCGAAGCAGAGGGAGAATCGCACGCAGTCTTTGCCAACCATGACGCTTTCATTCATTTCGAACGCTGGATGACTGTCTCCCTCTCCCCGAGGGAGAGGGCCGGGGTGAGGGGAAATATGTGTCTCACAAATCGTTACTCACCGTGAACCAGAAATATCTTTTCATCTTCAGCCTGGGAGTGGCGTTGCTGCTCACGGGCTGCGCCACCATTTCATCACACACTCCGTTGGAGCGAGTGCGCGTTTCCGCCGATGGCCACGGCTTCGTGCTGCATCCGTCCGGTCGCGCCTTTACACCTTGGGGTTTCAATTACGATCACGACGAGACCGGGCGCCTGCTCGAAGACTACTGGGACGCCGAGTGGCCCAAGGTCGAAGAAGACTTCCGCGAGATGAAACAACTTGGCGCGAACGTGGTGCGCGTGCATCTCCAGTTCGGCAAATTCATGCGCAGCGAAACCGAGCCGAACCCCAACGCCCTCGCGCGCTACACGCAACTCCTGCGCCTCGCCGAACGCACGCGCCTCTACCTCGATGTCACCGGCCTCGGCTGTTACCACAAGCAAGACGTGCCCGCATGGTATGACGTGCTGGACGAAGAACACCGCTGGGCCGCGCAGGCGAATTTCTGGAGCGCAGTCGCTCACGCCGGTCGCGGCAGCACCGCCATCTTCTCCTACGACTTGATGAATGAACCGGTCGCGCCGCACTCGGCGGGCGTGGGCAAGGACTGGCTCGGCCCGCCCTTGGGCGGCAAACATTTCGTGCAATGGATTTCCCGCGAGGGCCGTGGACGCGAGCGTCATGTCATTGCCCGCGCGTGGATTCAGCAACTCACCCGCGCCATCCGCGCCGAGGATTCCGCTGCGCTCGTCACCGTGGGCGTGGTGGATTGGAGCCTGCCGCGTCCCGGACTCGACTCCGCGTTTCACCCCGCCGCCATTGCGCCGGAACTCGATTTCCTGAGCGTGCATCTTTACCCCGAGCGCGGAAAAGTGGGCGACGCGTTCGACACCTTGCGCGCGTTTCAAGTGGGCAAACCCGTGGTCATCGAGGAAACCTTTCCACTCAAATGCAGCGTCGCCGAGTTCGATGATTTCTTCCGCCGCGCGCAACCGCACGCCGCCGGCTGGATGGGTTTCTACTGGGGCCGCACGCCCGAGGAATGCCGCAGCTCCCGCAAACTCACCGACGCCTTCATGCTCGGCTGGCTGGAATGGTTTCAGAAACAGAGCCGGGGCGGGGACTGAAGACAGCCAGCCGTCCCCTTCACCAGAAGGGGACGGCGCGATGGATTCTCGAAGCGTGAGCCTCGATTACACGAGGTCGAAGCGGTCCAGGTTCATCACCTTGGTCCACACGGCGATGAAGTCCTGGACGAACTGCTGCTCCGAATCCGCGCAGGCATAGACTTCGGCGAACGCGCGGAGCTGGGAGTTGGAACCGAAGATCAGGTCCACGCGCGTGCCGGTCCATTTGACGGCCCCCGTCTTGCGATCGCGGCCTTCAAACACGTCTGCGTCCTTCGCAGTCGGCGCCCACTCCGTGCCCATGTCGAGCAGGTTCACGAAGAAGTCGTTGGTCAGCGCCTCGGGACGTTGGGTGAAGACCCCGTGCGCCGTGCCGCCCGCGTTGGTCTTCAACACGCGCAGGCCGCCGACGAGCGCGGTCAATTCGGGCGCGGTCAACGTCAGCAACTGCGCCTTGTCGATCAGCAGTGCTTCGGAAGGGACGGTGTATTTGCCTTTGAGGTAATTGCGAAAGCCGTCCGCGATGGGTTCGAGCACGGAGAAGGATTCCACATCGGTCTGCTCCTGCGAGGCGTCCATGCGTCCCGGCGTGAACGGAACCGTGACGGTGTGACCGGCGTTCTTCGCGGCCTGTTCGACGCCGGCACAGCCACCGAGCACGATGAGGTCAGCGAGCGAGACTTGCTTGCCACCCGCAGCGGCTTTGTTGAATGCGCTCTGGATGCCCTCCAGCGCGGTGAGCACTTTCGACAGTTGGCCTGGCTGGTTGACTTGCCAGAACTTCTGCGGAGCCAGACGAACGCGCGCACCGTTCGCGCCGCCGCGCTTGTCGGAGCCACGGAACGTGGAGGCCGAAGCCCAGGCGGTGGACACGAGTTCGGAGACGGACAGGCCGGCGGCGAGGATCTTCGCCTTCAACGAAGCGATGTCCGGCGCATCAATCAACGGGTGATTCACCGCAGGAATGGGGTCCTGCCAGATGAGGACTTCAGCCGGAACTTCCGCGCCGAGATACCGCGCGCGCGGACCCATGTCGCGGTGCGTGAGCTTGAACCACGCGCGGGCGAACGCGTCGGCGAACTGAGCGGGATTCGCGAGGAAGCGCCGCGAGATTTTTTCGTAAGCAGGATCGAAGCGCAGCGCGAGGTCCGTGGTCAGCATGGACGGCGCGATCTTCTTCGACTTGTCATGCGCGTGCGGCACGGTGCCGGCCCCGGCGTCGCCCTTCGGCTTCCACTGCTGCGCGCCGGCCGGGCTTTTCGTCAGTTCCCATTCGTAGCCGAACAGGTTCTCAAAATAGTTGTTGCTCCACTTCGTCGGCGTCGTCGTCCAGGTGACTTCGAGCCCGCTGGTGATGGCGTCGCCGCCCTTGCCGGTGCCGAAGCTGTTCTTCCAGCCGAAGCCCTGTGCTTCCAAACCGTCCGCTTCCGGCTCAGGCCCGACGTTGGACGCCGGACCCGCGCCGTGCGTTTTGCCGAACGTGTGACCGCCCGCGATGAGCGCCACGGTCTCCTCGTCGTTCATCGCCATGCGGGCGAAGGTCTCGCGGATGTCGCGCGCGGCGGCGATGGGATCGGGATTGCCGTCCGGCCCTTCGGGGTTCACGTAGATTAAACCCATCTGCACGGCGGCCAGCGGCTTCTCCAGGTTGCGCGTGTGCATCTTACCATCCGCGTTGTCATCAGACACGAGCACCGCGCCGGGCTTTTCGACGCCTTCCGAACCGTCCGCGTAACGCACGTCGCCGCCCAGCCACTTCTTTTCGCGGCCCCAATAGACATCGTGATCCGGCTCCCACGTATCTTCGCGCCCGCCAGCGAAGCCGAATGTTTTGAAGCCCATCGTTTCGAGCGCGACGTTGCCCGTGAGAATAATCAGGTCGGCCCAGGAAATTTTGCGGCCATACTTCTGTTTGATCGGCCACAGAAGCCGACGCGCTTTGTCGAGGCTGACATTGTCCGGCCAACTGTTGAGTGGGGCGAAGCGTTGCTGACCACGCCCGCCGCCGCCGCGCCCGTCACCGGTGCGGTAGGTTCCCGCGCTGTGCCAGGTCATACGGATGAACAAGCCGCCGTAGTGACCGAAGTCCGCCGGCCACCAGTCCTGCGAGTCGGTCATCAACGCCGCGAGATCTTTTTTCAAGGCCGCGAGGTCGAGACTTTTGAACTCCTGGGCGTAATCGAAGTCCCCGCCCATCGGGTCGGACTTGTCGGAATGCTGGTGCAGGAGTTCCACCTTGAGCTGGTTCGGCCACCAGTCTTGGTTGGTGGTGGGGAGGCTGGCCCCGTGGTTGAAGGGGCATTTGGCTTCGGTGGACATTTTTATTCTCCTAATTTTTGTTCGTTGTTCGGTCGTGAATGCGCGCAGCTTGGCGTCCCCAGGCTATTGCTGGAAATACCTTTTGCCTTTGGTAACGATAGGCATTGCCTATGGAGATGCACCAGCTCAGATACGTGATGGCCGTGGCGCGCACGAAGAATTTCTCTCGCGCCGCCGAGCAATGCCACGTCTCGCAGCCCTCGCTCAGCCAGCAGATTCAGAAGCTGGAGGAGGAGTTGGGCGGGCGGCTCTTCGACCGCCTGAAGCGCGAGGCCAAACTCACGGCGGCGGGCGAAGCCCTGGTGCGCCGCGCCGGGCGCATCCTGGAAGAAGTGGACGCCGCGAAGCGCGAGGCCCACGACACGCGCGCGCTCTTGCGCGGTACGCTCGCCATCGGCGTGTTGCCGACCATCGCGCCGTATCTGCTGCCGGAAGTGATCGTGCGTTTCAACCAGCGGTATCCCGGTGTGGAGGTGATCATCCACGAGGACACCACGGCGCGGCTGCTCAAGCTGGCGCTCGGGTGCGACATTGATTTCGCGCTGGCCAGCACGCCGCTGCACGAGGCTCGCTTCGAGGTGAAGGAATTGTTCCGCGAGGAATTGCTGCTCGCTGTGCCGCCGGGCCATCCGCTGGCTACGAAGCGGAGCGTGAGTTCCACCGATTTGGAGACAGAGAAACTCATCGTGATGAAGGAGGGCCATTGCCTGGGTGATCAGGTGCTGCGCTTCTGCGAACGGCGCGCGGTCCATCCACACGTCAGCATCCGCAGCGCGCAGATGGAGACTATTCAATCCCTGGTGCGCGCGGGCGTGGGCCTGTCGTTGATTCCGAAGATGGCGGTGTGGACGGGCCGCCCGGATGCGCCGGTGTATCGCTCGCTGGCCGCGCCGAAGCCGGAGCGCAGTATCGTGGCGGCGTGGCCGAAGCTGCGCCCGCTGTCCCGCGCGGCGGTGGAGTTCGTGAAGGAACTGGGCGGGAAGCAGCGGGAGAGAAGTTGAGAAGCTCGTGAACGCGAGACTGGAAAGTCTCGTCCGAACAGCGGACATGGCTGTCCGCCGCTCCGTTGGCTCACTTCATGGACGCTTCCAGCACTTGCACGGCCGTCAGCAAGGTGGCCGTTTTGATCAGGCGGCAGAACTCCTTCTTGGTCACTTCGCGATGATGGCCGTCGCGACTGGCGAGGGTTGGCATCTCCTTGTACCCGACTTTCAACCGCTCCAGTTGGGTGATACGGAGATACTGCTCGCCATTTTTCCAGACCTGACCTTGGGCCAATTTCATGCGCGAGAGGATACGGAGTGCCAGCCGGTTGGCGACGGGGATTTGCACCAAATCAGCCGAAATTTGAGGTTGCGTTCAAGACGTTCGCCGTTACGCTGCCGCGCTCGAAAATGTCATGAATCCTGAACTCGCCAAACAAGCCCTTGCCAAAGTCGGCAACCCGAACATCCTCGTGAACCTCGTCTCCCGGCGCGTTCGCCAGCTCAATGCCGGCGGCGGCGGCATGGGCCGTCCGCTCGTCAGCGACACCGCCAATCTCGGCCTCGGCGACATTGCCCTGCTCGAAATCATCCATGACAAGGTTGGTTATGATATGCCCGAGCAGAACGTCCTCGCGGAAGCCAAGCCCAAGCGCAAGCGCCGGAGCTAGGATTGTTGCAGATTGCAGGTTGCAGGTTGCAAGAGGCGCTGGCCTTGAACCTGCGACCTTCAACTTTTAACCTGCAACCCAGATGTCTGACATCGTTTCCAATCCCAAGGCCCGGCGCGATTACCACATCCTGGAGACGTTCGAGGCGGGCATCGTGCTGCACGGCACGGAGGTGAAATCCCTGCGCGCGGGCAAGGCGCAAATCTCCGACGCTTTCGCGCGTGTGGACCAGAACGAGGTCTGGCTGCACAACGCGCACATTGACGAGTTCACCCACGGCAACCAGTACAACCACGCTCCCAAGGCTCCCCGCAAGCTGCTGCTCAACCGCAGCGAGATTCGCAAGCTCTTCGGCCTCGCCTCCGTGAAAGGTAACGCCATTTTCCCGCTCTCCCTCTATTGGAAAAACGGCCGCGTGAAAGTGGCGCTCGGCGTGGGCAAGGGCAAAGTCGAGTTCGACAAACGCGAGGACATCAAGGAGCGCGAGTCGGATCGTGATTTGAAGCGCGCGACCATGCACCATTTGAAGGGGCGAAAGAAGTAAGCGCGTCCGGGAAAAGTTGATCAGCTCGCCTGTCGTTTTGAACCGGGCTGGGACTTTTTTTGGAACCACGATCCCTTTCGCATCGATTTTTCGCTCTGAGCTTGGGAAATGAAATCCATGTCGCTCAATCGCTTGAAAGCCCGGCTCGTCCTTTGGTTGGCCGCGGTGTGCTCGCTCTCGGCCTTCGCCGCCGCCCCGTGCCGCATCGAAGTCGTGGATCAACAGAACGGCTGGCCTGTGCCACTGGTGCAACTGCGCACGACACACCACGCGCTGTTCGTCACCGACAATGCGGGCGTGATCGCGCTCGACGCGCCCGAACTCATGAACCGCGAGGTGTGGTTCGACGTGCTCGGCCACGGCTACAAAGTGAAGAAGGACGGCTTCGGGTTGCGCGGCGTGCGGCTCAAACCCGAGGCGGGGAAAACGCTGAGAGTGGAAGTAACTCGCACGATGGTGGCCAAGCGTCTGGGGCGTTCGACCGGCGCGGGCCTCTTCGCGGAGAGCCAGAAACTGGGCGGTGAACTGGATTGGCGCGAGTCCGGCGTCTTCGGCAGCGACAGCGTGCAGAACGCGGTGCATGGCGGCAAAATGTTCTGGGCCTGGGGCGACACGACGCTGCCGAATTATCCGCTCGGCATCTTCGACATGAGCAGCGCCACCACCGCGAATCAACCGCTCCCCTCTTTCGAGCCGCCGCTGCGCTTGAAGCTCGATTACTTCCGCGAACGCGACGGCAAATTGCGCGGTGTGGCGAAGATGCCCGGCAGCGGCCCGACATGGGTCAGCGGCTATGTGAACTTGCCGGATAAGAACGGGCGCGAACGACTGGTCGGCTCGTACATGAAGATTCGCAATCATCTGGAAATCTACGAGTGGGGTTTGTGCGTGTGGGACGATGCGGCGGAGAAGTTCAATCAACTGCGCGTCGTGTGGACGAAGTCCGAGAAATCTCCGAAGCCACCCACGGTGCCGGATGGTCATCCCGTGTTTTGGAAAGATGCGGGCGGCAAGGAGTGGGTGCTGTTTGGCAATCCGCTGCCGTTCCTGCGTTGTCCCGCGACCTTCGAGGCGTGGCAGGATTCCGGTACTTGGGAAGTGCTGAAGCCGCAAGCGAGTTTGTCCTCGGCGAAAGATGGCCAGCCCGTGAAACCGCACAGCGGTTCCATCGCGTGGAATGATTTTCGCAAACGCTGGGTCACGGTGTTCATGGAGAGCTTCGGCAAACCGTCTTCGCACGGTGAACTCTGGTATGCCGAAGCCACCTCACCCACTGGCCCGTGGGGCCAGGCCGTCAAGGTTCTCACGCACGACAACTACACTTTCTACAATCCCCGCCTGCATCCCGAGTTCACGCCCACGAACTCGCCCATCCTGATCTTCGAAGGCACTTACACCGCCGAGTTCGCCGACAAGCCGCAGCCCACGCCGCGCTACAATTACAACCAGATACTGTATCGGCTGGACCTGGACGATGCGGCGCTGGCTCGGGCGCAGGAGCGGTGAAGTGTGAAATCTCAGGGAGTGTAAAAATCGAGACGTCCGGAGCGCGGGCTTTCCAGCCCGCAGCCATGTTCGCAAACTGAAGGCGCAAGAACTTGCGGACACGGTTCGCCATTTCACCTTGCTGCGGGCTGGAAAGCCCGCGCTCCGTCACCTCAACGCCGCGCTTGCAGCCTGCGCGCAGCTTCAACAATCTCACGCCATGAAAACCACCGCCCTGCTGATTCTGGCCCTGTCGTCATTGCTGGCCGCCGCGGCTGGAGTTCCGGTGGCCGATGGCCTGTTCCTCCACCTCGACGCGGCAAGCCAGCCCGCGCTCCGTCAGTCCGCCGCGCTCCCGCCCGTTGCGAACGGCCGCCCGCTCGACCGCTGGCTCGACGCCTCGCCGCACGCGCAGGTCGCCGCGCAATCGTTCGCCATCAGCCGTCCGATCTTTCGTGCCGATGAGGTCGAGGCGTTCGTGCGCTTCGATGGCAAAGATGATTTGCTGACCATCTCGGGCGCGAAGCGGCGCGCGAAGGAAGTCACCGTGTTCGTGCTCGCCGCGCCGCGCGCGAACCGCGGTCTGTTTGTCGGCATGTTCGGCAGCGCGGTTGCAGGCCAGAATGATTTTAACAGCGGACTTAATCTCGATCTCGGCCCCACGACCACGAAAGAGATCAGCGTGCTCAACGTCGAGTCGGCGGGCAGCGCGGGCTTCAAGAACTTCATCCAGCCGGGGAAAAATCTCGCCGCGCAACTGCCCTTTGAAAGTTTCCACGTTTTCACCGTGCGCTCGAAAGTGGGCGCGAAGGGCACCGAACTGTTTCTCGACGGACTCAAACTCGGCGACCGCGAGCGCAAGGAATCCACCCTCGGCCTCGACGACATGGTCATCGGCGGACGCCTGTACTCGAACGATCCCGCCGAGCCGCCGTTCGCGCAGGGATCGTTCGACGGCGACATCGCGGCGGTGCTGGTCTATGAGCGCGCGCTGAGCGACGCCGAGCGCACGAAGGTCGAGCAGTCACTGTTCGCGCGCACGCCGGCCTTGAACGCGCTGGCCTCCGGCAGCAGCGGTCACGCGCTCGAAGCCATCAAGGACGCGCCGGTTGTGCAGATGTTCGCGCCGGGTTTTATCGTCGAGGAATTGCCGCTCAAGATGCGGAACCTCACCGGCGTTCGCTACCGGCACGACGGCGTGCTCGTCGCGCTCGGGTACGACGGGCGCATTCATCTGGTGCGCGACACGGACGGCGACGGGCGCGAGGACCAGTCCACGGTGTTCTGGGACAAGTCCTCGTTGCGCGGCCCCATCGGCATGGCCTTGTTGCCGAAAAATGATCCGCGTGGCGATGGCGTGATCGTCGCGAGCAAGGGCAAGGTTTCGCTCCTTCTCGACCGCGATCGGGACGGCTCGGCAGACGAGGAAATCATCGTGGCGCAAGGCTGGAAGGAAATCCCGCAGAGCGTGGACGCCATCGGGGTGGCGATTGATCCGCAGGACGGTTCGATCTTCTTCGGCCTCGGCACGGAGAATTACGCGAACGGCTACCTCCTCAATCCGGCCACGGGCCAGGCGGGCTACCAACTCTCCACCGAGCACGGCACGATCCAGCGCGTGTCGGCGGACTTCTCGAAGCGCGAGACCTTCTGCACTGGCACGCGGTTCACTTGCGCGCTGGCCTTCAACCGGCACGGTGATTTGTTCGCGTCCGAACAGGAGGGCGCGACGTGGCTGCCGAATGGCAATCCCTTCGACGAGTTGCTGCATATCCAGCGCGGACTGCACTACGGCTTTCCGCCGCGTCATCCCAAACATCTGCCGCAGGTCATTGATGAGCCTTCGACCTTCGACTACGGCCCGCAGCATCAGAGCACGGTCGGCATGATCTTTAATGAAGGCGTGAACGGTGGGCCGAATTGGGGACCGACGAATTGGATGGGCGATGCGCTGCTTTGCGGCGAATCGCGCGGCAAATTCTATCGCACGCAACTCGTGAAAACTCCGGCGGGCTACGTCGCGCAGAATCATCTCATCGCCAGCCTCACGATGTTGCTGGTGGATACGTGCGTGACGCCGAAGGGCGACTTGCTGCTCGCTTGTCACAGCGGTCCGCCCGACTGGGGCACCGGCCCGGCGGGCGAGGGAAAAATCTTTCGCGTGCGCCACGTCGCGAAAGAGACGCCGCAACCGGTGCTGGCGTGGGCGGCGGCGCCGGACGAATTCCGCGTGGCCTTCGATCAACCGTTGAAAGATGCCGACTGGACTGGCGCGAAGGAGAAAGTTCGCATCGAAGCCGGGCGCTACGTCAGTGCAGGAGATCGTTTTGAAACCATTCGCCCCGGCTATCAAGTAGTGCGCGATCAGATGACCGCGCCGCGCCGCTGGGTGCCGGTGCAGAGCCTGTCCCTGAGCGCCGACCGCCGCACGCTGGTGCTGCGTGTGCCGCGTCAGACCGAGGCCGTGGGTTACGCGATCACGTTGCCGACCCCGGCGTCGTGGCTCGTGAAAGGTTCCATCGCGCAGAAGCCGGAGATGGACTTGGCGCTGACCTTGAACGGCGTGCAGGCCACGGTCGCCACGGGCGGCACGGAAACGCGCGTGGTGTTGCCGCACCCGACATTGGCGGCGGCACGGGAGTTCACGAAGGGTTCCGCCGAGCACGAAGCGTTTTTCCAGAAGCTCGATGCCGCTACGGATGGGCGTACGCTGAAACTCGCCGGGCAGATCAACGTGGCGAACGTCTTCGTTCCCGCCGTGCAGCTGGGATCGAAGCTCGATTGGGATTTGAGCGCCGACGCTTTCGCGCAGCGCACCATGACGGTGCGGCAGGATTTTTCCGCGAGCGCGCCGCGCGAGGTGGCTTTGAAGACTGAGGGCAAAACCACGACCGCGCCATTGCAACTGGCCTTCAACGGCCCGCTCGCCATGAGCGGAAGCGGCCTGAGTTTCGCGCTCGATGACAAGGTGCGCCCGATCACGTTGTCGCGTCTCTCTGTCCCGTGGGCGACGGAGCGCCAGCGGGACGCTGGCGGCACGCTCGCGCGCACCGACGTAAAAGGAAACTGGTTGCACGGTCGCCGTGTGTTCTTCGGCGCGGGCGGCTGCGCGACGTGCCACACGATTCGCGGCGAGGGCATCGCCTTCGGGCCGGACTTGTCGAATCTCGTGCATCGCGACCGCGAGTCGGTGATTCAAGACATCACGAAACCGTCCGCGACGATCAATCCCGACATGACCGGCAGCCTGGTGAAGTTTAAGGATGGTCCCGAGGTGGCGGGAATCATCCGCACGTTGAACGCGGAGATGATCGTTCTCGGCCTGCCCGCGAACGCGCAGTACGAACGCCCGCGCGATCAAGTCGTGAAGATGGAGCCGATGAAGGAATCGCTCATGCCCGAGACGCTGGCCGCGAATCTCACGCCCGCGCAGATGGAGGACTTGCTCACCTTCCTCCTGACGAATCCGCTGGAGCCGACACGCATCACGCGCCTCGACCCGCCGATGCCGCCCGCTCGTTCGCGCGCGGAGATTGCGGCGTTCGTGCCGCAGCCAAGTTTTGATACGCCGAAGACCACGCCGCTGCGCGTGCTGCTGTGCATTGACACGAAGGACCACGGCTTGAACGAGCACGATTATCCGGTGTGGCAGGAGCGTTGGAGCAAACTGCTTGCGCTCGCGGACAATGTGACCGTGACGACGGCGAAAGTCTTTCCCACGCGCGAACAGTTCGCCGTGGCGGACGTGCTGGTGCTCTACTCGCGCAACTCGGGCTGGAACGCGGAGCGCGCGGCGTTGCTCGATGAATTTCAACAGCGCGGCGGCGGCGTGGTGCTGCTGCACTGGGCGATGGCCGGCGGGAACGACGCCCTGGGTTTTGCTGGCCGCGTCGGCATCGCCACGGGCCAGGGTTCAAAATTCCGTCACGGCGACATGGAACTGAACTTCGCGAAACGCGAGCATCCGATCACGAAGGGGTTCACGAAATTGAAACTCGTGGATGAAAGCTACTGGGCCTTCCACGGCGACGAGCAGCGATTGAATGTGCTCGCGGATGCCGTTGAAGAAAACGTCCCGCGCACCCAACTCTGGGCTTACGAGAAGGGGAACGGACGCGTCTTCGGCAGCATTCCCGGTCATTACATGTGGACGTTCGATGATCCGCTCTACCGCGTCCTCGTGCTGCGCGGCATCTGCTGGGCGGCGAAGCAGGGCGATGTGGATCGCCTGGTGGAGTTGGCGTTGGTGGGGGCGCGTGTGGGCGAGTGAAGAGGAAATCTTTTCCAATTTTATTCAAGTGTGAGCTGTGAAATTGAGCCACAGACGTGCTCCAAGAATCCTGAAGGGATTCCCTCACCAAAGCCCAGGGTTGCGAGTCGGTGAGCTACCCTGGGTCACGGTCAGCAAATCGTTTATCAACCCTGTAGGGGTTGCATCAACTCGCCTCGCCAGATAATTCAACCCCTTCAGGGTTGGAGAAATTTGCGGGACGTGAACCCAGGGTAGGTGCTCGGCGCACCAACCCTGGGCTTTGGTGAGACAATCCTTTCAGGATTGAACGGAGGTCGCGCCGCAGATGGTTGGATGCTGCGTTGAATTTTTTCCACCTTCGCTGGAGGACTTCCGCTTTCTTCAACACCGCGCCGCCAGACATCTTGCCATGCGACGGAAGCCCGACGCGACGCTCGCGGGTGGAATGGTGATCGTCGCCACGCCGAGCACGATGATCGCCGCCGCCCACAGCATTCCGCTGTTCACTTTTTCCCCGAGCAAAACCCAGCCGAGGGACACGGCGATGACGGGATTCACGTACGCGTATGTCGAGAGGCGCGCGGGCGTGGTGTTGTGCAGCAGCCACACGTAGGTGCAGAAGCCGATCCACGAACCGAAGACGACGAGGTACCCGAACGCGGCGAGCGAGCGTCCGCTGACGTGCGACCAGTCCGTGCTCCAAGGTTCGCCGCGCACGCCGCCGACGAATAGCAGGCCCGCGCCGCCGCAAAGCATTTGTGCGGCGGAATTCATCCACGGCGAGCCGCCGGGCGCGCTGTGCTTCGCGTAGATGGAGCCGCCGGCCCAACAGAATCCCGACACCATGATGGCGAGCGCGCCCGCCCACTGGCCGTTCATGCTGGCGAATCCGCCGCGCGCCTGCACGAGCAGCGTGATGCCGAGGAAGCCGACGAGTATTCCCGCCACGGTTTTCATCTGCGGACGCGCGCCTTGCGGACGCGCCCAGTCGAGCAGCGCGAACCACACTGGCACCAGCGCGATGAGCAGCGCGGTGAAGCCAGAACTGAGCGTACGTTCGGCCCACATCACCAGGCCATTGCCGCCGACGAGCATGAGCGTGCTGGCGATGGCCGCGTTGCGCCATTGCGCGCGCGAGGGCAGGGGAGTGCCGCGCACCGCGAGGACGATGAGCATCAGGCCGCCGGCGATCAGGAAGCGCACGCCGGCGGCGAGGAACGGCGGCAGCGTCTCCACCACGATGCGAATGGCCGTGTAGGTCGAGCCCCATAAAAGGTAGATGGTGGCGAAGGCCGCGAGGAGCGTCGCGGTCGGGGCCTTGGTCGGGCGGTCTTGGTTCATGGGTGCGTTGGCTCTGGCGAAGCAACGTGGACGGCGGGAAGCAAAAAACCCGCCGGGCCACGGCGGGTTCGGAAAGAGCATTTGGTTTATCTCGTTCTCGAAAACCGCCCGCGCGTGGCGACGCGCTGGGCCGGAATCACCGGCCAAATGACGGCGACCCAGCGCGAGGCTGGCGCCGCGTGCTGTTCGTTGGACATGGCCAGATTCGAGAACATGACGGGCGCGGACGATCTGTGGAGCGCGCGCGGGTGTCAAATGGCAAGTGCCCCCGGGGGTGTGATTAGAAGTGGCGGTCAAGGTGGTGGAAAAAGTGTGACATTTTGGCCTGGTACGAAGGGGTTTCAGTGTTTAATAGAGGGGTTCATGAATG
>JAYVQC010000049.1:0-10450 GCA_043757045.1 Akkermansia sp. | reverse complement strand
CCGCGCATCGTCAGGAAAATCACGCGCTTCGCCCGCGCGGGAAAATGCGGGGCCTTTGGCGCGAGCGGATTGTCCGCCGCCGCCGCGCGCGTGGCGAGCCCGGCAAAGGCGAGGTAGCCAAAGCCGCACGAGAGCGACTTGAGCATCGCACGGCGGGAAAAGGCTTCGGGCTGAAACAGGCAGTCGGGGCAGGGTTCGTGGTTCACGGTAGCGGGAGTTGTGTCTCCGTGGAAAACCGCGATACGCCGGCGGTTGCTGTCTTTGTCGGCAAACAATTAGCTCGGGCTGGCCACGCGGAGTTTTTCAAACTCCGCCAGCGCCATGCCCACGACCTGATCCATGTTGTAGTAGCGGTAGGTGGCCAGGCGGCCGACGAAAGTGGTGCCGGTTTCCTGCGCGGCGAGCGCGGCGTAGCGTTCGTAGAGGGCGCGGGTGTCGGGTGCGGGGATGGGGTAGTAGGGCTCTTTGCCGGGGCCGAAATCCTCGGGGTATTCGCGCACGATGGTCGTAACCGGGAGACGCTGGCCGGTGGCGTGCTTGAGTTCGACGATGCGGGTGAAGTCGTGGTCGTTCGGGTAGTTCACCTGCATGGCCGGCTGGAAAAATTCTTGCGCCAGCGTCTCGGGCTCGAAGCGGAGCGAGCGGTAGGGCAGCGGGCCGAAGCGGTGCTCGAAGTATTCGTCAATCGGGCCGGTGAAAATGAGATGCCGGTGGTGAATCTGCGCGCGGGCTTCGCGGTAGCCGGTCAGGAGGCGGACTTCGATTTTCGGATGCGCGAGGATTTTGCGAAACATCGCGGTGTAGCCGTCGCGCGGGAGCGCCTGGAATTTGTCGGACAGGTAGCGGTCGTCGCGGGTGAGGCGGATGGGGATGCGGCCGCACACGCTGGCATCGAGGTCGCGCGGGTCGCGCCGCCATTGTTTGCGCGTGTAGTTTTTGAAAAACATCTCGTAGAGCCGCTCGCCGACTTGCGAGACGATGACCTCCTCGCTGTTGCGCGGCTCGGCGATGGGCACGCGCCATTCCGCGAGCGTGCGTTCCATTTCCTCGCTCGTGGAGGGACGCCCGAGGAGCTGCTCGAAGGTGTTGAGATTGATCGGGAACTGCCAGAAGCGCCCATGCGTCCACGAAAGGATTTTGTATTCGACCGGATGCCATTCGGTGAACTGGCTGAGGTAGGCGACGATGCGGTCGGAGTTCGTGCGGAAATAGTGCGGGCCATAGCTGTGCAGCAGCACGCCCGCGGCGTCGTAGTGATCGTGGGCGTTGCCGCCGATGTGCGCGCGGCGGTCAATGACCAGGCACGTCGCGCCGCACTGGCTGGCCAGCCGCTCGGCGAGCACCGCGCCGGCAAAGCCCGCGCCGACGATGAGGTAGTCCCAAGTCATGGGGGAAAATCCGAAATCCGAAATCCGAAATCCGAAAGAAATCCGAAGGCCGAAATCCGAGACATCGTGCGTGGCGATGGCGCGGCGTTGAAACCGCGCGCCCGCGCACGGACGGGTAGCACGGGCAACCTGCCCGTCCCGCCGGGCCACTGGCCCGACGGAATGGAAGAGGCGCAACGACCTTTCGAGGCCGTATTGGAAATCTGAGCGCGCCCTTCCGTGGCGTTGGGCAGGTTGCCCAACGCCACAGGCTGGTAGCCTGTGCTACCCGCGCCGCTTCGCGCCGCGCACCCGATTCGGCCTTCGGAATTCGGCCTTCTTTCGGATTTCGGATTTCGGATTTCGGATTTCATCCTCATTTCTTCTTCGGGTTCAACAAATCCAGCGGCGACGTGTTCTGATCAAGAATCAACGTCGTCTTCTCCTTCAAAAACATTTCCAGCCCGGTCAGGCGCAACAGGAAGCTCGCCAACTCCGGCTCCTGGTTCATGGTGCGGAGCGACTCAGCGGCCTTCGATTCTGCTTCGCCGCGGATGCGCAGCGCGTCGGCCTCGGCGTCGCTCACGAGCTTGGCGGCGTTGCGGTCGGCTTCGGCGCGGATGTTCGCGGCGCGGGCGTTGCCTTCGGATTCGATCTTCGACACCAGCACCTGGCGCTCGGCGGCCATGCGTTGAAAGACTTCGCCGGTCACGCTCTCGGGCAGGCCGAGCTTCTTGATGCCGAGGAACGCCACGTCGATGCCGTAGTTGTTCGTCTGCAACCGGCCGCGCACGCGCGTCAGCATTTCGTTTTCGATCTCGGCGAACTTCAGCTCTTGCGCGTTCACGGAGATGAAATGGTTGAACGGATGCTGGCCAATGACGGCGCTCTTCGCGTCGCGGATGATTTCCTGGAGCGCGCGCTCGGCCTCGGTCACGGAGCCGCCCGCGAACTTCGGGAAGAACGCCGCCGGCTCGCTGATGCGCCAGCCGGCATAGACGGCCACGAGCAGGTTGTAGCCATCCGGCGTGAGCGCCTCGTCGAACTTGCTCTCGAAATTCTGGATGCGCTTGTCGAGCTTGTGGACTTTCTGGATGGGCCACGGCCACTTCGCGTAAAGGCCCGCGTCGGTGATCTGGCGCGTAGGCTTGCCGAAGGTCGTGACCACCGCGACCTCGGACGTGCGCACTTGGAACAGGAACAGCAGCAGCGCAAAGATGACGATGAGCACCGCGCCGACGGCCATGTTGAGTGGGTTCTTTTTCATGCGAAATTTTTACGGGTGAATTGCCACATAGAACGCAACGAGCACAGAGAATGGAACGTGAACTCTTTGTGTGCTCTGCGTTCTCTGTGGCTGAGGTCGATCAATTTCATTGTGCTGCAGGTTCGAGTTTCACTTTCAACTCAGCATTTGTGAGCGACAGGAGGGAAAAGGTGATCCTGTAGTAACCAGGCGCAAGATTTCGCAGCGGGGTTACGTCCACTGGCACACGCTGAATCAGCTTACGCTTCAGAGCTACACGTTCGTCTTCGGATCCGATTTGGAGGCGAGGATCATCCTCAATCACAAATTCAATCGTCGCCACGTTCGTCGTGATTGTTTTAGGGATACCTTGGTCCAAATAAACTGCGGACGTCCCCGGTGAGAAGACACCCACAGTAACTAAAGACTCGCCCCAAACCAACTTCGCCCAGCCCAAATGGTTGGTAGTGCTGTTTCGCATCTCTAGATCGGCACCAATTCGATGTTGTGGGACGCTGCATGAAATCGTGAATAAGGCGACCGCAGTGACCAGAAGCCACATCCAACAGTTGGGAGACACACTAATCGTCGTGCGACGAATTCTTCCGGCGCGGTGATTTTTCCGAAAGCCTTCGTCCGCGCGGTGAAGCGGGCTGAAGCCCGCGCTCCGTTCCGCCCCGCGCCGATTTGGAAGCCTGCGCTCCGGATTCGGCGAGACAAATTTAACGCAAAGGCGCAAAGGCGCAGAGACGCAAAGGGGGAGAAGAAGTTGAGGAGCAAAGGCACCACGCTTTTCTCCCCACCCGGTCTTCTCCGCGTCTTTGCGTCTTTGCGTCTTTGCGTTAAAACCCGACACCCGCACGAACGCCACGTCACCCACACCTCGCAGCCAAGTTGGAGCTTGGAGCTTGGAGCTTGTTTGGGATTTGGGATTTGGATTTTGGATTTTCATCCTCACTTCTTCGTCTGCGGAATCTGCACATCAAGAAGGCTGCGCTCGTACTTCTCCGTCAGGTCGAATTGAATCACGTCGTCGGTGTTGGTGGTGGCGATGACGTATTTGCGGACGTTGCCGGCCTGGCGCGCGAGGGTCTGCAAGTAGGCGCGTGTGGTGTAAATCTCCGGCGCGGCGCGGTAGGCGGGAATCTGGTTCGTGAACGACGCGGCGCGGGCGAAGGCGAGGGTCTTGGCGCGCACAGCCTCGGCCTCGGCGTTGAGGACGGTGCGGCGGGCCAGCGAACCGGCGAGCGCGTTGGTGGTGATGGCGTAAGCGCGGGCGACATTGATTTTCGCTTCCGCCGCCTGCCGCGCGCCGACCACTTTCTGATATGCCGGAGCCACGCTCACCGGCGGATGAATGTCCTGCAATCCCACCATGATGATGCGCGCGCCGAGCTGCCGCGCGTCCGCCGCCGACTGGATGCGCTCGCGCAATCCCTCCGCCGCCGCACCGCGTCCCGTGGACATCAGCTCGTTCAAGTCCGCGTTCACGAGGTAAAGCACGACTTCGCGCGTGGCAATTTTCTCCAGCAAGTGATCCGGCTCGGTATTGTTGTAGGCCCACGCGTTGAGATTGGTGATTTGGAACTGCACCGGGATGCTGACCGTGAGCAGATTCACCGGCGGGCTTTTCGTTCCGCCATCGAGATTGGTCACGCTCTCGCGACTGGCGACGAGCAGGTTGAACTCCTCTTTCGCGTGGCTCACGGTCCAGAGCACGGTTTCCTCCTGCTCGGCGCTCTCGTCGTGATCCAAGCCAACCTCGAAAGACTGGATGCGCTCGGTCTGGTAGCGATGAATTTTGTCCACGGGCCACGGCATTTTCAGATGCAGGCCCGGCTCCAGAATCGCGCGGCTGGCCACGGGCTTGCCAAAGCGTTCGAGCAACGCCTGCTCCCCCGCCTCAATGACCACGAACGAGGTGGAAAAAATCAGCAGCGCGAATTGCCCAAGCACAATCCACGCGAAGGCGCGCTGGAGAAACTGAAAGAACCAAGTGTCGGAGACCTTGAAGCCGAACTGATAATCGAGCGCGTGCGCCGCCGTGGTGAACAGGCTTTCGGGCTGCGAAATCAGGCTCATCACGCGGCTGTGATAGAGCAGGCGCGTCTCGCGGCCTTTCACGCGCGGGCGATAAATTTCCAACAGCAGCGTGAGCAGCGTCTCGACTGCGAGCACGCCGAGCAGGACGACCAGCGCGCGTGCCATGTAAAGGTCCGCGCGCGGCAGGCCGGCGCTGAACAGCCCGACCGCCACCGCCGCGAGCGCGACGAAATATGCGGAGGACAGGACGGACACGGCGGGCGGTTCGAGCAGGCGTTGCTTCTCCAAGCGCGCCAGCGACACGGAGAAGCGGCCGATGATGAAAAACACGAGCGCGATGAGCGCGAGGATGGCGAGGGCGAAGTAGGAGTGTTCCATCGGCACGACGGGTTTTTGCAGCCAGCGCCAGAGGAAGAACACGCCGGCGCACTGGCCGAGGAAGAGCGCGAGCGTAATGCCGGGCACGACGAATTTCTCGAACTGTTCGCGCGAGCGGCGTGCGGGCAGGCCGGACGTTTCATCCTTGTTGAACAGCGCGGAGGCGGAGGGCGATTTGGTGAGTTCGTCGTATTCGAGGCGCTCGTTTTTCTCGCGCTCGAGGAGTTGCATGAGCACGTAGCTGAGGAGCGTGACGACGAGGCCCACGCCGCAGAACACGGCGGCGACGGTGGCGGTGAGGACATGCGAGGTGAGCGCGACGCCCAGTGCGGCCCCGCCCGCGAGCAGCAGCGCGGCGAGGTTGAGCAACGTCAGTTTGGTTCGATTCGGTTCCATCAGATTTTCTTTAACCACGGATTAACACGGATGGACACGGATAAGAAAACAGAAGCGATGTCTTCGCCCCTTCCGAATCCGTGTTTATCCGTGTCCATCCGTGGTTAAAAATTTTGGTTCGATTCTTCACCCCAATTCGCGGTCTTCAAACAAACACAGCGCCACGCAGAGCGCGGCGCCGACGTAGCAGACAGTGTAAATCAACGAGGTGCCGAGATACGAACTCCACGCGATGGACTGCTTCGCGATGAGCGCGTCGCCGCCCCAGAAGAGCTGCCAGTTCGGCAGCAGGGCGTAGGGAATATGCGCCCACCACACGCCGGCGGCGACGCGTTGGCCGAACACGTAGTCGGACATCAGCCCGAGCAGGAAAAAGCCGGAACAGATGGCGAGTGTGGAAATCATTTCCAACCGTGTGGAGCACGCGAGCGCCAAGCCGGCGAGAATCCAGAGGGCGAAAAGAATCAGCACGGACGCGGGCACGATGCGCCAGTCCGTGGTGCCGCCGAGCGAAGTGTTGTCCACTTCCTTGGGCAGAAAATGGATGAGCAGAAAGGCCACGGTTATCATCGCGACGACGGCGAACATGGCGTGGGACACAAACGGGCGGCGCAGGAAATAATTCGCAAACCCCGCCGCCGCATACGCCAGCACCAGCGCGCCGAAGAAAATCCCGAGCGCGCGCAAGTCGGCCGAGCCATAGGCATCGAAGCTCATGCGGCTGGCGGTGAGCGCGGCCATCATGTTGATGTAGTTCAACACCGCGAGCGCGGCGGCGAGTCCGGTGTATTTGGCGAAGATGAATTGCGCGCGGCCCACTGGTTTCGACAGCACAGAAAGCGCGGTGCCAGTGCGGATTTCGCGGGCCAAAGTGTTGCTCGCGCTCAGCACCGCGCCGAGCAAGCCCACGAGCAGCATGACCGCGAGCACGGATTGCTTCACGAGGATCGGGTCATCGCCGAAGCCGAAGTACGGCACGCTGGCGAGGAACACGGAGAACACGGCGGAAGCGGTCGCGAGCAGCAGAAAGATCGGCTGCCGGACAAGCTCCATAAATGTGTTCGTCGCGATGGTTGCGAATTGCCGCATGAATTTGGGTTCGGAATTTAGAAGTTAGATGCACGGTTGCAAATGGTTATTCCCGGCGGGCGGGAGTTTGGGGTGCATCTTGGCCCAGTTGTCTGCGGCGGTGGCGGCGCATTTCATGGGCCGCCGTCCGCAGCGGCGGGTGAAACATTTGGAGGAATTGAAATTTCAACTTTGGATTTGGCCCTCCCCTGCTCCGCTGCTAGAAACCGCGCGCACTTTGAATTCGCGCGCATGAAACCTCAAAAACCCAAATACCGCCGCCTGCTCCTCAAACTTTCCGGTGAGGCCCTCGGCGACGCGCAGAGCAACGGCATTGATGGCGCGCGCGTCGCGGACATGGCGGAGCAAATCGGCGAGGTGCGCAACCTCGGCATCGAGATGGTCATCGTCATCGGGGGCGGGAACATCTTTCGCGGCGTGGCGGGGAGCGCGAAGGGCATCGAGCGGGCCACGGCGGATTACATGGGGATGCTGGCGACCGTCATCAATGCCCTCGCGCTGCAGGACGCGCTCGAACGCCAGGGCGTGGCCACGCGCGTGCAGAGCGCGATCACCATGACGCAGATTGCCGAGCCGTTCATCCGCCGACGCGCGGTGCGGCATTTGGAGAAGGGGCGCGTCGTGATCTTCGCCGCCGGCACGGGCAACCCGTATTTCTCGACCGACACCGCCGCCGCCCTGCGCGCGAACGAGATGGGCGCGGAAGTGATTTTGAAAGCAACGAAGGTGGACGGCATCTACGACAGCGATCCGAAGAAGAATCCCAAGGCCATCCGCTTCCAGCGCATCACCTACCTCGACGCGCTGCAAAAGCAGCTCAAGGTCATGGACTCCACCGCCTTCAGCCTGTGCATGGACAACAAGATGCCGATCATCGTGTTCGACCTGTTCAAGCCGCACAACCTCAAGCGCGTGGTGCTGGGCGAGGAAGTGGGAACGCTGGTCACGGGGTAGCGCGGTTCAGAACGGTGGGGTGAGACTCCGTCGAATCCCATTTCGAGCGCAGCGAGGCGAACAGAGCGAGCATCCTTCCTGCTGCGAGCACGCCCGTCGGAGATGCTCGCTGCGCTCGCGCCTCCTGCGTCGGCAGTTAGGGTTCGACGGAGTCTCACCCCACCACGCGGTTCAGACCTTCACCCATCCCTTGCTCCGGCTGCTTCGCAAGATGGCCTCGCACAGTTTCACTTCGTGATGGCCATCCTCCGCGGTCGCGAACAGCAACGGCGTTTTGCGTCCGCTGATGATGTGCTGATAGACGGCGCGATAGTGCATCTTGTGCGCATCAGCGAAGCCCTCGGGGTGACCGCCGGGGTAATCGCTGAAGCCCGCGATGTCCACGTCGAAGCCGGGGGTTGAGCGTTGGAGAATTTGATTCGGCTCATCGCGGCGGCCGAGGATCATTTCGTTCGGCTGCTGGAGGTCCCAGCGCAGGCTGCCTTTCGTGCCGTAAATGCCGAGGGCGAGGCTGCATTTCCATCCGGCGGCGACTTGCGAAATGGAGGCGTTGGCGTGGACGCCGTTGGTGAAGCCGTGCTTCGCCTTGCCAAACTTGAGCAGCACGCTGCCGAAATCTTCCGTGTCACATTTGTAAGGAACCATCGTGGCGGGATCGACTTGCGCAAAGGTCTGCACTTCGCCGCGCGGACGCCGACGGATTTTGTGAAACGTCTCGATGTGCGCGAACACGCTTTCCGCGCGCGCGCCGAGGATGAACGAGACGGCGTCAATCCAGTGCGTGCCGATGTCGCCGACGGCGCGGAGTTTGCCGCCTTCGCGGGCGAGCAGGCGCCAGTTGTAATCCGTGTCCTTGAGCAGCCAGTCCTGGAAGAAGTGGCCCTGAACGTGAATGATCTGGCCGAGTTCGCCGCGCGCCACCATCGCGCGCGCCTGAAGCACGGCGGGGAACAGGCGGCACATGTAGTTCACCGCAAACACGGGCGACGATTTTTTCTTCACTGCGGCGACCACGCGCGCGGTTTCGCCGGTCTTCATGCCGAGAGGTTTTTCACAGACGACATGTTTGCCTGCGGCCAGGGCGGCGAGGGACTGCTCGACGTGCGCCTTGTTTGGCGAGGTGATGTGAACGACATCCACATTCGGCGAACGCAGCAAGGCGCGATAGTCGTAGTCGCCATAAACCTCGGGAATGCCCCATTGGTCCGCCGTGGCCTGCGCGTTTTTGGTCGAGCCGCAGATGGCGGTGACCTGTACGCCGAGGCGCTTGAGGGCTTCAATGTGAACCGGGCCGATGAAGCCGGTGCCGATGACGCCGGCGCGCAAGGTGTGAAGTGGTTTCATGCGCCGTTGGTTTCGGCGGCGGGCCAGTTGGCGTCAAGCGTCAACGGAGTGCTGATGGACACGCTTTATGTGGACAACACCACGCTCGCTCTGAATCTTCTCGCGCGTGCCAAGGTGGTCACAATTTCTGCAACGCATCCGCAGGCCGGGCGGCCATCCCGCACTGGATGCGTTGCTGGCGCATGCCGATTTGACGCGACCATTACCCGAGCGCGTGGAGTGGGCGGAGGATTTGGTGCAATGGGTGCGCCGCCGCACGCCGGAGAAAAGTTTGCGCCTGCTGCTGCAGATTCTCGAACGCCAGCCCGAGGCGCGCTTGCGCGTGGCGCGCACGTTTCGTTCGCTGGTCCGCGACACGCAATCGCTCGATCTCTTTGCCGACACCGGACTGCCCCGGCGCGCTGCGTTCAGTCACGAGGTGCTGGCCCGGCTGACTTCACGGCTGCTGCCGGAGCCGCCCACCACGCGCGACTTGGGCGACATTTTCGACCGGCTCTTTTCCCGCGCGGGCGATGGCGACTGGCTGGAGCAAATTGACGCCGAACTGGCCGCGGAAATTGTCCAACTTTTCCATCACGATGAGGCGGAGGACGAAAGCGGCTGGAATTCTCTCCGCACCGATCTCGAGGACGCGATGGTGCAACTCGCCAGTCGCGTGCGCGTCACCGGCTCCTCGCGCGAAATGCGCTCGCGTCTCGCCAAGCCGGCCTTCCGCGAACTGCCATTTCAACGGCTCGCGCCCGCCGTCGAAGCCCTGCTGGCGCGCGCCCGCGATGGTGTGGCCACGCAGGATCTGGCCGCCGAGTTGAACCACGTCCGCAGCGCGGCGGACGCCTGCGCTCTCGCGGTGGATGAAATCACGGGGCACCTCACGCAGACCGGCGTGAACACCAGTCTCGTCTATGATCTCGAACGGATTCGCGCGCAGGTGCGGCGGCTGGAATTGCTGCTCGAAGTGTGGGCCACGCCGCAACTGGACGACCAGCGGCTGTTCGCGGTGCTGGCGGATTTGGTGCGGCAGAATCACGAGCATCGCAGCGTGCCGGCGTTGTTGCGGCAAAACTTGCACCTGCTCACGCGCCGCATCGTCGAGCGCAACGCCGAGACGGGCGAACACTACGTCGCGCACAGCCGGGGCGAATACTTCACGATGCTGCGGCGCGCGCTCGGCGGCGGTGCGCTCACGGGAATCACCACGCTGGTGAAACTGTTGTTGTCCCACATCGCCTTCGCGAAATTTTTCCAAGGCGTGGCCTTCAGTCTGAATTACGCCGGAAGTTTCGTCGCGATCCAGCTCGCTGGTTTCACCCTCGCGACCAAGCAGCCCGCCGCCACCGCGCCCGCGCTGGCCCGGCGCATGGAGGAGTTGCGCGACGCCCAGCGCATGGAGGCGCTGGTCACTGAAATCGTCTGCCTCGTGCGCTCGCAGACCGCGGCCGTCGCCGGGAATCTGCTCGCGGTCATTCCCGCGGCGCTGCTGCTGCATCTCGGCTGGGCGATGCTGACCGGCCACACGGCGCTGGACGAAGCGAAGGCGCACAAGATCATCGCCTCCATTTCCGTGTTCAGCGCGGCGTGGCCGTTCGCCATTTTCACCGGCATGCTGTTGTGGCTCTCCTCGATGTGTGCGGCG
>JAYVQC010000048.1:0-10476 GCA_043757045.1 Akkermansia sp. | reverse complement strand
ATGGCGGCGCTCTCACGAGACGCCGCTACAAGGGGAGTGGCCTTCCAGTTTTTCATCAATCTTCTGGAATGAGCAGCGCTTCGCGGTCGTTGCGGGCGGTGTGTTGGGCGCGCAAGGCTTTCAGGCGTTCGCCACCATAGACGAGCGCGGCGCGGCGCAGCTGTCCGTCGAGCGTGCGCTTTTCTTTTTTGCCGGCCTCGTAGGGCCACGGCTGTTCCGGCTGCTCGACGTAGGGGAGCAAAAATTCCAGCCCGCACCGCAGGCCAGCGCCATAGGCTGATTGGTAGCGCCACAAGTCCGCGCCCGTGTGCTCACCGAGCACGGCCAGCGTGAATAGCGCTTGGAGATTGAAGCGCGAGTAGCCGAAGGAATCCGCGCGGGCGAGTTCACGCGGCTGGCTGCCATCAGGTCTGATTTGTTCGGCGATGCGATTGGTCTTCGCAGATTCGACGACGCGCCGCGCGAGATTGGTGTCGCCGACGAACAACGCGTAGTGCGCAATCTGCGCGTCGTACCACGAGCCGTGGTTGTTTTTCGCCGCCTGCTCGTCGCGTCCGTTCGCGCTGGTCTGCGCCCATTGAAGAAATTCCGCGAGCCACGCGCGCATTCCTGCCTCGTCGGCTTTCGACCAGTTCGTGGAACCGGCCAGCAGCCCGACCGCATCGCACACCGGCATGAGGCTGCGGCTCTCGATCATCCCGATGCCGCGCCCGGTGTTCACGCCGGGGATGGCCTGGGCCTGGTTGAAATTGGGATTCATGCGTGTGGCCGGATTCAGAAACCACACGCGCAAGACTTTCGCCGCGTGCGCCGCGTAGCGTTCTTCGCGCGTGAAAAAATACGCGAGCGCCAGCGTCTCGGCCGCGTCCGCCATGCGGGCCAGGCGCGGCGCATCCGAATGTTCGTCGCCGCTCTCGGGGTTGCGCTGGCCGTCCTTGCGGAGGTAGGGCAGGCCGTCGGGCTTCGTGGGGTCGGGCCAGAAGTAGGGAGCTTGACTGAGGTAGTCATGCTTGTCGCCGCTCGCGCCGGCTTTGGGTTTCTCCATCACAGAGAGCGGCACGAAGTTCAGCGCGCGATTGGCGTCGTTAGTCAGCTTGCGGAAGGCGGGGAGGAGTGAAGCGTCATTCGTCATGAGCCGCGCTTTCATCTTGGGCAGCACGCCGGGGCTGACGCTTAAGACGCGGGGAGCGGGCGAAGACATGTTCGCACCGGTGGCGAAACTTGCGCCGACGAGCAGCAGCCCAAGCGGGATAAAAATTCGTGGTCGGAAAAGTTGCGGCATGGCCTAGCGGTAAATCTCCCGGCGATGGACGATCTCGACAATCAGCGCGAGCAGCATGTCGTCCTGGATGCGGCAGGACATTAATGAAGAGCGAACTCGCGCTTCACCTCTTCGAGCGAAACGCGCGGCCCGCCCTCGGCCTCGGCGCGTTGCGCAGCCAGGCCGTCCTCCAAATCTTCCATGTAGCGCAGGAACCACTCGGCGAGGTTCTGGCATTGCTCGGGCGGCAGTTCCGTGATCGCTTTCTCGATTTCGGCAACGGTGCTCATGGCCTGAGAATAATTACTTCCAGCGCGGGTTCAACCGGCAACTCACAGCCTCCGCAGATGAAACCCGCCGTCCACGTTGATCACCTCGCCGGTGCTGAAAGGCAGCGCGTCCTGCACGATGGCGGTTACGGCCTTCGCCACGTCCTCCGGCGTGCCCCAGCGCGCGATGGGCGTAAGCCCTTGCGCGATGAGCTCATCATATTTCTCTTTCACGCCCGCCGTCATGTCGGTGGCGATGATGCCGGGGCGGATTTCAAAGACGCCGATGCCGAACTCCGCCAACCGCGAGGCAAAGAGCGGCGTGAGCATGGCGAGTCCGGCCTTCGATAAGCAGTAATCCCCGCGTGTGACGGACGCGGCGTAGGCGCTGACGGAAGTGATGGTAATGATTTTTGGCTTCGGGCCCTTGAAGCCGGGAGCCGTGACCATTTCGATCATCCAGCGCGCGGCGAGTTGCGTGAGGAAGTAAGGGCCTTTGAGGTTCACGCCCATCATGCGGTCGAAGCTCTCCTCGTTCGCGACGAGAATGTCCGTGCGCAGTTCGGGGGCGACGCCCGCGTTGTTGACCAGCAGATCGAGGCGGCCAAACTGCTGGCGCGCGTAAGCGATCAACTTCTGGCGGTCGGCGGTTTTGGAAATGTCCGCCTGGAAAATCTCGGCGCGGCCATGCCGGTCCTTGCTCATGGAAATCGCCTGGCACGAGATCGCGGTGTCCTGCGCGCTGATCTGGTTGCCGGCGTAGTTGATGACGAGATCGTATCCCAGGTCGGCGAGCTTCAGCGCGATCCCGCGGCCGATGCCGCGGGAGCCACCTGTAATTAAGGCAACTGGATTCATAGGGGCGGGAGAATAGGACGGGCGGGCAGTGCGCCAATGCTTTTCTGACCTGAAATTTGCGCACTCATGTTTGTCGTCGCATCGGGCGACCGAGGAGTGTCACGGCCAATCCCGCGCGCGCGCTTTCCCAGTCTTGAACCCGTCCGGGCCAGCCTCTACGTTGCGCGCCCTTATGGAAAAAGTCGTCATCATCGGCACCGGCTGCGCGGGACTCACCGCCGCTCTTTACACCGCGCGCGCGCAACTCGCGCCGCTCGTTCTCACCGGCCTCATGCCCGGCGGATTGCTCACCACCACGAGCATCGTCGAAAACTTTCCCGGCTTTCCCGAGGGCATTGACGGCTACGAACTGATGACCCGGACGCAGAAGCAGGCCGAGCGTTTTGGCGCGAAGGTGAAGTTCGGCACCGTCGAGTCCGTGGATTTGTCGAAGCGCCCGTTCACGCTCGTTGTGGATGGCGACGCGGTGCAGGCCGAGACGATCATCATCGCCAGCGGGGCTGGACATAAGCACCTCGGCGTGCCGGGTGAAGACGAGTTGGAGAAGAAGGGCGTGACCTACTGCGCGACCTGCGATGGCGCGCTGCCGATGTTTCGCAACCAGCCGCTCGTCGTTGTGGGCGGGGGCGATTCCGCGTGCGAGGAAGCGAGTTACCTCACGCGGTTCGGCTCCTCGGTTTATCTCATCCATCGTCGCGACAGCTTGCGCGCGTCGAAGATCATGGCCGACCGCACGCTGGCCAACCCGAAGATCAAACCCATCTGGGATTCCGTCGTGACCGAAGTGCTCGACGTGAAGCAGAACAAAGTCACGGGCGTGAAGATCAAGAATCTCAAAACCAACGCCGAGAGCACGCTCGACTGCGCGGGCGTCTTCGCCGCCATCGGCCACATTCCGAACACGCAACTGTTCAAGGGCGTGATTGACATGGACGACGCAGGCTACATTCAGCGGCGCAACGGCTCGGAGACGAACGTGACCGGCGTGTTCGTGGCCGGCGACTGTGCCGACCGTGTGTATCGTCAGGCGATCACGGCGGCGGGCATGGGCTGCGCGGCGGCGATTGATTGCGAGCGGTTCCTGAGCGCGCAGAATCAGTGAAGGGGAAGTAATCAGTAATCAGTAATCAGTAATCAGTGAAACAGTCTTCAGTAAATCCAGAGCACCACCGGACGGCTAAACTGATTACTGATTACTGACTCACTGATTACTTTCCCAAATGACTCCCACCGAACTCGCCACCGCCCTGCGTTCTCCGAATCCCCCGCACCTCCTCGACGTGCGCCAGCCGGATGAACACGCTTTCGTAGCGCTGGCGAACTCGACGCTCATTCCGCTCGCGGAAGTGCCAATGCGCGCGGATGAGATCGAAGCGTGGAAGGACGAGGAGGTGGTGGTCTATTGCCATCACGGCGTGCGCAGTGCGATGGTCATCGCGTACTTGCGCGTGGCGGGATTCAAGAAACTCCACAACCTCTCCGGCGGCCTTGCGCGCTGGACGGACGAAGTGGATCCCACGCTGCCGCGCTACTGAGGGTGACGGAAAGCCAGCGTGGTAGGGCGTCGTCGCTCCGCGCGCGCCGGGCCGGAAACGGAGAAACGTGACCAACCTTGCTGGAGCCTCAACCCGGCGCGCGCGGAGCGACGACGCCTTAACAGCTCTCCGCAATGCTCAAGAACGACTTCCAGATGTATCCGCCTCGGGGCCGGTCTTTTCATCCTGCCGCCGGCGTTGCTCGTAGAGGAACCAGGCCTCCACCTTTTGCCGCGCCCAAGGCGTCTTCCGCAGAAAGGTGAGGCTGGACTTCACGCTGGGATTCAATTGGAAACAGCGGATGGGAATGCGCTCGCCCATCTCGGCCCAGCCGTGTTGTGCGACCAGTTCGTTAATGATGCGCTCCAGCGTGATGCCGTGGAGCGGATCACGTGGATGATTAACCGGAGAGGGCGCGGGTTTTGTCCCGCCGCCGCCGACTTCTCCGCCCGCTCCCGCCGGAATTGTCTCGTCGCTCATCAGCGGGCGCTCAGGTCGTCCGCCGGGTCGCGGGTTCGGCCTTCGGCTTCTCCTTCTTCGGTTTCCTGACTTCTCGTTTCTGACTGCGATTTCCTTTGGCCATAATGATCTCCTGCTAATGGTAATTGTTGACCGCCAGTCACGCCGTTCGGACGGGCTTTGGCAATCACCTACTTCGTCAGGTAATACTTCGTCGTGTATTCCTGCACCATGCGCCAGGTGTTGTACTGCGGCACAAGCGTGACCAGCGCGCGGCGGATGCGCTTGATCCACGCGCGCGGCACGCCGTTGGCATCGCGGTTGTAGAACTCGGGAATCACCTGCTCGGTCAGCGTCGTGTAGAGGTTCGCCGCGTCCTGGCGATCCTGCTCGTCAATGGAACTCGGGTGCGAGTCGTCGCCGATGGCGAAGCCGTTCGTGCCGTCGTAGCCTTCGCGCCACCAGCCGTCGAGGATGCTCAGGTTCAAGCAGCCGTGGCAGCCCGCCTTCTCGCCGCTTGTGCCAGAGGCTTCGAGCGGACGACGCGGGTTGTTCAACCACACATCGCATCCGCTGACCATCTGGCGCGCGACATGGATGTCGTAGTTCTCGATGAAGACCAGGTGGCCCTTCAGCTCGCTGAACTTGCTCAAGTGAATGATGCGCTGGATGTATTTCTTGCCCTCGTCGTCGCGCGGATGCGCCTTGCCGGCAAAGATGAATTGCAGCGGATACTTCTCGTTCTTCACGAGCTTCACCACTTCATCGAAGCGATCAAAGATCAGCGGCGCGCGTTTGTAAGTGGCGAAGCGGCGCGCGAAACCGATGGTCAGCGCGTCGGGATTCAGCAGTGAGTCAAACGAGATGAAATCATCCGGCGCGGTGCGATGGCCCTCGAACAAACGGCGGCGCGCGAACTCCATCAGCTCGCGGCGCAAGTTGTAGCGCATGGACCAAAGCTCCTCGTCCGAAGTCACGGCGGGATCGGCGAGGTGCTTCCAGTAGTCGGGCGAGTTGATGTTCTTCTCCGCCTCGACGCCGAGCTTGCGGCGCAGCCAGTGGCGTTGCGTGCCTTTCACCCAGCCGGGAATGTGAATGCCGTTCGTGACGTGGCCAATCGGCACCTGCGCGACCGTGCCGGTCGGATACAGTTCGTGCCACATCTCCCGGCTGACCTGGCCGTGCAACTCGCTGACACCGTTCGCGGCGCGTGAGCACTTGAGCGCGAGCACCGTCATGCAGAAAGGCTCGTGCTTGTTCTCCGGTTTCACGCGGCCCAGCGCCAGCATGTCCTCGGGTTTCATGCCGAGCGCGGCCTGCATTTTCGGCATCACGAAATTCATCAGGTCGGGCGTGAAACGATCATGGCCCGCCTCGACCGGCGTGTGCGTGGTGAAGATGCACTCCTTGGTGGTGTTCTTCTGCGCGTCCGCCAGCGACTGACCCGCCGCGATTTTTTCCCGCATCAATTCCAGCGTGAGAAACGCCGCGTGACCTTCGTTCATGTGGAAGGTGCCGGGCGTGAGTCCGAGCTTGCGCATCAAGCGCACGCCGCCGACACCCAGCAAAACTTCCTGCATGATGCGCGTGGTGCTGTCGCCACCGTACACGCGCAAGGTGAGATCGCGGTGCATCGGCTCGTTCTGCGGCAGGTTGGCGTCGAGCAGATAAACCGAGCAGCGCCCCACGTTCACGCGCCACGCCTGGAAGGCCACAGTGTTGAAACCGATTTCCACTTCGCAAACGATGCGCTGGCCGGCGGCGTCATTGAGCGGCTCCATCGGCAGGTTGCTGGGATTGAGCAGACGGTAATAATCCACCTGCCAGTTCTCCGCGTTGAAGGACTGCTGAAAATAACCTTCGCGGTAAAACAGGCTGATGCCGACGAGTCCCAGCCCAAGATCGCTGGCCGACTTCAAATGATCGCCCGCGAGCACGCCGAGGCCGCCCGCCGCGATGGGCAGCGTTTCATGGAAACCAAACTCAGCGGTGAAATAGACCACGGGATTCTTCACGAGGGCCGGCGCGTTCAGGTTGCCCCACGTTTTTTCCTCGGTGAGATACGCGTCGAACTTGATGAGCGTGCGGCGCACCTTGTCGGCGAACTGCTTGTCTTGCAGGCGCACGCGCAACTCCTGCGCGGAGACTTCGCGCAACACGGCCACGCCGTTGTGGTAGAGGTTCTGCCACGCGCGCGGTGAAAGCTGATGAAAGATCTCCAGCGTGTCCTGGTCCCAGGTGCCCCAGAGATTGCGGGCCAGACGGTTCAGCCCTTCAACAAGGCCGTTGATTTCGTTCGGTGGTAATGGTGCGTTTTCCATAATTGAATTGGTTTCTCCCGGGTCGTGGGATGAGCCGCTTGACTTGGCGGGCAAACCGTAGGCGGGCCGCGCGCCGGAGTTCAAGCATTTGCTTGGGCGCGAAATGTTTTGTGAAACACCGGGTCAGTTCTTGCTGATTCTTGAGCCAGAGGAATGATCCCGACCAAATAGGGATGGAGTTTGGCGTGCCGTCACCGCGCCGATATTCCGTTTGACCGGTGGTGGGCGAGTGTTTCTCATCAGTTCATGAAATTCATTCTGCTGGGTGCCGCCTGGCTGGCGCTGGCTCCGGTTTTGTTCGCCGCCTCGGCCACTTTCACCTCCGTCGCGGACACGACCATTTCGCCGAACAACGAGGCGCTCGCCAACGGCGTGTCGGCGACGATGATTGTCGGCCATCTGCCGAACCCCGGGGTGCCGGCGCGCGCGCTGTTCCGCTTCGATCTCAGCAGCCTGCCGTCCGGCGTGGTGGTTACTTCAGCGACGGTGGAAGTGACGGCCAGCAGAGTCGCGGATTCAGTTCAGAACATCCCACAGACGCACCTCTTGCACCGCCTGACGCTGAGTTGGATCGAGGGCGGCGCCAATTGGACGGGAACGGGCAGCGAGTTTTGGGAGAACGCTGGCGGGGATTTTGATCCCGCCTCTGACGCGGACACGCCTATCACCGGATTAGGCACATACTCGTTCGCCTCGACGCCGGGCCTCGTTAGCACCGTGCAGCAGTGGGCGACGAACGCGGGAGCGAATTTCGGCTGGGCGCTGCGCAGCGCCGCTGAGGATGCGGGGAAAACCGGACGACGTTTCAACACCCGCGAAGCAGCCTTGAACCGTCCAAAACTTGTCGTCGGTTATTTCGTGCCGCCGCCGCCCGTCACGCTCACGAACGCGCGCGTGGACGGGGCAAATTTCCGCTTCGAGTTCACCGCGTTGCCGGGATCGAGTTACACCGTGCAGTTCAAATCTTCTGTGGGTGCCGGTGCGTGGAGCACCTTGAGCACGCATCCCGCGCCGCTGAATCCCACCGTCATCCCGGTCACGCAGGCGCTCACGCCCTCAAACCGTTTCTACCGCGTGGTCTCGCCGTAAACTCAGACGGGGCGCGGGCGTCTCGCCCGCCCGACGGCCAAGGTGGCCGCGCCCCGCTACTTGATCTCTAACTGCTGCGTGATGCCGAATTTCTCCACGCGCTTCCGCAACGTCGCGCGCGTGATGCCGAGCAGCTTGGCCGACTGGACTTGGTTGCCCTTCGTCTCCTTCAAGGCCTGAATCACCATCTCGCGTTCGAGGAAGGGAATCAGTTTCAGCTTCGGATCACGCCGCGCGATCTGGAAGAGCGCCTGCGCGATGTCTCCGATGTCCGTCGGCATTGCTGCCGGAGCTACCCCGCTGGCAATCGTCCCTCGGCTCTCGACTCTCGACGACTTTGACACCTCGGGCGGCAAATCCGCCGAGAGCATCGCATCACCTTTCGACACGACGAGCGCGCGATGCACCACGTTCTCCAGCTCGCGCACGTTGCCCGGCCAGTCGTAGGCGGAGAGCGCGCGCAACGCCTCGTCCGTCACGCCCTTGACCGGTTGCTTGTTCTTCTCGGAAAACTTCTTCAGGAAATAATTCACCAGAAGCGGAACGTCCGCGCGGCGCTCGCGCAGCGGCGGCACGCGCAGCCGCACCACGTTCAGGCGGTAAAACAAATCCTCGCGGAACTGCTTCTCCGCCACGGCCTGTTCCAGCGGCTTGTTCGTCGCGGCGATGATGCGCACGTCCGTCTTGATCGGCGTGTTGCCGCCCACGCGCTCGAAGGTGCCGCTCTGGAGCACGCGCAAAATTTTCGTCTGCGTCGCGGGCGTCATGTCGCCGATTTCGTCGAGGAACAACGTGCCGCCGTTGCACTGCTCAAACTTGCCGATGCGCTGCTGGCTCGCGCCGGTGAACGCGCCGCGCTCGTGCCCGAACAGCTCGCTCTCCAAAAGATTCTCCGGGATGGCCGCGCAATTGATCGCGAGGAACGTCTTCTCGCTCCGCTGGCTGTGGCCGTAAATGGCGCGCGCGATCAGTTCCTTGCCCGTGCCGCTCTCGCCGGTGATGAGCGCCGTCGCATCGCTGCCCGCGAGTTGGCCGATGAGTTTGAACACGTCCTGCATCGCCTCCGTGCGGCCCACGATGCCGATGTCGTAATCCTCCGATTCGAGCAGTGGCTCGTAGCTCACGACCTTCTTCATCGCGCGCGCGGCTTCGAGCGCGTTGCGGACGAGCGCCTGGAGCTTCGGCACGTCGAACGGCTTCAGCACGTAGTCATACGCGCCGAGTTTCATCGCCTCGATGGCCGTCTGCGTGGTGCCGTAGGCGGTCATGATGATGACCGGCAACTTGGCGTCCGACTGGCGCAGCTTGCGGAGCGTTTCGAGACCGGTCAGGCCGGTCATGCGCACGTCCATCATCACGAGGTTGGGCTTGAACTGCGGGATGATGCGCAAGCCTTCTTCGCCACTGGAGGCGGTGGCAATTTCAATTTCGGGTGTGTCGAAGATGCGGCGGAACGAATACTGCACGTCCGCCTCGTCATCAATGAGTAGCAACTTGTCCATTTGGGTAAAGGCGGTGGGTGAACCGCACTGGCGCGGAGAGTAGCGATGAATTCGCGCCGGGGTAGGGAAAAGATTTAACGGGCGGGGCAGGGCGGGGGAACTTTGAACGCAAACACGTCAAGTTCAGCGGCGTATGCAAAGGAGGCGCAGTGTCGGCGCTGGTTGCCGCGCATCGTCAAGAAGCATAAATTCCATCTCTCAATCCCAAGTGAGAAGTCTGCCCGCATCGTTTGCAAATCATGTGCTGTGCGCCGGTGCGGATGTTCCGAAACTCAATCGCACCGTCGCAGCAGGGACAGCGAAGTTTGCTCAATCGAACTCGAAAGCCGCTGAAGATTGCCCAAGCCAAAGAGGCGACTGCGATCAATCCTGAAACGACACTTGGCCAGTGAAGCGCAGGCTCCCAGAGGAGTATGGCAAATGCGCCCATCAACACAGCTATGAAGAGATAAATCCACGCCAAGTGCCGTCGCGCAATCAGGCCGCCGATGCGCTGCGCCTCGTCTTCAAATCGTCGTGTGGCCACAATGTATGGAGCCGCCTAACTTTGAATTTCGCCATCCCGTCGTCTGACGTTTCTGCAACAACTTCAAAATGGTGGAGGCGCCGGGAGTTGAACCCGGGTCCCAAGTAGGTGAACCAGCCGCGACTACATGCTTAGCCCGGGGAGAGTTGTCGGTGATTGGCTAACGCCCAGACACGAAACCAATCACGTATTCAGCATGAATTTATTTCGCCGAAAACACGCGCTGTCCCCGTGCCTCGACTAACCTGCTGCAGCGTTCTTCACCTGAGCAGGTGTGCGGTGAGAACGTCGTGGCACTTAGGCCGCGAGAGCCAATTCTTCGTTAGCTTTTATTTTTTGGTCCGATGTTTAACGAGGCCAACGAACCATCCTCGGCATGCCGCCTCTGGCGCAACTTCATGGTCGAAACCAGTACGCCCCCCATCCAAAGCAGAACGCGCGGACTATCCGGCTCAAACTCTGGTGGGTCAAGGGAAGGGAATGAATGGGGTGTGATTAGAAGTGGCGGTCAGTTGCAGGCGTGTTGGGGTTGAGTCCAGTAGGCGTTCCAGCGGTGGTTGGCGCGGGCCACGCGCAAACCCAGCATGGCTTGGGCGTTGGTTTCTTTCCACCAGCCGCCCGCCAGTTTGAGCCGCTGCTGGATCACATGCCGGTGC
>JAYVQC010000047.1:0-35914 GCA_043757045.1 Akkermansia sp. | reverse complement strand
TGGGTTTGCGCGTGGCCCGCGCCAATCAACTTTGGAACTCCTACTGGACTCAACCCCAACACGCCTGCAACTGACCGCCACTTCTAATCACACCCCTTTGGGAATTGAACCTTGACCAGTTTGCGTCGGGTGAATAACGTCGGAACAGAAGTGAATCGCTGGCTCGACCAGCCTGTGCCAAGTCGGAGAAATTTATTCTACCGACTTTTTTGTTCCCCGGATGGGGAGCAGAGCCGGGCGGAACAGCCGCCAGACTATTATGAATGCCGCCGATTTTTTAGCCGTTCTGGAGTACTGGGAAAAAGAAAAGGGCATCAGCCGTGAGGTTCTCACGGCGGCTGTCCAGGAATCACTCGTGCAGGCCGCGAAGAAAGCGGTCGGCCCGGCGCGCGAACTGCGCTGTAGCATTGACCAGAAGAACGGGGACATTCGCGCCTACGCGAAACTCATCGTCTCGGACAAGGTCTCTTCCAAGCACGACCAGATTTCCGTCTTCGACGCGCGACGTATAAAGGCGGACGCCCAGATTGGCGACGAGCTGGAAATCGAAGTCACGCCCAACGGTTTCGGGCGCATTGCCGCTCAATACGCCAAGCAGGCGCTCATGCAGGCGGTGCGGCGCGCGGAGAAGGCGCTCATTTTCACCGAGTTCAAAGACCGCGTGGGCGACATCATCAGCGGCGTCGTCCGACGCTTCGAGCGTTCGGACGTGACGGTGGACCTCGGCAAGTACGAGGCGCTGCTGCCGAACCGCGAGCGCGTGCCCACGGAGGAATATCAAATCGGCGAGCGCGTGCGTTGCTACGTGAAGGCCGTGGAGAATGGCAATCACGGGCCGGAAATCATTCTGTCGCGCGCGGACCCGAATTTCGTTTTGAAACTGTTCCAGGTGGAGGTTTCCGAAATCAGCGACGGCACCATTGAAGTGAAGGGCATTGCCCGCGAGCCGGGTTTCCGCACCAAGATCGCCGTCTGGACGCGCGATGACAAAGTGGACCCGGTCGGCGCATGCGTCGGTCTGCGCGGCCAACGGGTGAAGAACATCGTCCGCGAGTTGAACAACGAGAAGGTGGACATCATCAAGTGGTCGCCGAACATCCGCGAGTTCATCAGCAACGCTTTGAATCCGGCGAAGATTAAAGACTTCGACGCGGACGAGGCGCGCAAGCGCGTCCGCATCACCGTGCCGATGGATCAACTGTCGCTCGCCATCGGCAAGCGCGGCCAGAACGCGCGGCTCACCTCGAAGCTCACGGGCTGGCAGGTGGACATTGAGGGGGAGGAAGTGACCGTCGTCGGCTTCGATCAGCAGGTCGCGCTGGCGGTTCAGGCCATCGCGGCCATCCCTGGCGTGACGCCGGAACAGGCGGATGTTCTCGTCCATCATGGCTTCACGAGCCTGGCGGATTTGCTGCAAGCGGACCAAAGCGATTTAGCTGGCATTCCGCAGATTGCCGAGCAAGCTGCCGCGCTTTACGAAGCGGCGCGTGCCGAGTCCGCCCGACGTCAGATCAAAGTCGGGGAAGCCCAGACGCCCGTAGCGTGATTTTATGAAACCCGGTTCTGCCAAACGTAGCATGTCACCGCAATGAACATTGCGATGACATACCGGGTGCAGAAAAACTTATATGCCCGTTCGTATTTACGACATTGCCAAGCAGCTCGGCCTCGAGAACAAAGAAGTTATCGTCAAGGCCAAGGAACTGGGCATCCACGCCGCCAAAGTCCCGTCCAGTTCGCTGGACAAGATCACCGCTGAATTTCTCGTCGAACAGCTCGGCGGCAAGAAGGTCGCCGAGGCTCCCGCTCCGCCGCCCGCGCCCGCCATCGTGGTCGTCCATGAACCGCCACCGCCGCCACCGCCCGTGGAAGTGGTTGCGCCCGTGGAGCCGGAACCGGTCGTTGCGGCAGAGCCGTTGTCCCCGCCGCCGTCGGTGGTTGAACCCGCGTCCGTGAGTAGCGCCGCGCCTGCCGCGCCTGCGCCGGTTGCTGAAGTCAAAGCGCCGCCAGCCCCGCTCGCGCCTCCGCCGCCTCCGCCCAAGCCGCCTGAACCGTGGGTCCCGAAAGTCGGCGAGAAGGTCGGCTCGATTCTACTGCCGCAGCGGCCGCGCGTCGGCGACAAGCTCGGCTCCGTCAAATTACCGCCGCCTCGTGATGGCGGACGCGACTTCGGTCGCGGCGGTGGTCGTCCCGATCAACGTGGCGGTGACAACCGCGGCGGGCGTCCGGGCCAGCCGCAGTATGGCCGCCCGCAGGGCGGTTTCCCCGCCAAGCAGGCCGCTCCGGCCAGGCCCGCGCAGAGGCAGATTGAAGTTGCCGCCGACGCGCCCGTCATCAGCATCAAGCCGCCCATCGTCGTCCGCGAACTCGCGGATCAGATGAAGCTCAAGCCGTTCAAAATCATCGCCGACCTCATGGGCCTCGGCGTGTTTGCGAACGTCAACCAGGCCATTGACGAGCAGGTCGCGCAGCGCGTCGCCGCCATCAACGGCTTCAAGCTCGAAGCCGAGAAACGCGAACGCGGCGGCGGCATCGTCCACGCGCCGGTCAAGAAGCTCGAACTCGACATCGAGGACAAACTTGAAGACCTGAAGCCGCGCGCGCCTGTGGTCACGATCATGGGCCACGTTGACCACGGCAAAACTTCTTTGCTCGACGTGATTCGCAAGGCCAACGTCGCCTCGGGCGAAGCTGGTGGCATCACGCAGCACATCGGCGCTTACACCATTTCGTTCCCGCACCCTGAGCGGAAGACGGAGTTGCAGCAGATCACTTTCCTCGACACGCCCGGTCACGCCGCGTTCAGTGCCATGCGTGCGCGCGGCGCAAATGTCACCGACCTCGTGGTGCTCGTCGTGGCGGCGAATGACGGCGTGATGCCGCAGACGCTCGAAGCCCTGGCGCACGCGCAGGCGGCAAAAGTTCCGATCCTCGTGGCCGTCAATAAGATGGATCATCCGAACGCCAACCCGATGATGGTCCGCCAGCAGCTCGCGGAGAAGGGCCTGACTCCTGACGACTGGGGCGGCGACACCATTTTCGTGGACGTTTCTGCGTTGACCAAGGTGGGCGTGGACAAGCTGCTCGAATTGATTTTGCTCCAGGCCGACTTGCTCGAACTCAAGGCCAACCCGACGCGTCGCGCCAAAGGCAACGTCATTGAATCCGGCCTCGAACCCGGCGGCCCGACCGCGACCGTGCTCGTGCGCAAAGGCACGCTGCGCCGTGGCGACGTGATTTTGTGCAGCCAGTTTTACGGCAAAGTGCGCGCGCTGATTAACGAGGAGGGCAAACGCCTCGACGAAGCCGGCCCGTCCGTGGCGGTGAAGGTTCTCGGTCTCAACGGCGTCCCCGAGGCCGGCATCGAGTTCACCATTCTCGAAAATGAAAAGGCCGCGCGCGAAGAGGCCGAACGCCGCGAAATGCAGGCCCGCAAGGAAGGCCACGAATCCGCCGGCCCGAAAGTCTCACTCGAAAATCTCTTTCAACGCCTGGACGCGCAGAGCGCCAAGGTGCTCAAGATCGTCGTCAAGGCCGACACGCAGGGTTCCGTCGAGGCCATCGCTGACGCGCTCAATCAGATTCAGTCGGACAAGGTCTCGCTGGAAATTCTCCGCGATGCCGTCGGCACCATCACCGAGTCGGACATCCTCCTCGCGTCCGCGTCGAAGGCCGTCGTGCTCGGTTTCCACACCCGCGTGGACAACGGCGTGGCCGACATCGCGAAGCGCGAGGGTGTGCAGCTCAAGCTCTACACGATCATTTACGAACTCATTGACGAGGTGAAGCTCGCGCTGGCCGGGCTGCTCGATCCGATTCTCAAGGAAGTCATCACCGGCTCGGCGGAAGTGCGGAAAATCTTCGAACTGTCGAAGGGCGGCAGCGTCGCCGGTTGCGCCGTCACCACCGGGCGCATCATTCGCGGCAAGGTGCGCGTCATGCGGCGCAAGAACCTCATTTATGAGGGCGTCACGCAATCGCTCCGCCGTTTCCAGGACGAGGTCAACGAGGTGCGCTCCGGCATGGAATGCGGCATCCGCGTCGAGGGCTACAACGACTTCCAGATGGGCGACACCATCGAGTGTTACGCCGTCGAGAAGCTCGCGTCCAAGCTCTGACCCTTACGGAGGCCCCATGCCCACACTCCGAATCCTGCGCGTCGCGGAACTGCTCAAGCGAGAAATCGGCGAGGCCATCCGCCGCGAAATTCCCGTGGCACAAGCCGGGCTCGTCTGCGTCAACGACATAGACGTGTCTGGCGATCTCAAGTCCGCCCGCGTTTATCTCAGCCTCCTCGGCACGCCCGAGCAGAAGAAAGTCGCCGTGGATTTGCTCAACCACAACCGCGTCCGCATCCAGATGCTCATGGCAAAATCCGTGGTGCTGAAACAGACGCCCAAGATCAAATTCCTCTACGACGAATCGGTCAATCGCGGCAACCGCGTCCTTTCCATCATCGCGGAACTCGAAAAGACCTCGCCCGTCGAGCCGGCGGAAACCGAGGAACCATGAAACCCGCGCCCGTCATCGTCCGCCGCATCATTGACGCGCTGCGCGAGGCGCGCACCATCTGCATCGTCGGCCACATGCGGCCGGATGGCGATTGTGTCGGCTCGCAGCTCGCCCTCGCCCTCGCGCTGAAGAACGAAGGCAAACGCGTCACCGTGTGGAACGAGGACGCCGTGCCGCAGAAGCTGCGTTTCCTCGACGCGGACAAGATGTTCGCCAAGCCGCACAGCGGCGAGAAATTCGACTGCGTGGTCGCCACCGACTGCGCCAGCTTCGAGCGCCTGGGCAAGTGCCGGGATCACATCACCGCCCGGAAGCTCTTCATCAACATTGACCATCACACCAGCAACACGCGCTACGCGGACATCAACTGGGTCATGGGCAAGGAGCCTTCGAGCGGCGAATTGATCTACCGCCTGCTGCGCGCCGCGAGCTGGCCCGTCACGAAGCCCATTGCCGACTGTCTTTTTACCGCCGTCTCGACTGACACCGGCTCGTTCCAATATCCGAGCACGCGCCCGGCGACGTATCAGATTGCCGGGGAACTGGTGAAGCGCGGCGCGGACCTCGCGAAAATTTGCGACGAAGTTTATCAAAGCTACTCGCTCCAGCGCGTCCGCCTCCTGCGCCACGTCTATAATTCCTTCCGCCTGACGCACGACGACCAGATCGCGTGGTTCTGGTTGAAGCAAAAAGATTTCACCCGCACCGGCGCGGAACGGAACGACACCGAGGGACTCATCGAACACATTCGCGACATCGAGCCGGTGGTGGCCGCGTGCTGCTTCGAGGAAATGGAGCCGAACCTCGTCCGGCTCAGCATGCGCTCGAAAAACGGGAAGGTGAACGTGAACGAAATCGCCGCGCTCTTTGGCGGCGGCGGCCATCCGGCGGCGGCGGGCGCGCGCATCGCCGGCACGCCCATGTCCGTCCAGCGCCGCGTGATCGCCGCGATCAAGAAGGCCCTCGACCGCAAGCACTGACCGCAGGCGCTTGGATTTTTCCGTTGCACGTTTTTCCCCTCCGGCCCGCTGGTTCCGTGAGTACCTCGGTCTCTGTCCCCGCGTTGCCGGAAAATTTCGCCGAGTGCAATGGACAATTGCTCAACGACCCGCAATCGCCGCTCGATGGACAGGTGCTGCCGGATTTGAACGGTTCGCCGGGAAGATTTTTGTGCGGCGCGGGCGCGAGCGGGGCGCTGGGCGGGATTGATTCCTTCGGCACGGCCAGCGCGGACAACGCAGGCGTGGGCGCACCCTTCGCGGCGGTGACGACGGACTTCAGTCCTGGCGCGATGCCGTATCCGCCCTTTTATACCGTGGTCTGGGTGGTGCGCGTGAAGTGAGCGGCGCTCGGGCGCGGCTCGGAAGAACGGCACGGGGACCGACGCGGCTACCTTGCAAAGCCAACGCAACGGGAAGTGGTGGGCCGCCAGATTCTCCGGCTTGCGGCAGCCCGGCGCGGGCGGCTAAACTGTCCGGGTGTTCACCGGTCGCGATTTCAGAATGGTGAGGCGTGCCTGCCCGGCGCTCCTCCTCGCTTTCGTGGCACCGCTGTTCGCGGTCACGCCGGCGGAGAATTTTTTCACCACGCAAGTCCAGGCGGTGCTTCAGCAAAATTGTTTCAAGTGCCACAGCCATTCGTCGGAAAAAATCAAAGGCGGACTCGTGCTCGACTCGCTCGACGGCCTGCTGGCCGGTGGTGACACCGGCCCGGCGGTGGTGCCCGGCGACGCGGAGAAAAGTTTGCTGATCAAGGCCGTGCGCTACACGGACGCCGACCTGCAAATGCCGCCGAAGGACAAAAAACTTTCCGCGCCCCAAATCGCCGCGCTCGAACAGTGGGTGAAGGACGGTGCGGTGTGGCCGGGGCAGACGGGCAAGCCCCGAAAGGTGCGTGGCAAAATCACGGACGAAGATCGAAAGTGGTGGGCCTTCCAGCCGCTCGCCAAACCCGTGCCGCCGACAGTCGCCGACCAAGGCTGGGCGCGGAATGATCTCGACCGGTTCATCTTCCAGAAGTTGGAGCAGAGCGGATTGAAACCGTCGGGCGAAGCCTCGCGCCGCGCGCTGGCCCGCCGCGCTTATTTTGATCTCACGGGACTGCCGCCCACGCCTTCGGAAATGGATTCATTCGTCGGCGACAAATCGGCGGACGCCTACGAGAAGCTGGTCGATCAACTCCTCGCCAGCCCGCGCTACGGCGAGCGTTGGGCGCGGCATTGGCTGGACCTGGTGCGTTACGCGGACTCGGACGGCTACCGCATTGATGATTTCCGCCCGACGGCGTGGCGTTATCGCGATTACGTGATTGACGCCTTCAACCGCGACAAACCTTACGATGAATTTGTGCGCGAGCAGTTGGCCGGCGATGAAATGCGGCCGCGCACTCCGGAGCGGATGATTGCCACGGGTTATCTGCGCCACTGGATTTACGAATACAACAACCGCGACGTGGTTGGTCAGTGGAACACGATCCTGAACGACCTCACCGACACGACGAGCGATGTTTTTCTCGGTCTTGGAATGCAGTGCGCGCGCTGCCACGACCACAAGTTCGATCCGATTCTCCAGAAAGATTACTACCGCTTGCAGGCTTACTTCGCGCCCTTCCTGCCGCGTGAGGACATTGATGTAGCGACCGAGGCCGAGCGCGCGGCCCACCGACAGACAATGGCGAAGTGGGAGGAGATGACGAAGGAGGTGCGCGCGGAAATCGCCGCGCTCGAAGTGCCGCATCGCAAAAAAGCGGACGAACTTATCCTGCCGAAATTTCCGGAGGAGACACTGGCCCTGATCGAGAAGCCGGTCGCGCAGCGCACGCCGCTGGAACATCAGATTGCCGAACTTGCCTACCGTCAGGTCACCTACGAGCACTATCGCATGAAAGTCACCGGCGCGGACAAGGAGAAGCACGTCGCGCTGCTCAAGAAGCTCGCGTCGTTTGATGAATTCAAACCCGCGCCGTTGCCGCAGGCGTTGCTCGTGACGGACGTGGGCGCGAGCGCGCCGCCGCTGTTCATCCCGAAGAAACCGCCCACGCCGGTCGAGCCGGGACTGCTGACGATTCTGGACGAGAAACCCATGACGATTCTGCCCGTGCCGGGTTTGACCAACAGCACGGGCCGTCGTACCGCGCTGGCGCAGTGGCTGACCGAGCCGGAGAATCCGCTGACCACACGCGTCATCGTGAATCGGGTTTGGCAATATCACTTCGGCCACGGCCTGTCGCGCACGGCGAGCGACTTCGGCAAGCTGGGCGAGATGCCGAGCCATCCGGAACTGCTCGACTGGATAGCGCGGCGCTTCGTGACGGAGGGCTGGTCTTTGAAGAAGTTGCACCGGATGATTTTGACGAGCGCGACGTATCGCCAAGCAAGTGAATCAGTCATCAGTAGGTCAGTAATCAGTCAGGCGTCATCGGACGGTCGGACTGATTCACTGAACACTGACTCACTGATTACTTCCGCCAAGAAACTTGACCCCGAAAACCGCCTGCTCTGGCACGGCCCCATGCGACGGCTCGACGCCGAGCAAATCCGCGACTCCATCCTCGCCGTCACCGGCGAGCTGCAAGCCGATGCGGGCGGGCCGGCGACCGACGCCTTCAAAGCGCGCCGCAGCATTTACACCAAGGTCTTGCGGAACAACCGCGACCCGCTGCTCGACGTGTTCGACGCCCCGCAGCATTTCACCAGCACGTCCCAGCGCGACACGACCACGACGCCCGTGCAATCGCTGCTGCTCATCAACAGCCCGTACATGCTCCAGCGCGCGCAGGCGATGGCGGGACGCTTGCAAAAAAGTGGCGCGAAGAATGACGGCGAACTCATCACCACGGCTTACCAGCTCGCCTTCAGCCGCGCGCCTTCCGCCACGGAACTTGGCTCGGCGCAAAAATTTCTCCGCGAACAGCAGGCGCGCGTGAACCTGGAGAAAGCCAGTTCCGCCGCCGCCGGTTTCATCGCCGACAAAATTCCTTATCGCGACGGCAAGGCCGCTGTCATGGCTCCGCGCTCCGCGCAGGAGCGGCTGATGGTGGCGAACCATGATTCGTTCCCGGCGGAGGATTTCACCGTTGAGGCGTTTGTGTTGCTGCGTTCGCTTTACGAAGGCTCGGAAGTCCGCACCATCGTCTCGCACTGGGGCGGCAAGAACACGGAGCCGGGCTGGGCGTTGGGCGTGTCGAGCCTCAAGTCCCTGCGCCGCCCGCAGACGCTGGTGCTGCAACTCTCAGGCAAGGACGCAGACGGGAAGAAACTTTATGAGCCGATCTTCTCTGACCTGCACATCAACTTGAACAAGCCCTACTTCATCGCCGTAACCGTGAACCTGACGAACACGAGCGAAGGTGGCGTGACCTTCTACGCCAAGGATTTGTCGAACGACGACGAGCCGATGCAGGTTGCGAAAATCGCGCACCGCGTCGTGAGCGGGCACCGCTCGCCGGTCGCGTTCACCATCGGCGGGCGCGGGGTGGACAAGAGTCATTTGTGGGACGGGCTGATTGATGATGTGCGCCTGTCGCGCGCGGTGTTGCGTCAGGAGCAACTGCTGCTCACGAGCGAGGCGCTCACGGCGGCAACGTGCGGCTACTGGCAGTTCGAAGCCAAGCCCAGCGTCTTCCGCGACTCGTCGCCGAACAAGAACGACATCAAGCCGCTGCTCGCGAGCCGGGCCGTGACCACGGATCGGAAGACGGCGGCGCTCACGGACTTCTGCCAGGTGCTGCTGAACGCGAATGAGTTTTTGTATGTGGAGTGAAATTCGGAGCATTGCCGAGAAAGTCGCGGGATGACACGCTTCGTCTGTGCAGCCACTGAGACTCGACCAACTTCGCGAAGCAATTCGAGCGGGGAACATTGAATGGCGCAAACATGTGCTGACGCGCATGGCGGAACGTAATATTCCGCAGACCGTCGTCCTCGAGGTGCTGCTCTCGGGTGAAAGAATTCGCGATTATCCGGAGGACAAACCGTTCGCCTCGGCCTTGTTCCTCGGCTACGATGATGCTCGTCCGTTGCACGTTGTCGCTTCCGTGGATGAGGCGACCAGACAGACGTTCATCATCACGGTTTACGAGCCGTCTTTGGAAGTGTTCGAGGCGGACTACAAAACGAAACGAAAATCATGAATGCCTCAAATGCACTTTGCCCTCTCTGTGGCGGTCACAAAGCGCCGGGAATGACTACGTTCTCTGCGGATATCGGCACGGGGGTGGTCGTGGTGCGGCATGTGGGCGCCACCGTATGCACGCAGTGCGGCGAGGAATGGATCGATAACGAGACCGCGCGCAAACTCGAAAGTATCGTCACCGACGCGCGCGCCAAAGGCGCATCCGTGGAAGTGGCGGATTTGGCAGCGTAAGCGCATGAAAACATTTTACGGGATTCCCCACATCCAACCGCTCCGCACTCGCCGGGATTTCCTCGCGCGCGGCGGCATGGGCTTTGGCGCGCTGGCGCTGTCCTATCTGCTCGGCACGGACAAACTTTCCGCCGCCACCCGCGCGCCGAACCTGCTCGCCGCGAAGGCCGGCCATTTCGCGCCGCGCGCCAAGTCCGTCATCTTCCTCTTCATGGAAGGCGGGCCGAGCCATCTCGATCTGTTTGATCCGAAGCCCAAGCTCAACGAACTCGCGGGCCAGCGTTTGCCGGACAGCTTTGGCAAAGTCATTACCGCGATGGGCGAGTCGAAATCGCCGCTGCTCGGCTCGAAGCGCCAGTGGAAACAGCACGGGCAGGGCGGCCTCTGGATTTCCGACTGGCTGCCGCACACGGCGGAGTGTGCGGACGATCTCGCGGTCATCCGCTCGTGCTGGCAGGACGGCATCAACCACTCCTCCGGCGTGTGCCAGATGAACACCGGCTCGATTCTCGCGGGCCGTCCGTCGCTCGGATCGTGGGTCACGTACGGGCTTGGCTCGACGAATGAAGATTTGCCCGCGTTCGTGGTCATGCAGGACAACGCCACGCAAATCGTCAATGGCCCGCGCAACTGGGGTGCCGGTTTCATGCCCGCCGTGTATCAGGGCATCCGCATCCAGGGCGGTGCGGAGCCGATTCCGAACTTGAACACGCCCGAGGCGCTGACCGAGGAACAGCAGCGCGCGAAACTGGATTTCTTGAATCAGATCAACCGCCGTCACGCTGACGCCCATCCCGATCAATCCGAACTGGAGGCGCGCATCGCGAGCTACGAACTGGCGTTTCGGATGCAGGCGGAAGCACCGGGCGTGGTGGAGATGGCGAAAGAAACGGACGCGACCAAGTCGCTCTACGGCATCGGCGAGAAGGAGACGGACACGTTCGGCAAGCAATGTCTGCTCGCGCGCCGCCTCGTCGAGCGCGGCGTGCGTTTCGTGCAGCTTTACCACGGCGCGGGCAGCAAGTGGGATGCACACGACAAGATTGAGAAGAACCATACCGAGCTGTGCCGCTCGATGGACAAGCCCGTGGCCGGCCTGCTCAAGGATTTGAAGTCACGCGGCCTGCTGGACCACACGCTCGTCGTCTGGGGCGGTGAATTTGGCCGCACGCCGATGAGCGAGAAAGGCGACGGCCGTGATCATAACCCGACGGGCTTCACGATGTGGATGGCCGGCGGCGGCGTGAAAGGCGGCCAGACCATCGGCGAGACGGACGAGCTCGGACTGCACGCGACGAAGGACCGCCTTCACGTTCACGATCTGCACGCCACGATTCTCTGGCTCCTCGGCCTCGGCAACATGGACTTGATTTACAAATACAAGGGGCGACCCGAGCGCCCCACGTTGAACGAGGGCGAGCCGTTCAAGAAGATCGTGGTGTGATGTGCCGCGCCGTCTTCGCGCGGCCCGGATGGTGCCGCGCCTTGTCATCCTGAGAAAATAGTCCTTCAGGCTGTCTCAGATTTGGCCGAAGAGAAGTTCATCATGTTCTCCAGAGCGACGATCCTTCTCGGAGCCGGGCTGGCGCTGCCGCTGGGCGCGCACGCGCTCGGCATCCGGCTGTTTGATCATGACGCCTTTGCCACGGCGCGCGGCGACGCCTTTGTGGCGACGGCGGACAATCCCTCGGCGATTTATTACAACCCCGCCGGCATCACGCAGCTCAAGGGTCATAACGTGCGCGGAGCAGTGAGCGCGGTTTCAGTGGACGCGATGTTCGAGGGCCGCAGCGGGCGCAATGCGAACACGGACCGCGAGTTCATTCCGTTGCCGGGATTTTTCTACACCTACACTCCCGAGAAGTTGCCGCTGTCTTTTGGTGTGGGCTACTACATGCCCTTCGGGTTGTCGCTCGACTGGCCGCAGGACGGGCCGTTCCGCACGACGACGATTCACGGCGAGTTGCAGGATCACACGTTGAGCGGCGTGATGGCGTGGAAAATCACGGAGTCGCTGTCCATTGCGGCGGGACCGGCGGTGAGCTACGTGACCACGGACTTGCGGCGCGGCATTGACCCGGACAATCCGAGCGACGAGTTCAAGTTTAAGGGCGACGACTTTGCGTTCGGCGCGACGGCGGGCCTGCTCTGGCAGCCGACGAAGCGCCACTCATTCGGCATCAGCTACCGCAGCCCGGTGCAGTTGCATCTCGCCGGCCAGGGAGAGTTTTCCGGCATTCCGATTCCGAAACAGAACGCGCGCGTCACCCTGCCGCTGCCGCAAGTCATCGTGGGCGGCTACTCCTTCCGCCCCACGCCGAAGTGGAACCTCGAAGTGAACCTCGACTGGACCGACTGGGAGCGCGTCAACACGCCCATCCTCCAGCAGGACCCGGCGGTGGCGCTACCGTTGCAATGGAAGAACAGCTTCGGCGTCGAATTTGGCGTCACGCGCTACTTCGAAAACGGTCTGCGCGTCAGCGCGGGCTACGTGTATCTCGAAGACTCCACGCCGGAGAAAAGTTTTAACCCGCTGGTGCCCGATCAAGACCTGCACGTTTTCAGCGCGGGCGTCGGTGGCCAGCGCGAGCGGTGGTCGTGGGACTTGACGTATCAGTTCACGCACGGCGCGGGCCGCGACGTGGCCGGTTCCGTCTATGGCCCGAGCGTGAGCGGACATTACAAGTTCATCGCGCACGCGTTCAGTCTGTCGCTCGGTTATAAATTTTGATCCGGAAAGTGCCGTCTGGTTGCGGCCTTGCTTTCGCACAGGGTCGTGAGTTGAATCGAAAGGTCCGATGGTTGGAGATAATAAATAAAAATTATGCCTGCTGCTTCACTCATGGCTGCCCCGGCCCGCGCCGCCGAGCCGTCCCCCATCGTCGCCAAGGAAACCACCCGCCCCACGCTGCTCATCGTGGACGACGAACTGGGCCTGCGCCAGTCGCTCAAGCTGATTTTCAAAAATGATTACGAGCTGCTCCTCGCCGACAACGGCCCGCTCGCCATCGAACTCGCGCAGAAGCACAAAATTGACGCCGCCATCCTCGACATCCGCATGGAAAACATGTCGGGCATTGACGTGCTGCAAGGGCTGAAGGCCGTGGACCCGCACATCGAGGTCATCATGCTCACGGCGTATGAGACGATTGACACCATCCGGCAGGCGCTGCGTCTGGGCGCGTGCGATTACTTGAACAAGCCCTTCGAGATGGCCGCGATCAAGCGCGCGGTGGCGAACGCGATGGATCGCCGCAGCCTTTCCTTCGAGGTGAAAGCGAACTCCGAGAAGCTGAAAGACCTTGCCGACGAGTTGCAGAACCAGCGCCTTGACGAGGCCGAGACGCGTGGACGCACCGAGATTTACGGCAGCATCATTCACGACATCAACAATCCGCTCACCATCATGTCCGGGCTGCTCCAGCTCATCAACCAGCGCGTGGGTGACAAGTCCTCGCTCGAAGGCGCGGACCTGGAGAACGTGAAGGAACGCCTGCGCGGCATCACCAAGCAGGTCACGAGTTGCATCGAGATTTCGCGCCGCTACCTCGCCATCATGCGCAAGGATTCCGACGGACTGCAACGCACGCCCGCCAGCGACATCATCGCCGACGTCGGTGATTTGCTGCGCGTGAATCCGGCGTTGAAAAATCACGAGTTGACCATCGCGCCCGTGCCGAAGGATGTGGTCCTCCGCATGCACGGCACCGACCTCATCCAGATTCTCCGCAACCTCACCATCAACGCGCTGCAAGCCACGGACGAGAAGCACCGCGTGTCGATCCACAACGCGGTCATTCCCGAGCCGCTGAATCTCGACACGCTCGGCGACGGCCCGGAGGAGCGGTTCATCAACCGCGACGGCTTCTGCAACAGTTCGCCGCTGCTGGCGTTGACCGTCGAGGACACCGGCCCCGGCATCGCACCGGAGAACATGAAGAAACTTTTCAGCCAGGCGTTCACCACGCACTCCGCCGGTCATGGCATCGGGCTGTCCATCGTGCATCGCCTCGTGGCCCGCGCGGAAGGCGCGATTCACATCCGCACGAAGGTGGGGCAGGGGACGAAGTTCACGGTGTATCTGCCGATGTGGTGAGGCACTGACGGCGCGCGGGTTTTTAACCCGCAGCAACATTCGAGCATCGCGCGCGTGAAAACTTGCTGACCCCGCTCTGACTTTCACGTGGCTGGCGGTTGAAAACCCGCGCTCCGCAATTTTCCCTTACACACCTCTGAGTGCCTTCGTAACTTCCGCGCGTGTCCGCGACTGAACGCACCGCCATCACCTACCGCTACGAGCGGTGGCGCGCGCTCACCACGGGCATTCTCGAAACGGCCGGCACGACCTTCCTCCTCCTCATCGCGGTGCGCGCGTATCACTCGGGCGCACTGTGGAAATCCGCCGTGGCGTGCGGCAGCAGTCTCGGCCTCTTGGTCACGCCGTTGGTCGTGGCGGTAGTTACGCGGCGCGGACTGGCTCCGGCGCGCGCGGCGGCGTGGTTGTTCTTTGTTGGCGCGCTGTCGTTTGTGCTCTCGGCCCTGTTCCAATCGCTGCCCGTCTTTGCCCTCGCCTCGATGCTCGCGATGGCGGCGGCGTCCTCGGCCATCCCGCTGTTCACGCACATATATCAGGAGAACTATCCCGAGAAGCAGCGGGGCCGCCTCTTCTCGCGCACGGTGATGATCCGCATCGCGTGCGCCGTGGTGTTCAGTTACGCGACGGGTTGGGCGCTCTCGCACTACTTCGATTATTTCCAGGCGCTCCTGCTCTTCTTCGCGGTCGCCCTCGCGTTTGGCGGGTTCTGTCTGTGGCACGTCCCTTCGCATCCGATTCACGACTCGGGCGCGGCGCACCCGTTCCACGCGCTGCGCTTTGTGCGCGAGGACAAGCTCTTCCGTCGCACGCTGGTCTGCTGGATGTTCATGGGCTTCGCGAACTTGATGATGCTTCCTTTGCGCGTCGAATACCTCGCGTCGCCGCGCTACGGACTGAATCTCACCGTCGGCATGATCGCGCTCCTCACTGGTGTCATTCCGAACATCGCGCGCCTCGTCCTCAGTCCGGTCTGGGGCCATCTGTTCGACCGGATGAACTTCTTCACGCTGCGCGTGACGCTGAACGCGGGCTTCGCCATCGGCATCCTCACCTTCTTCGTGAGCAATTCATTTTGGGGGCTGGTCGCGGGCGCGATCATCTTCGGCATCTCGAACGCGGGCGGCGACGTGGCGTGGTCGCTGTGGGTGACGAAGTTCGCGCCGCCGGGCCGCGTGGCGGACTACATGAGCGTCCACACGTTTTTCACCGGCGTGCGCGGCGTGCTCGCGCCGCTGGTCGCGTTCACGCTGGTACAAAAACTTACCCTGGGGATGCTCGCCGGGTTCAGCGCCGTGCTCATTGTCGCCGCAAGTTTGCTGCTGCTGCCCGAGATCAAACTTGGCAAGAAAGCGCGTCCCGGCGCGGCGTTGAACGAGGAAGTTTCGGAGTAACGTGCCCCCGCGTCCCGCCGGGTGGAGGCTTGGTGACGAAGCCGCTCGCCTGGCAATGGATGGTGCGTTCTGACTGGATTGGCCTGCTACCCGGCGGGACGCCGGGGGCACGTTACTCCGGTTTGATCCCCGGCTTCAGGAAGGTCCGAATCTCCCGCACCTGCGCGTTCTGCGCCGCCTCCGTCACCTTCACCACGTTCCCGTAGGCCGCTTGGTCGTCCGCGCGCACGGCAATGATGAGGCGCGGGTTCGCCTTGGCGCGTTGCGTCAGCTCAGACTTGAGGCGGTCAAACGTCACCGCCGTCTTGCCGAGGTAAAAGTGCGGCGCGTTCGTGGTGATGGTGATGATGGTCGGCACGGAGTCTTGCACGCCTTGCTGCGGCGCTTTCTGCGTGGTCTCGGGCAGGGTCACTTTGAATGCGGGCGTCTCCTTGAAGGCCGTTGTGACCATCAGAAAGATCAGCACCACGAGCAGCACATCAATCAGTGAGACGATGATGATGCTCGGCGCGCGGCGGCGTTTGTGACCGGAGAAATTCATGGCTGAAAATGATGAATGACGAATGACGAATGACGAAACGGACGCCGCCATGCGCCTTGGCGTCGTGGCGAGAAACACAAGGGATGTAAACGCTTACTCATTCGTCATTCGACATTCGGCCCTCGTCATTTTGAACGGTAATGCTTGCGCAAGAATTCATCGCACAGCGACTCCATCTCCACGGTCAGGTTCTCCACCTTCTTGCTGAAATAACTCCAGCCGATGAGCGCCGGGATGGCCACCATCAGGCCGAGCAGCGTGGCGTAAAGCGCGGTGCTGATGCCTTGGGCGAACTTCACGCTGTCCACGCCGGTCACGGAACTCATGCTGCCGAACAGCGTGATGAGTCCGTAAATCGTGCCGACCAATCCGAGCAGCGGCGCGATGCCGATGAGGATTTCGAGGACGACGAGGCCGCGTTCAAGTTGTGCCACTTCGTGTCGCGCGCGCGTCTCGAGGAGCGCCGCGTTCTCCGCGCGCGGATAGTCGAGGTGCTCCGACGAGAACAGCAGCAGGCGTCCGGCCGTCGAGGGGTTTTCGCGGCAAGTTTGCTGAAGCTGTTTCAACTGATCGGTGCTGTTGTAGAACTCCACCGCGTGCTGCACCGCCGTCGGAATGACGCGCCCCCAGCGCAGCGCCAGCCCGCGCTCGACGATAAACGCCACCGCGACCACCGAGGCCAGCACCAGAATGACTATGAAGAATGTGTGCATCTTAAAAGAATTCTCGCGGCGCTCTATGCCGTGCGGGGTGGGGAATGTCCAACGTGAATCCATGATTCACGTTGGAGAAAAGCGGCGCTGAAGCGACCGCACTCCAAACCCTGGCACGCAGCAGCAGGTGCCTCGTCATGCGCGGAGCGTTTGGAGTGCGGTCCCTTTAGCGCCGCTCTCAGCGTTCGTGCAAAATATCGCGCCCGGTCAATCATAGAAGAAAGTGAACTTCACATCGCGATACTCGGTGCCGCCCTGGTTCTGAATCTGCCGCCGCATCTCCGCGGACCATTTCGGAAACGGCGCGGGGTCGAGAATCGCCTTCTGGCAGAGCAGCGAGAGCATGTCGCCCACGGTGTTCTCCGCCACTTCCATCTGCGAGATGCGCCCGTCGAAGTGCAGACGGAAGGTGAGCGAGACCTTGCCGCGCCGGTCCATCATGTACTGGTTGTTGTCGAGCAACTGATACCAGCGCGACTGCACGAGATTGATGAACATCCGGTCGTATTCCCCAAAGACCGAACTGCGCGCGTCCACCATCGCGATGTGCGCGCGCTGTTGCACGCCGCCGTCCTGCGCGGATTTTTCGCCCGCCGTGACCGCCCGGTAGGCCGCGACATCTTGCAGCCGGCGCGGCTTGCTCGGCTTGGGTTTGGGCGGTTCGTCTTCCTTCTGCGGCGTGAGTTCCGGTGCTTTCGGCGCGGGATTGAGAGGTGGTTTCGCCATCGCCAGATCACCGCGCGGTTGGGCGGTCTTCGGTTTCGTTTCCGGATCGGTGGATTCTTTCTCCGGCGTCTCTGGCTCCGGCGGTTTCGGTTCGAGCGGTTTGGGCGCCGGCTTCGGAGCATCCAGCACGCGCAACACGGGCGTCTGCTTGCCCTCAATCTTCGGCGTGTCCGTGTTCTTCGGAGTCGGGTTCGCCGCGAGGGAGTTGGCGGTGGAATAATTCTTCGTCTCCTTCGGCGGTTCTTTCGCGGCGAGCGCCGGATCAATCTCCACGAAGACCATTGGCACCTCGCGCTTGGGCGCGGGCGGCTGTTCAAACGTGGGCTGCAATTCCGCGCGCGGCTTTGTCGGCACGCGCTCGAAGGCTTCCTTAAAAAACTTGGCCGTGGCGGGCGCGGCGAGCCACGCGCCGTAAATGAGCGCGTGCAGCACGAGTGAAATCACCAGCGCCACCGTCAGCCGTTGCTTGGCTGAGTGCAGTCGCCAGTCTATTTGCCACTGGATTGGAAATGCCGCAGGCATTGAGCCGAAACGATGAGGCACGCACGGAAGCGGGGCAACCGATAACTCGCGCCGTGGCGGAGGGTGCTGCGTGAGCCGTTCCAGCAGGGGATGGAGTGACTATCTACGGTCGTCCGACCGAAACGGATGCAAACAATCTTCTCCGCACCGGGAATAGTTTTTCGGCCCGCAATTTTTGCATCCGCCGCCACGGCCTCCGCGTAGAGCCATCTTGTAAGCAGCATGAAACAATATTTTCCGAACCAGCCCAACCCGGTCGTGATGACGGTCGCACTCCTTATTGCCGGTCTGTCGCTGGCCCTCGTGCGCTTCGGCGAACGGACGCCCCCGCAGGCACCCGCGCCCAAGTCCATGAGTGGCGCGACGCTCGCCAACGAGGTGGAACCGTGCGCGCTTGTGCTGGCGCCGCATACCGGCGGGGCGCGCGAAGATCAGGACATCATTCGCGAGCAAGAGTCGTTGCGTCTCGAGCCCCAGTCGTCCGCGCGAATGGAACGTCTTGGTTGGGCGTTCGTGGCGAAGGCGCGCGCGAGTTTCGACGACGGCTTTTTCAAACTCGCCGAGCTGGCCGGGCAGTGCCTGGAGAAAAACGGCATCACGTCCGAGTCGCTGCTCTTGCGCGGACACGCGCTGCACAACCTCCATCAGTTTCGCGAGGCCGAGAAGCTGGCGCGCGAACTCGTGCGGCGGCGCGGCGTGGCCTCGGATTTTGCGCTGCTCGGCGACGTGCTGATGGAACAGGGCCGCGTGGCGGAGGCCGTGGAAAATTACCAGCGCATGGCGGACTTGAAGCCCGCGCCGGACGGCTACGCCCGCATCGCCCATGCGCGCTGGATCACCGGCGATCTGGAAGGCGCTCTGGAGATGGCGCGGATGGCGGCGCGTGGAGCGTCGTCGTCCGCGCCGGAAATTTCCGCGTGGTGGCTCACGAGGCTGGCGTGGTTTGAATACAAAGCCGGAGACGTGGACGGCGCGGAACGCGGTTGCGCTAATGCCCTGCTGTTCCAAACCAACTTCGCCCCCGCGCTCCTGCTGCGCGGGATGATCGAGCTTCATCGCAGCGAACCTGAACTGGCCGCGCGCACGCTGACTGCGGCGGTGGCGATTCACCCGCTGCCCGAGCACGAATGGTGGCTCGCGGAGGCGCTGCGCGCGGCGCACCGCGAAGGCGAGGCGGCGCAAGTCGAAGCCGGCCTGCGCGCCCGCGGCGCGTCGGGAGATCCACGCACGGCGGCGCTTTTCCTCGCGACGCGCAGAGAAGATTCCTCCACGGCGCTGCGGCTCGCGCAGGAAGAATTCACCAAGCGGCAGGATGTGTTCACGCACGACGCGCTGGCTTGGGCGCTCTCATCCGCCGGTCGGCACGGCGAGGCGGCGGCGCACATGAAACTGGCCTTGCGCGAAGGCACGTCGGACGCGCGCCTGTATTGCCACGCGGCGGTCATCGCGCAGCGCAGCGGCGACGCGGCCGAATCTGCACGCTGGCGTGAAATCGCGCTGAAAGCCCGGCAACAACTGCTGCCCTCGGAGCGAGCGCTGCTCGAACAGATTCCGACGACGGCAGTGCGGACTGAAACCGCGCGCGTGCCATGAAGAATTTTTCACCGCGCCGACCGGCACTGGTGAAGCACTCCAAAAACAAAAAGTAGAAAACAGAAAACAGAAAAGTATGAAGACCAAAATCAATCGCTGGCAGCGCGGCCTCGCTGTCGCTCTCGCCGCGTATCTCACCGCGCCCGCGTTCGTCGGGCCGGCCTTCGCCTCCAGTCACATGGATGCGCCGCTCATCACCCGCGATCCCTCGGCCAACACGACGGACGTTTACGCCTTCGTGGATCAGGAAGGCACGAACAAGAATCTCGTGGTCGCGCTCGGCGTGTATCCGCACGAGGAGCCGGGTGTGGGACCGAACAAATACAATTTCGACGACAACGTGCTCTACGAAATCCATGTGGCGCTCGGCGACGACCGCGCCAAGGGCCAGGCCAGCCTGAGCTACCAGTTCGAGTTCGAGACGAAATACAAAACTGAGAACACGATTCTCCAGTCGTATCTCGGCGTGGTGCAGAACATCGGCGACGCCGCGCAAAACCTCGTGCAGACCTACACCGTGACCAAGGTGGATCATCGGAAAGCGAACCGGCGCACGAAACTCGGCACCGGGATTGTCCCGCCAAACAACCAGGGTAACGCCACGCCCTTCTACAACCAGGGCGACAACGGCGAGAACCCCGCGCGCGAAGGCGTGGCCACGGAAGCCGAACTGGATCGCTACACGCAGCAGGCCGTCACGAATTTTCCCGGTGGCTACACCGCGTTCGCCGGCCAGCGTGATGACGGCTTCTACGGGGACATTCAATCCATCTTCGATCTGCTCAAGCTCCGCAGCCCTGGCAAAGATTCGCAGGGCGGTTTCAACCTGCACCTCATGTCGCTGGTCATCCCGATCAGCGAAGTCGGCGGCGACCAGCAAATCGCTGGCGTCTATGCCACGACCAGCCGCCAGGCGGTGCGCGTGCTCCGCAGTGGCTCGCGCTTGAATGACGACAAGGAAGGCCAGCGGAACAGCGGCGGCTGGGTGCAGGTCGCGCGCCAGGGCAATCCGCTCTTCAACGAAGGTCTGGTCGCGCTGGAAGACAAAGACCTTTACAGCCGCACGAGTCCCAAAGACGACACTCGGCTCTTCCGCAAGTACGCCGAGAATCCGGAACTCGCGAAGCTGATCAACGCGCTCGTCTTCGGCGGCGTGCCCACGGCGATTGATACGAACCGCACGGACCTCGCGGGCATTTTCATCCCCGACCTGATCAAAGTGGACCTCTCGACGAGCAAGGTGCGTTTCGCGGGCGGCGGGCTAAATCATCCGACGAATCCCGATGACGCGGGCTATTCGCGCCTGAGCATTTTTGGCGGCGATGTGTTGCAGAGCACTATTCAAGACCCGTTTGGCAACGGCGGTTTCATCCCCGGCGGCTGGCCGAACGGACGCCGCTTCGGCGACGACGTGGTGGACATCGCGGTCAGCGCCATCCTCAGCGACTTGCGCGGGCCGGTGGTGATCAAGGTGGCCGACGGCATTGATGGCGTGAGCCGGAACGACCAGGCGTACAACAAGGTCTTCCCTTACGAGAGCACGCCGCAGAACGGCCGCACGCATTCGCATCCGTGAGTTCCGTACCTCCAAACCCGGCGCGGGCGGAACGTGCGTTTCCGCCCGCGCTTTTGATTGTCTGCTGGCTGCTCATGTGGACGAGGACGGCGCAGGCTCACGATCCCGGACTCTCCGTGCTCACGCTGCGCCTGGGCGCGTCGGAAATTTCCGCGAGCCTCATTATCTCCGAAAGCGAGACGGCGGCGGTGCCCGCGCGCGGCCCGGTGCGACTGGTCTGTGACGGGCGCGAACTGACCACGCCGCCTGACCCCATGAACATCACCACCAACGGCCAGGACGTGGTCTGGAACTTTTCGTGGGCGCGGCCCGCCGGGAGCGAGTTGGAAATCCATGGCGTGGCGCTCGCGACCTTGCCACGCGGCCACCGGCAGTTCGTGAAAGTGGTGGATGAAAATGGTGCGCCCCTCTCCACCGCCTTGCTCTCCGCCGGGCAGGCTCGCCTGCGCGTGACGCTCTCCGCCGCCGCGCCCGCTCCTCGACATTTTTCGTGGCCCGGGTGGCGTGGAAGTTTCGTCTTCGCGATCACTCTGGCGGGATTGGGCGCGCTGGTTTGGCGGACTGCGAAGCGCCGCGAGCCGTCGTCCTCTTAGTTCAAAAGCATGACTTTTCAAGGTCACCGCACTAACCTCGCGCCGATGAAAATCTTGGGCATTATTCTGCTGAGCGCCCTCGGTCTTGGCTTCCTGCGTGCTGCGGACAGTCAGCCGCCCTTCTACCAGATCGAGCGACTGGATGATCTGCATAATTACGGGGCGGTTCGCAACATCCTCATGAACAATCTCGGGCACGTGGCCGCATTGATTGATAATGAGTATTCAGGTCTCCACCTCTTTCTGCGCAGCCCGAAAAGAACCATCGAAATTCCACTCCCTCCGGGAATCCTGGAACCCGGATCTCTCGTAAGCCTCAATGTGCATGGAAGCATGCTGTTCAGGAATGCGGTCGCCTACTCCGCCTATCGCTATCACCACGGCAAGTTTCTGAACCTGACGAACCTCGTTCCTTACAAATATTTCAACCCGGTCGCCATTAACAATCGAGGACGTCTGGTGGGTGGAGCGCAACGCGATGCCGGTTCGCCCATCTGTGCTTTTTCTTATTACCGTGGTCGCCACAAGGAATTGGGATCGTTGCTGCCCGGCCTGCACAGCCTCGCTATCGCGGTGAACAACCACGGGGTAACCGTCGGTGCCGCGTATTATCAGACCAACGAAGTGGTGTTTTTTGGGGACAACTACCACGCGGTTGTCTTCAAAAAAGGTCAGGCAAAAGATTTGGGAGTTGTCGACGGCGCGACCTCCAGCCTTGCCACCGGCGTGAACAGTCGTGGCACGGTGATTGGCACTTCTTCATTTTGGCCAGCTACCGAAGAAGGCAGAACCTCTTACACTTGGGGCTTTGTTTACCGTGATGGGACCATGTCCCCTTTGCTGCCACTGCCAGGTGATCGGCACAGCCACGTTAATAGCATCAATCGGCGTGGACAGATTGTTGGCTATTCGGACGATGGAGATGGCGAGCAAACCGCCGTGCTGTATCAGAACGGCGACGTTTTCAACTTGAACGAACTCCTTCCACCGGACATCTACCCTGAACTCAGCAAGGCGGTATCCATCAACGACCGGGGTGTCATTGTCGCCATCAATCAGCATGGCGAGGCGTTCCTTCTGACCCCGGCCAAGCGGCCGACAAATACACCTACACCCGCGACCGAGCGGTAATAAGTTTCCAAAACGGTCGCCGCTCTGGTGACGTAGCACGCTCAGAATTCCGACTTCATCGGGCTTGACGCCTGCACGCTCCTTTCTTCGCCGAAGACTTTGGAACGGGCGTGGCCGGTAAGGCATCGCGGTCGTCAGCGCGCCGGGGTGAGGCTTGGGCAAATGCCACGCGTTTTCTCGGCGTCTAGCCCGGCCCGGTAAGGACGCCGCGCCCTTCATTCACTTCGTTGGACACCCCGCGTGCTCTCCTGTATCAACTCGCCCGCATGTCCGCCGCGACCATTGTGGAAATTCGTGACCTCACGAAAACTTATTTGCAGGGTGAGATCAAAGTCACCGCGCTGAACAGCGTCTCGCTCGACATCGCGACCGGCGAGTTCCTCGCGTTGATGGGGCCGAGCGGTTCCGGCAAATCCACGCTGCTTCACATCCTCGCCGGCGTGGACCGGCCGACGAGCGGAACTTGCCGCGTGCAGGGCGTGAACGTGCCGAACCTCAACGAGTCCGACCTCGCCGACTGGCGGAACCAGAACGTGGGCTTCGTCTTCCAGACCTTCAATTTGATTCCCGTGCTGACGGCGTTTGAAAACGTGGAACTGCCGCTCCTGCTCACCAAACTCAATCGCAAGGAACGGCGCGCCCAGGTCGAGACGGCGCTGTCGCTCGTCGGTCTCGGTGACCGCATGAAGCATCTGCCCCGGCAGTTGTCCGGTGGCCAGGAGCAGCGCGTGGCCATCGCGCGCGCGCTGGTCACGGACCCGGCGCTGGTCGTGGCCGACGAGCCGACGGGCAACCTCGATCACAATTCCGCGACCGAAGTGCTGACGATTTTGCAAAGCCTCAGCCAGCAGATGAGCAAGACGGTCATCATGGTCACGCACGATCCGAAGGCGGCGGCGTTTGCTTCCCGGATCATTCACCTGGAGAAGGGAGAGCTGGCGTGAACGCCATGAAGGACGAATTCCTAATGACGAATGACGAAAGCTGGGGTGACTTCCCGACCGGCCCCCATTCGTCATTCGTCATTCGCCATTCGTCATTATCCCTATGACCTTCGTCGGCTTCATCGCCAAGAACGCGCTGCGGAACAAACGCCGCGCGGCACTGTCCATCCTGAGCGTGGCGGTCAGTTTGTTCCTGCTGGTCTTTCTGATGGTCGCGTTGCGCCTGCTCACGCATCCGCCGGAGACGGCAGGAGCGGAACTGCGCGTGGCGGTGCGGAATAAGATTTCCATCACGCAACAGTTGCCCGCGCGCCAGCGGCCCATCATCGAGAAAATCCCGGGCGTGATGGCGGTGACGCCGTTCTCGTGGTTCGGCGGCATTTACAAGAACGAGGAGAGCACGACCTTCGCGCAGTTCGCGACGGACCCGAAGAAGCTGCACGATATTTTTTCGGAGATGAAGATGTCCGAGGAAGGATACGCGGCCTTCGCCGCCGAGCGCACCGCCTGCGTGCTGGGCAAGTTGAGCGCGGATAAATACGGGTTGAAAGTCGGCGACCGCATGACGCTGACCAGTTCGCTCTACCCGAACCCGTTGGAGTTCAAAATCGTGGGCATCTACTCGGGCACGCAAGACGACAAGAACCTCTACTTTCGCCAGGACTATTTGGAGGAGAACAGCGAGTTGAAGGGCCAGGTCGGCATGTGGTGGCTCAAGGTGCGCTCCGCCGAGGACATGCCGCGCGTGATCGCGGAAATTAACAAAACTTTTGAAAACAGTTCGGCGGCGGTGCGCGCTGAGACGGAGCGCGCCTTCCAACTCGGCTTCATTTCCATGTGGGGAAACATCAGCCTGCTCGTCGGGCTGATTTCTTCAGCGGTGGTGTTCACGCTGCTGCTGGTCACGGCCAGCACCATGAGCATGGCGGTGCGCGAGCGGCTGCGCGAGATGGCGATCCTCAAGGCGCTCGGCTACCAGCGGGCCATGCTGTTTGCATTCATCCTCGCCGAGAGCTTCGGGCTGGCGGCGGCGGGCGGCGTGCTGGGCATCGGCGGCGGCTATTGCCTGTTCACGTACGGCGACATTCCCAAGCTGACGAACGGCTTCATCAGCGTGCTGGAAGTAACGCCGCAAACCATCGGCATCGCGATGGCCGTGACGGCTGGGCTGGGCATCCTGTCGAGCATCATGCCGGGGCTGGCCGTGATGCGGATGAGCGTGGTGCAGGGGCTGAAGGCTTTGGATTAAACCATGTTGCTCACTCTCAAATACAATCTCCGCAACGTCTTCGTCCGCTGGCGCGCGACCATCGCGACCACGTTGAGCGTGGCGATGGTTGTGACCGTGTATGTGCTGATGCAGGCGATGGCGGGTGGACTCGTCAAATCCAGTCAGAACACCGGCGACCCGCGCAACGTGATGATTGTCCGCAAAGGTTCCCCCGCCGAGTCGAGCAGCGTCGTCACACGCGAGCAGTTCCGGCTGATTCAATTTCTGCCCATGATCGCGCGCGACGATCAGGGCCAGCCACTCATCTCCGCCGACGTGGTGAACCTGATCAACCTCCCGCGTAACGACGGGGGCGAGGCCAACGTAACCGTGCGCGGTCTCACGACGCAGGGCGTGGCGCTCCGTCCGCAGGTGAAGCTCTCGTCGGGGCGCTGGTTCGTCCCCGGCCATCGCGAAGTGGTGATCAGCCGCAAGATGGCCGAGCGCTTCGCCAACTGCGCGGTCGGGCAGAGCTTCAAGACCGGCCTGCACAAACTGACGGTGGTGGGCTGGTTCGAGGGGGGCAACAGCGCTTTCGATTCCGAGATTTGGATGGACGCGGACGAGTCGCGTTCCATTTTCGAGCGGGAAAGTTTCTCCAGCTTTTTGGTGCGCCTGTCGGACACCAACGACACGGCGGCCCTGCGCGCGCGCGTGGAATCGGACAAGCGCCTGCCGCTGCGCGTGGACTCGGAGGTCGCGTATTACAGCGAGCAGACCATGACCGCGAAGCCGTTGCGTTTCATGGGCGCGGTGCTCGCCACCGCGATGTCCATCGGCGCGATGTTCGCGGCCATGAACACGATGTATGCGAGCATCGCTTCGCGCACGCGAGAGATCGGGACGTTGCGCGTGCTCGGCTTCCGCCGGCGCACGGTGCTGGGAAGTTTCATCGCCGAAGGCGCGCTGCTGGCGCTGCTCGGCGGACTGTTGGGCTGCGCGCTGGCCTTGCTCGCGCAGGCGGCGTGTCTGGCTTTCGGCGTGCGTTTCGGGACGATGAATTTCAACACGTTCAGCGAAGTGATTTTCCAGTTCCAAATCACCCCGCCGGATTTGCTGCAAGGACTCGTCTTCGCCCTGGCCGTGGGCGTGATCGGCAGCCTGCCGCCCGCCATCCGCGCCGCCAGAATGCCGGCGATTCAGGCGCTCAAGGCGGTGTGATGGTTTTTGGAGCGAAAGAACAGCGGCGCTAAAGCGACTTCACTCCAGCCGCTGACGCGCAGCATCACACGCTTCGTCAGTCGCGGAGCGTTTGGAGTGCGGTCGCTTCAGCGCCGCTTTCTGATGGTGGCATCAAGGTCGCGGCAACTGTCAGCCCCCCATGCGATTCTCCACCGCCGCTCTCGCAGAAACAAAAAGCGCCGGACATCCACGTCCGGCGCTCTGAGTAAATGTTTCGTCCGGTTACGCCGGATTGTTTTCCATCGGCGTTTCGCTCGGCGGGGCCACCGTTTGACTTTCTGCTGGAGTCTCGTTGGCCAGACCAGCCACCACGGATTCCACAGACTCCACCGTGGTCTCGGATGCCTCGGGTGCTTCGGCTTCCACCGGCTTGGCCGCGTCAGGAGCGGCGCGCTTCGCCTGCTTGGGCGGTTTCGGCAACGGCTTCTTCGCCGTCTCCAGCGTGCCGTTCGCGAATTCGATGACATGCCCCTGATGCACGAGCCAGTGCAGGTCGGAAATAATCGCGCTGGCCTCGGGCGACAAATCGGGCACCGCAGTGCCTTCCGCCGCAGGCTGCGTGGTGGAGACGGCGGCGGGCGCGAGCGACTCGAACATTTTCCGCCGCGAGCATTTCGGATTCGCGGTGATGAACTCGAGGATGCGCTTCACGTTGTCGGACACGACCGTGGTTTCCAAATCGAGGAAGGTCGGTCGCGCGATCGAAACGTGCGTCACGGTCTTATTGACCTTGAAGAATTGCAGGCCGTGCGAGGCGAACTGCTGACTCAACACTGTCGCGAGTTGCAGTGGGAAATGATCCTGATCATGCCAGAGCTCGCGCGCCAGTTGATACAGCGGGCGGCAGGGCAGGGCGCGGCTGGCCACGCCCGTGACGGTGTGCGTGGGCACCGAGCGCACGATGGTCGCGAGGTGCGTGGCGCGGAAATGTTTCTCCACTTCCTCACGCGTCGGCAGTTGGAGTGGCTCGGAGACGTTCAGGCAGACGAACTCCGTCTTCCAGCTTTGGTCTTCGACCCACTTCTTCACCACTTCCTCGTCGCGCACGATTTTCACGCGCGCCTTGAACATGTCGAACGGCAGGCGCGAGAAACGGTCCGCGTGCAGCTTGCGCAACTGGTTCTGATAATCGTGATGGTTCGGCGGGCCAAGAATGACGCCGCTCATCCCGCACTGCGCGACGAACGTGTACGTCCCCTTCGGCGGATCCGTGGGCGTGCGCTCGGCCTGATAGAAGGTGGCAAAATGTTTTTGCAGAACGTGCGCCGCCGCCTCGTCCTCGCTCAACCACAGCGTGTCATCCAATGCGCAGACGAAGAGCGCCTGTGCGACCGAGCCGTCGGATTTCTTCTTCGTGGTGAAGACGACGTTGTAACGCTCGGGCCTTTCCAAAACGATCTTGGCGATGCCGAAGAGCGGGTAGGCGCGCCCGGTCACTTTGATCTGCCGGGACAACGAATCCACGCCCTCATCGTTCGGGCGCAATTGCGCGTCCACTTCGGGCAATGCGACGGGTGCCGGGCGTTCTGCCTCGGGACGCCGCTCGCCGCGACCGCCGAAATCACGACGTCCGGGGCCGCCAAAACCACCACCGCCCGCCGCGCCGCCGCCGCGCCGATCCTGCGGGCCGCCGCGCCCGCCGCCCATGGGAGGCCGCGGGCCGCGCGCCTCACCGGGACGGCTCGGGCGTGGACCACCGGGGCGACCACCACGGTCGCCATCACGGCCGCCGCGACGGTCTCCACGACCACCTTCACGTTCTTCGCCGCCTTCATACTTGGCGTATAAGTTTTTGTTCGCCGGCTGCTGGGCCCAAGCCGGGAGGAACAGCGAATCCAAATCCAAATCAGACGATGTGCTCATTCAATCCTGTAAAATGTGGGGCGGACAATGGGGGGCGGTCAAAGTGAATGCAAGAGCCGCTTGGTGAACTGAAGGACGGCCTCAATTCCGGATCGAAGCCCTGTTCGTGAGCACCTCGGAGGCAGGGTTTAACTCATCTCAGCAGGGTGACGGCTGCGCCGTTTTGCTCCATCAAATTTTGAATAGCCCCGCGCGGGCGCGCAGTCCACTCTCACGGTCATATCCTGGTTGGAAACTCAATATTGATGAAAGTCTTTTTGACATTGCTGGTCGTCGCCGGTCTCGGCGTCGGGGGCTTTTTTGTCTGGAAACAGTGGCAGCGCAAGCAGGCCGAGTCGGCGGCGGCGAAGCCCGTGTCCATCGCTAACGTCGAGGCGCGCGACATCAGCTTCGCCATCACGGCGGCGGGCGAAATCGGTCCGGCGGATCAAGTGTCGGTGCGTCCAGAGATCAACGGCAAAATCGCCGAGCTGCCGGTGGACATTGGCGATCCCGTCAAAAAAGGCCAGTTGCTCTGCCGTCTCGACGACACGGATTTGCAGACGGAAAAGGTGACGCAACTCAGCCAGGTGGCCGGGGCGAAGTTGCAAATTGAAGCGGCTTCGCTCCAAGTCGAGAGGACGGAGCGCGAGTTCAAGCGCAATGATTCCCTGTTTAAGAACAGCCTGGTGGCGCAGGACATCTTCGACAACGCGCGCACGGATTTTCAGGTCGCGAAGAATTCCCTCCAGCTTGCGAAGAACGCTTTGGAACGCGCCGAGAGCGCGCTCAAGCAAGTGGATGACAAGCTGGCGAAGACGCGCATCGAGGCCCCGTTCGATTGCACGGTGCTCACGCGGCCTGTCTCGCTCGGCCAGACGGTGTCCGGCTCCGGCGGGTTCAACTCCGGCACGGAAATTCTCAGCGTGGCGAACTTGAACGACATGATCATCACCGCGCACATCAACCAGGCGGACGTGACGCGCATGAAAAACGGGCAGGCCGTGGAAGTGCAGGTCGAGTCCGTGCCGGGTTTGAAGATGAAGGCGCTGGTCGAGCGCATCGCGCCGCAGGCGGTGATCAAGAACGGCATCAAAGGATTTGCCGCCCGCATCGCTATCAAGGAACTGGATGCGCGTGTGCGCCCCGGCATGACTTCGATTCTTAGCATTCCGGTGGCGAGCGTGGAGAACGCGCTGTCCGTGCCACTCTCCGCCGTGTTCACCGAACGCGGCGAGCGCTATGTGTATGTGAAGAGCGACGAGGAATTTGAGAAACGCCCGGTGCAGATCGGCATCAGCGATCTGTCGTTCGCGGAAGTGCAGGGCGGGTTGCAGGCGGGCGATGTGGTGGCGTTGGAACTGCCGACGAACATCAAGAAGTCGCCGCCGGCGGAAAAGCAGGCCAAGCCTGCGCAGACCAAGAGCAGCGCGGCCAAAGGCACTAGTGCCGTGTCGGTGGGCGCGACGGGGACGAACAAGACGGTGTTGTAAAAATGTCGAATGACGAGAGTGAATTCCACGCCGTTTGGTTTTAGTTCGAGGAACGGGAGGCTCGAAAGCCTCCCGACCTGCCGACAAGAATGTCGGCGTTACGTAGCGCCGGCTTTCCAGCCGGCAGGTTGCGAGGCTTTCGAGCCTCCCGTTCATGCCGAGGCCCACCCCCCCCGGCTCGTCATTCGTCATTCGTCATTCGTCATTTCTTAATCATGGCCTTGGTCGAACTCCGCAACGTCAGCAAAATTTACCATCTCGGCGGCGAGGAAATTCGCGCGCTGGACGACGTATCGCTCGACATTGAGGGCGGCGAATTCATCTCCATCATCGGCCCTTCGGGCAGCGGCAAGTCCACGCTCATGCACATTCTCGGCTGCCTCGATTCGCCGTCGAAAGGCACCATCGCGCTCGACGGAAAATTCATTCATGACTCTTCGGCGTCGGAACTGGCGGGCGTACGGAATCAGAAGATTGGCTTCGTGTTCCAGTTCTTCAATCTGCTGCCCAAGCTGAACGTGTTGCAGAACGTCGAGTTGCCGCTCATTTACTCCGGCTGCGGCGCGCGTGAGCGGCGCGACCGCGCCATGGCCGTGCTGCAACTCGTCGGGTTGGAGAACCGCAGCAAGCACCGTCCTAATCAGCTTTCCGGCGGACAGCAGCAGCGCGTGGCCATCGCGCGCGCGCTGGTCAACGAGCCGAAAATTGTTTTCGCCGACGAGCCGACGGGCAACCTCGACTCGCACACCGGCGAGGCGATCCTCACGTTGTTCCGCAAGTTGAGCGAGCAGGGGAGAACCATTGCGCTGGTCACGCACGATCCGGAGATCGCCGCCGTCACGCCGCGCCGCATCGAGATTCGCGACGGCAAGATTGCCAAGCAGGTGGATGCGAGGCTGGCGGGGCTGGATCGCGCCGGAGCGTTGAATGCGTCTCCATGAATGAGGAATTACGAATGACGAATGACGAATGGAGCACGGCGGGCCGCTGTTCCATCCGTCATTCGTCATTCGTCATTAGAAATTTCCCCGCCATTTCCCACCGATGAACTTGTTGAATTCCATCCTCATCGGCCTCAAGGAAATCTGGGCGCACAAGTTCCGCTCGCTGCTCACGCTGCTCGGCATCGTGCTCGGCGTGGCGAGCCTCGTGGCGATGTCCGCGCTCGTGAAAGGGATGGAGAACGGTTTGCGCGCCGCGTTGATTGAAATTGGCGGCGTGGAAAAGGTGCGTGTGGAGGAGCAGGAGATTCCGCCCGAGCAGTTGCATCTCGCCGATCAGTCCGTTGGCAACACCATCAACGACGTGTACGCGTTGCGCGCCAGCGCGCCGCTGATCAAGAGCATCAGTCCCGAGATGCGGTTGAATCGCGGGATGGTCACGCGCGGCAGCCAGGCGTTGCAGACGTGGAACTTCATGGGCACCTGGCCGAACGCTCTGGAGATGAACCAGCACGTCGTCGAGCACGGACGCATGTTCAACGACATCGACGATGAGAACGCCGCCAGCGTCTGCGTGATTGGCACCGCCGTGCGGGATCAATTGTTCGGCTCGCCTGAGCAACTGGGCCGCGAGGTTATTCCCGTGGGCGAATTGATCAGTGTCAACGGCCAGCCCTTCACCATCATCGGGATGTTCAAGCACTACGAGAGCGAGATGGACCGCAAGCTCCGCGAGTACGACAAGAACAATCCCGTGAAGCAGACTGGACCCGAGCGCAGCCGAGGCTGGGGCACGCGCGGCAGCGGCATGAGCGGCTTCGTGTATCGCATGAAGAACAACACCGTGTATATCCCGCTGCAGACGATGTGGGTGAAGTTCCGTTCCGCGAGCGGCACCAACGGTGCGCCCGACCCGCGCCTGACGCAGATGTGGATCAAGGTGGAGAGCATGGACAAGCTGGAACCGGCCTTGCAGCAGGCGCGCAACGTGATGCTGCAAACGCATCGCGGCATTGAGGACTTCGCGTTCCGCACGCAGGAAGAGTGGGCCGAGCAGATTAACACGAACATTCGCGATGCCCGGTTGAGTGGCGGCATCATCTCGGCAATCAGCCTGCTCGTCGGCGGCATTGGAATCATGAACATCATGCTCGCGAGCATCACCGAGCGCGTGCGGGAGATTGGCATTCGCAAGGCCATCGGCGCGACGGACAGCAGTGTGTTCACGCAGATCATCGTCGAGAGCATGGTCATCGCGGTGCTGGGCGGACTCGCCGGACTGGCCGCGTCCTCGGCGCTGATTCAACTGCTGGTCATTCTCTCGCCCACGGAAAACACGCCGGTCATCACGGTGAACGCGATGGCGCTGGCCTTCATCTCCAGCGCGGCGGTCGGAGTGCTGGCGGGGCTGCTGCCCGCGATCAAGGCGGCGAAGCTGAGTCCGATTCAGGCGCTGCGCTACGATTGAAGTGCAAAAATTTGCGGGTGGGGAACTCTTTGAAATATGTGGCTTTCCCACTAGGTTGAAAAATGCAGACCAAAGCTTTTTCCAAATTCCGCGTCGCTGTTTTTTTGACGCTGGTTTTGTCCAGCACATCCGTCCTGGCAAACGACCTTGAGACCACCGGCCTCGTGGCGATGCGCCGCGAGCGGCCGACGATTACCGGGCAGGGCATCAATGTGGCGCAGCCCGAAGGTTCGGAAGCGCCAAACGCCTGGCAGGTGGACCCGGGGTATAACGCCGGCCCGCTCTTCACCTGGATTTCCGATCTGGGCACGGCCACGAATTTTCCGAACACCGTCGGTACCATCTCCTCGCACGCGGGCGGCGTGGCCACTTACTTCTATTCCGTCTTCGGACCGGGCGTCGCGACGGGCGTGGCGCGGGTGGACAACTACGAGGCCGGGCATTTCATCAACAATGTTATCGTGCCGCAGGTCGCCACGCGCGCACAGGTGGTGAATCAAAGTTTCATCAGCAACATCTCCTACGACACGGTCTATGACGCCTATGCCGCGCGGTTCAACGTGCTGTTCGTCTCGGGGACGCAAAACGCGCCGGAAATTCCACCGCCTTCGCCCGGTTCCGCCTACAACGGTATTGCCGTCGGGATCATTTCGGGCAGCGGACAGTCGAGCGTCGGTCCCACGTCGGACGGGCGCGCGAAGCCCGATCTGGTCGCGCCGCATTCCTGCTGCTCAAGTTTCAGCACGCCGCAAGTCGCGGGCGCGGCCGCGCTGCTCCTGCAGGCGGCGGCGCAAAATGATGGCGGCTCCAACACCGCCGTCCTCGCGACGAACTCGACGGTGATCAAGGCGCTGCTGCTCAACGGCGCGGTGAAGATGACGAACTGGACGAATGGTTTCCGGCGTCCGCTCGACGCGCGCTACGGGGCCGGCGTGCTGAACATGTATAATTCCGATCTCCAGTTGCGCGGACAGCGTCACACCGCCAGCGCCACCAACAGCGTGGCCTCGAACGCCGCGCATCCGCCCACTGGCGCGACGAACACCGTCGCGTCTCCGCGCGGATGGGACCTTAGCACCCTCCAGAGCACGACGCTGAACGACCGCGTGGCGCATTATTATTTTGAACTGCCGACGAACAGCGCCGCGCATTCCGCCACCGCCACGCTGGTCTGGAAGAAAGGTGCCGGGACGCTGACCAACCTGGATTTGTTCCTCTACGAGACCACGAGCAACACCCTCGTGACCTGCTCGACGAGCAGCGTGGACAATGTGGAACATCTCTTCGTGCCGAAATTGACGGCGGGCCGCTATGACTTGCAGGTGCTCAAGCGCGGCAGCGCGCTGGCCAGTTCCGAGACTTACGCGCTGGCCTTTGATTTTTCGCCGGTGAAGCTGGCCGCGGGCTTGAGCGGATCAAATGTCGTGGTGTCGTGGCCCGCGTCGCCCGCCGGTTTCACGCTGCAAACGACGACCAACCTGACCCCGCCCATCGCCTGGGCAAACATTGCGGCGACCAATTCGATGCTCAGCAACGCGATGAACAACGTCACACGGCCGGCGAGCGCGACGCAGTTCTTCCGGCTCGCCCGCCCTTGAGCGAACTGGTGCTCTGGACTGTGCTCCTGCGCCACCAGGCCTCCCCGGCCAAATCGCACCTTGAATAGCTGGCGGATTCACCCGCCGCTCCGCGCATGTTCAGGTGCAGGACATATTGTGAAACACGAAACTCATTCCTCAAAACGCGGACCGAACCGCCGTTCGCAATTGCTCTGGACGCTGCTGGTGCTGGCCGTGCTCGGCTATGCCGCGCGCTTTGCCTGGCGCGCGCACCAAAACCTCGTGACCTTCGACGTGCGCGAGATGGAAGTGCGCAAGGTGGTGAAAAAAATGGCATGGCAGACTTGGGAGGACATCCATGTCCACCAAGAAGTGCAGGGCAAGATCACGCTCAAGGTCGTGAACATGCCGCTGGAGGAGGCGCTGCGGATCGTCAGCGCCCAAGCCCAGTCGCGCTCAGTTTTATTTTACGCGCTCTACACGGGCGGAGCCTCGCTCAAACGACTCGAGCAATCCCTGCGCGGTGAAGTAGAGCCTGCGACGCATGGCTGGATCAATCTCGCCGGTCGCGCGGGCGGAGGCTTTGGTGGCTTGGGTGGTTTCGGCGGGCCGGGCGGACCCGGCGGCGGGATGTTCGGTTTCACCATCCCCGGCGCTCCGGCCCAGGCGGGCGGCAACGGTCTCGTCTCGTTGAACCTCGCGGGCAAGACCGTGGACTTCGCCGCGCTGGCCTTCACCCGTTTCGCGCAAACTCGCGTCGTGCCCGAGGACGGCGTGAAAGAGATCGTGACGCTGACCTTGGATAAAGTGCCGGTCGAACCAGCCGTGGCGAAACTGGCCAAGGCCGCGAAGCGCGAATGGATCGCGGTCTATGCGCTGCAAGGCGGCTTCGGATTTGATCGCGGCGGAGATCGTGACCGCCCGCGCGTTCAAGACGGCGGCACGAACCGTCCGGCCCGGGGTGGTTTCGGCGGCTTCGACATGACCGATGCCCAGCGCGACGAGATGCGCGCCCAACGCGAGGCGCAAGAACTGGCCCTGCGCGAAGCCCTGCCGTCCGACGCGCGACAGAAATACGAGCAGGCCCAGCAAGAACGCGAGGTCGCTATGCGCGACATGCAGAACCTGACCCCCGACCAGATGCGCGACCGCTTCACCAGCCAGAACTCCGCCGCGATGAACAAGATGATGCGCGACCGCGTGATGAACTCCACGCCGGAGCAGCGCGCGCAACAGGGCCAGCGCCGGGGCGGTGGTCCTGGTGGTGGTCGTGGCGGCGGCGGTCCCGGTGGCGGCGGTGGAGGCCCGGGTGGTGGCGGACCTCGTTGATTTAAAAAAAGAATTTGCCCATGAACTTTTCAACCCAACCGAAACGCGGCGGCTTCACGCTGATTGAACTGCTCGTCGTCATCGCCATCATCGCGATCATCGCCTCGCTCCTGCTCCCCGCCCTGGCCAGTTCCAAGGAGAAGGCCAAGGGCATCGCGTGCATCAACAACCTCAAGCAGCTCGGCCTGGCCGTGCGGATGTATGCCGATGAGAACGACGGCAAGCTGCCGGAGGCCGAGTTCCTGCCCAGCGCACCCAGCACGCCCCCGCTCCCGCGCATCTGTGATTTGCTGGCGCAACAAGTTGGCTACAACTCGAACAGCCTGCCGCAGAACAACAGCATCTTCCGCTGCCCGTCGGATCGCGTGAAACGCTTTGAGCAAAACGGTGCGAGCTACGAGTGGAACAACTGGTATGGCGGACGTCCGGTGGACAGCCCGCGCCGCAGCAACAACTCGCTGACGGACGCCTTCCTGATGTACGATTACGAAAACTTCCACGCCAACGGCTTCGGCAAGAACGTTCTCTACGCGGACTTCCATGTGGCCGCGCTGAAAGCTTCCGCCGGCATTAGCACCACCACCAACTGAACCGCCGGCCCGGGGTCAGTCCCGCAGGACATGGCAGTTGTAGCCGCCGGGATTCTTCACCAGATACTTCTGGTGATAATCTTCGCCGACATAGAACTCGGACGCTTTCGTGATCTCGGTGACGACGGGCTGCTTCCACTTGCCGGACTTGTCCACGCTCGCCTTCACGCGCGTGGCCACGGCCTTCTGCTCGTCGCTGTTGTAGAAAATTGCCGAGCGATACTGCGTGCCGCGATCATTGTGCTGGCGGTTCAGCGTCGTGGGATCGTGCAGGCGGAAGAAGTAGCCGAGGATTTGCTCGTAGCTGATCTTGGCCGGATCGAAATGAATTTGCACCGCCTCCGCGTGGCCGGTGATGCCGGTGCAGATGAGTTTGTAAGTCGGGTTCGGCACGGAGCCGCCGGTGTAACCGACCTTGGTGTCGAGCACGCCGGGAATCTTGCGGAGGATTTCCTCCATGCCCCAGAAGCAGCCGCCCGCGAGAATCGCCGTTTCGCGCTTCGCCGTGGCGGAAGATTGTTTCTCCCCCACCGAACCCG
>JAYVQC010000046.1:0-10527 GCA_043757045.1 Akkermansia sp. | reverse complement strand
GTAGCGGCGTCTCGGCAGAGCGCCGCCAACTGGGAATTGACGAGAATAGTGCGGCGCTCTGCCGAGACGCCGCTACCAAAGCAATCCCGGCGAAGGTTCGCTTTCAATCACTCCCGTCCGGGCCTCGCACCGAAAAATTCGCGGCGCTCGGCAAGCTCACCATCGGCGGCAAAGCCTGGGTGGATTGCCCAACGGACTGGCGCGCGCCCTTCCTGCCCGCCTCGACGGGCGCGTGGGCGACGTTTCCCGCGCTGGAAGATTTCTTCATTTACAACGGCTCCGGCGTGATGCCGGGCCGCACCTGGATCATCGCGCCCGACGCGGACTCGTTGCAGCGGCGCTGGCAAAAACTCATTCATGCGCCCGCCGCCGAGAAGGAGACGCTCTTTCATCCGCATGTGCTGAAGGCCGGACTCGGCGACCGGCACACGAAGCGCGTCGTTGCCATTGCGCTCGTGGGGTTCGAGCCGCGACCGACGCCCATCGCCGATGAACACGGCGCGTGCCCACCGCCAGTGCGCTACGGCTTTCGCTCGTTCGACCGGCAGTGGATCATCCCGGACAATCGCGTGATCAATCGACCGAACCCAGAACTGTGGGCCGTGCGTTCAGAGCGACAGATTTTTTTGACTGCGTTCACTGAGGAGTCACCCACAGCCGGGCCTGCCCTGACGTTCACGGGATTCATTCCCGACCTTCATCACTACAAAGGTTCCTTTGGCGGTCGCGTCTTCCCGCTCTGGCGCGACACGAAAGCCAGCGACCCGAACGTGCAGCCGAGGTTGCTCACCCATCTGACTCAAAAATATGGAACCGAGGTCAGCGCCGAAGACGTGGTGGCCTACCTCGCCGCGACCGCCGCGCATCCGGCCTTCACCGCGCGCTTCCAGGACGACCTCTCCACGCCCGGACTCCGCATCCCGCTCACCGCCGATCGGAAAACATTCGCCGAGTCCGTCGAACTGGGCCGCACCATTATCTGGCTCCACACTTTCGGCGAACGCATGACCGATCCGGCGCGTGGCCGCCCCGCCCAACCGCCGCGACTGCCGGCGGCCCGGCGACCCAACATTCCCAAGGCCGGCGCGATTCCCCAGGAACCCGCCGCCATGCCCGACACGATCCATTACGACGCGGCCAAGAAGCGCCTGCTGATCGGAACCGGCTACGTGGAGAACGTGGAGCCGGGCGTGTGGAACTACGAAGTCTCCGGCAAGCAAGTCCTGCTGCAATGGTTCAGCTACCGGAAGAAAAACCGCGCGCGCCCCATCATCGGCGACCGCCGCGAGCCTTCACCCTTGGGCAAAATCCAGCCCGACCACTGGCTCGCCGAATACACCACCGAACTGATCAACGTCCTGAACGTCCTCGGCTGGCTCGTGGATCTCGAACCCGCGCAAGCCAAGTTGCTGGAGAAAATTTGTTCCGGCCCCACGCTCTCCGCCGATGCACTGCGCGCGGCCGGCGCATTCGAGATTCCAGTTCAGTCAAAATACGTCGTTTTGAAAGAGGAAGGGCCGGACCTTTTTGCTGGAGCGTGAGTTGAGAGCCGGTCTGAAAAAGGGTGGACTGAGAGAGGGTATCTCTGGGTAAGACCAACGTCCGGCTGGTAGCCCGGCGGCACAGGCCGGTTATCCCTCCAAAGCAAAAGAGCGCCGGTTGGAAAACCGGCGCTCCGTGATTTTGCTGAAATCAAATCCGTTTATTCTTCAGCCGTCACACCCAGCCCGCCACGGGCGACTTGAAAGGAATCTTTGCCGGTGCGGCTGCCGTTGGAACCTTTTCCGGTCTTCCAGCCGGAGAGCAGCGAGGACGCTTCGGACAATTTCTTTTCCATGTCCTGCACTTGGCGCACGCCTTCGGACGCGGACTTCCGCGCCTCGTCGCGTTCCTTCTCGGTGCGGACGAGCAGCGCCTCGATGTTGCCGCGCATCAGGCCCAGTTCGGATTCCCAATTTTTCTCGGTTGTCTGGTGCGCTTCGATTTGCGAGTTCAACTGATCGGTCAGAGCCTGCTCACGCTGCTTGCTCTCGGCCAGGAACATTTCTTCCTTCAATTGCATTTCCTGGCGCAACTGCGTTTCCAATTCACGCAATGCACGTTGACGCGCCTCGTTGGCTTCCGTCTCGCGGCGGCGCAAATCCTGTTCGGTCTGCGCCTGCAACTCGGTGCGGATGTTGTCGAGCTTCGACTGCCAGTGCTGGTCACGCTGGCGCGACTTCGCCTGGAAGAGTTCTTCCTTCTGCTGCACTTCGGTCAGCCAGCGCGATTCGGTGGCGCGGGCGGTGGCTTCGGCGGCACGCTGCGCTTCCTGCTCACGCTCGTGCAAGGTCTGCTCGGACTGCGCCTTCATTTCCGCCTGACGCGCGTCGAACTGTGCCTGCCATTGCTGTTCGCGCTGGCGCAGCTTGATTTGGAAAATTTCCTCCTGCTGCTGGGCCTCGTGGCTGAGACGCGCCTCGACCGCGCGCACGCGTGACGCGGCCTGCTGCTCGGCTTGCTCCTCGCGGGCGCGCAAATCTGCGGCCCACTGGTTCTGCAACTCGGTTTCGCGCGCGGCGGCTTTGGTGATTAAATCCTGCTCGCGCTGTTTGAGCTTGGCGTGGAAGGCCAGTTCCTTCTGCTGCACTTCCTCGCGCAGACGCGCCTCGGTCTCGCGGGCTTGCGTGTCGAGCTGGCGTTCCAGTTCGAGTTCACGACGGCGCAAATCCTGTTCGGCCTGCGCCTGCGTCTCGGCGAGCCGGACTTCCGCCTGCGATTGCAACTGCTGCTCCCGCTGCTTGAGGCGGGCTTGTGCGGCCTCATCGCGCTGCTGCAATTCCTGGCTCCGGCGCGCGTCCACGTCGCGGGCGCGGGCTTCCATCTGGCGTTCCAGTTCCGCCTCACGACGGCGTGAATCCTGTTCCACTTTGCTCTTTTCCTCGGCCACACGGGCATCGGAGATGAGGGCGAGTTCCTGTTCGCGCTGTTGCAGGCGGTGCGAGAAATCGTCGTCCTTCTGGCGCAACGCTTTCTCGTGCTCCAGACGTTGACGTTCCAAACGATGCTGTTCCACACGCGCCGTCTTTTCCTGTTCGCGCGTCGCGTCGTCCTTGGCCTGCGCCAACTGACGGGAAGACGATTCGGCCTGATGTTTCAACTGCGCTTCCACCGTGTCGCGGGCGTGCAAGGCTTCCTTCCAGTCGTGCGATAATTTCGCGTTGGCTTCCACACCGGCCAGTTCCGCGTCCGCGATCTGGCGGCGGAGTTGAATGACCTGCGTCTTCGCGTCCTCGGAAACTTCGAGCAACTTCTTGTGATGTTCTTGCATCAGGGCGGTGCGTTCCGTTTCGGCGGAGGTGCGCTGCGTGTCGAGTTCCTGACGCAAGTTCGTCAGGCGCTCCGACCACGCGTTCTGGCGCATCTGAATCTGGCGCTCGATCTCCGACTTCTGCAAATCGCGCAGCTCGTCCTTCTCGATGATGGCGCGGTTGAGCGAGTCGGCCATGCCGGAGAATTTCCCGACCCACCCCTCCTCCTTCTCCTTCAATTCCTGCTCGTGCTCGGACTGGTTGTATTGCAACTGCTCCTCGTGCTGCGTCTCGGCGGCGACGAGCGCCTCGTGCGTGGCGTGCAACTCGGCGTCCTTCGCCAACAATGCTTTTTCCGCAGCGGCGTTCGCGGAAGCCAGAGCACGGTCGCGCGCGGCGATTTGCGCCGTGGCTTCGCTGGCGAGACGTTCAGCGCGCGAAATCTTCTGACGCCCCGCACGGATGTAGAGCCAGTGCAAACCGCGACCAAAGAAACCAAGGCGATGCGCCGGACGCAGCCGCTCCGGCTTGAAGAGCGTGGAGAAACCCAGCTCGACCATGAACGTCGGCAAGAACGCCACGATGAACGCGAGCACCGGATAAACCCAGATGCGGACCATGCTGATCTGGTCGGTGAGAATGTCGCCGCGCTCTTTGGCCGAGGCCGTGATGGACAGGGGACGTTCGCCGAGAAACAGGCCACGCACGATTTCCACCGTGGTCGCGATACGATGCACCTGCGTGTCGCGAATCGCCGCCTCGCGCGCCTCGTAGTGGGTGTCCGCCGACTTGCGGCTGGCGTCGAGTTCCGCGCGCACCGTCTCAACCGGGCGCTGGGCGTTGAGCATGTTCTGCTCCTTCTGCGCCGCCGCCGTGAAGGCTTGATCCATCTCCGTCGCCTGCGCCGCGCCGGTCTTCACCAGCAACGCCAGGGCGGCCAGCACTTCCTCGCGCTTGCGGTCCGTCTCCTCGCGCTTGCTGCCGGAGCGGCGGTCGAAATCCTCGCGCAACTTGCGCGCGTCCGTGTCCACCTGGGCCACGCTTTCGCGGCGCTTGTTGCTCACGGCGACCAGTTCGGTTTCCTTCGTTTTGATCTGCGACTCAAGTTCCGCCACCAACGTGGGCTTGAGAATCTTGTTCACCTCGCGCTCCGGCGGCACGCCGGGATTCACGGGTTCCTTCATGATCTGGCGACGGAGAAAATTCGCGCCTTCGTACTCCGCCAAGTCTTTTTCGTAGGCCGTCTTCTTGTTGGTGTATTCGGACATCTTCGCCTTGAAGGCGTTTTCGATGCGGGCTTCCTCGGCGTTCCAAGTGGTGGCGCGGGACAACTCCACTTCACGGCGCGCGCGCAATTCGGCAATGGCTTTCGTCAGTTGCTCGGTGTCGGCGGTGAACTGCTGGATGAGCTTCGCCTGCCGGGCTTCCACTTCGGAGAGTTCCTTCTTCTGATAATCCGTGAGCGTGATGGCATCAGTGCGCGAGGCGTCGTTGCGCTTGAGTGATTCTTCAAGCTCGGCTTTCGCCTTGGCCTGGTTCGCGGTCAGCTCGGCGAGCTTGCGGTCGCGGTCGGACTTCAATTCTTCGATGGTGGCTTTGACGGCGTTGTCGTCCTTGAGCTGATTTCCCAACTCGGCGTTGAGCTGGACGATTTTCACTTCTTCCGCCGCCGCCTTTTCGAGGTGCTCGCTCGCAGGCTTCATGGCCGCGCCCATTTCGTACACCGCCATGTCTTTCACGAGTTGGAAGGTCAGCAAACAAATGAGCGGCAGACCGCACACCATCATCACGCCCTTGGCCCAGCCGGTGCGCGACGCGGTCCAGATGGCCAACGGCAGCTTGAGCAGCTCGACCGCGAGAATAGTCGCGCCAATCGGCCCGATGCCGAAGAACGTCACGCCCATGCCCTGCGGCAAGCAGACGGCCTGCTGGTATTTCCAGCCCGTCGCCAAAATGACGAACTCCACAACCGTCGCCATGACGAGCAGCGGGATGGTGAAGTAGGAGATGTTTTTGCCTTTCAACTGCTGCCACAACGTCTGTCGCGGCTCGGGCGGATTTTCTGAATTCATAGCGGGGGAATGTTTCATAATGGAATCTTCTGAAATCGGATCATGAGGCGCGCGACCGGCGGAAATTCCGCGTGGTCACCGAAGACTTGAAAGTGGCGCTACCTGTCATCACGCGACGCTTTCGCAGCTTGCGTGCCAGTGGAATGGGGGTGGGCGAGGCCGACTTTGTTGCTGGATTTTAGAAACCGCAAACCCGGCTAAACATGGCAATGGCTGTAGTCTGGTGCTGACATGCGCGCGGAGACATCTGGCAGGTGATGACGCCAAATCCGGCGTGGCCGAAGCAGCCAAGGGCTGTCAAAAAATCGGACGTGTCCCGTGAATCTGTCCAGATGCGGCGGGCGTGGAGAAGTGGTGCGTCCGGCAGGACTTGAACCTGCAACCATCTGATCCGAAGTCAGAAGCTCTATCCAATTGAGCTACGAACGCAGCGGGGAAATGGAAACAGGTTCGCGCCGAAGCGCAAGGGAAGTTCCAAGGTTGGTATGCACCGCACTGCCGTCTCGACTTTGCACTTTGGACTGCGGACTTTGGACTTCATGCACAGCGCCATCATCGTCGCCGCCGGACGCGGCACGCGCATGGGACCGGATTGCGACAAGTTGTTCCTCGAAGTCGCGGGCCGTCCCGTCGTCGCGCACACCTGGGCGAGGTTTGATGCCGCGCCGGGCTTGGAGGAAATCGTGCTCGTGGTGCGCGCGGGAATGGAGCCGGCTTTTCAGGAAATCGCCACCGGGTTGAAATTGCAGAAGCCCTTTCGGCTGACCGTGGGCGGCGCGGCGCGGCAGGACTCGGTGTGGAACGGATTGCTGGCGCTGAGCGCGTGCGCGGAGGTGGTGGCGATTCACGATGGCGCGCGCCCGTGCGTAGCGCAGGAGTTGATCGCAGACATTCTTGAAGCCGCCCGGTTGACCGGCGCGGCGGTGGCAGCGCAACGCGTCACGGACACGATCAAGCAGTCGGACGATGGCGCGACCATTACGAGCACAGTGGATCGCGCGAAGCTCTGGTCGGTGCAGACGCCGCAGGCGTTTCGGGTGGCGGTCATCCGGCAGGCCATAGCGGCGGCGCGTGAGCGGGGGCTGAACCTCACGGACGATACGGCGGCGTGTGAATTGATCGGGCAGCCGGTGCGGCTGGTGGAGAGCCGCCAGCCGAATCCGAAGGTGACGGTGCCGGGGGATTTGCCGTTTATTGAATCGCTGTTGCGGTAATGGCGACGGGAAATGATTTCACGACCGGCCCTGTTCAGTTCCTTGCCATTCCGCATTCACACGCCTACTTTGCCGCTACAATTTTTATGAAAAGAAAGTTTTCCTACGGCCTGTTGCTCACGGCGCTCGCGGTCAACCTCTTCATCGGCGCGCAGGTCTATCGACAGAACGTCCACGCGGCGGAACGCGAAGACCCGTATCCGAACCTCAAGCTCTTCACCACCGTCCTCGAACGCGTCCGCCAGGATTACGTGGACGGCGAAAAGATCACTTACCAGGACCTCATCCAGGGCGCGATGAAGGGCATGCTCAGCACGCTCGACCCGCACAGCGAATACATGGAGCTGTCGAAATACGAGGAGCTGAAGAAGGACACGCAAGGCGCATTCGGCGGCGTGGGCATCGTCATCCAGCCCACGAAAGACGGTCAACTCACCGTCGTCTCGCCGATGGAGGACACGCCGGGTTTCCGCGCGGGCATCCTCTCCGGGGACCGCATCATCAGGATTGACGGGCGCACCACGGAGAAACTTTCCATGCAGGACGCGGTGAAACGGCTGCGCGGCGAACCGGGATCAAAAGTCGAAATCACCGTGCTTCGTCCCGCGACCGGCATCCTCACGAACTACGCGCTGACCCGCGCCGAGATCAAAGTGGACACCGTGAAGGACAGCGCCGGCCATCGGGAGTTCCCGCTCCCCGAGAACAAGATCGGCTACATCCACATCACGCAGTTTGGTGAGCAGACGGCCGAGGATTTCGAGGACGCGCTGCGCAAGCTGGAGAAGAAAGGCATGCAGGCGCTGGTCCTGGACTTGCGCGGCAACCCCGGCGGACTCCTCGATTCCGCAGTGAAGATTGTCGAGAAATTTGTCCCGAAGAATACGCTCATCGTCTCCACCGAAGGCCGCGGCACCACGCCGGCCTCGACCTACAAAGCGAGCGCACGCAACCCGCACCTCAACTTGCCGATGGTCGTGCTCGTCAACGGCGGCAGCGCCAGCGCCTCGGAAATTGTCTCGGGCGCCTTGCAGGATTTGACCACGACCGGCAAATGCAAGGCCGTGATTGTCGGCGAGCAGACGTTCGGCAAAGGTTCTGTGCAGAGCATCCTGCCGTTGCCGGGCGGTGACGCGCTGCGCCTGACCACGGCAAAGTATTACACGCCCAGCCACAAGGTCATCCACGAGAAGGGCATCACGCCCGACATCATCGTGCCGATGACCGACGAGGAGGAGTTGGACCTCTTCTACAAACGGCAGCCCGGCAGCCTGGACAACCTCGACGAGAAACTCCGCGAGCGCGTGCAGAAGGCCCGCGACGTACAACTCGACCGCGCCATGGATTTGCTCAAGGGGCTCTCGGTGTACACCAAGCGCAACGGCGAGAAAGTTCCGCCCAAGACAGGCGACAAGGTGGCGTTGCGGTAATCTTTTTGTTCACAGCCTTGAACTTGCTATGAGCATCAAAACTTTGCGCGAACTGCGCGACGCGGCTCCCTTCAAGCCTTTTGACATCGCGCTTTCCGACGGGCGCTCATTGACGGTGGCCACCGCCGACCATTTGTTTTTCTTCCCGAACAGCACCGAGTTTCTGGTCGTGCAGGCGGCGGGCGGCTTTCGCATTGTGAACGGGGCGCAAGTCGTAAGCGTGGGACGCAATCCCGTGCGAGCGAAGGCGCGCTAGCCGCCTTCGCTCTCGTGCTCCTCCTCGCCCTCGAAACTTCCTGCGACGAAACCAGCGCCGCCGTGGTGCGCGACGGGCGCGTCCTGTCGAACGTCGTCTCCTCGCAAATCAAACTCCACGCCGAGTACGGCGGCGTGGTTCCCGAACTCGCCACCCGCGAGCATCTGAAAAATCTCCAGCCCGTGACCGAGGCCGCGTTGCGCGCGGCCGGCGTGAGCGCGGGGGAGTTGAACGCCCTCGCCGCCACCCAGGGTCCCGGCCTGCCCGCCGCACTGATGATCGGACTGCGCGCCGCGCAGACGATGGCCTTCGCGCTCGGTAAACCATTCGTCGGCATCAACCACCACGAGGCACATCTCTACTCGCCGTGGATTGGCGGTGAGCCGCTGCGTGCGCAGTTCGATTCATTCGAGCCGAACGTCTCGCTCATCGTCAGCGGCGGCCACACCCTGCTCGTCCACGTCGAAGCGGAGCTGCGGCATCGCGTGCTCGGCGGGACGATTGATGACGCGGCGGGCGAATGCTTCGACAAAACCGCGAAGCTCATCGGCCTGCCGTATCCTGGCGGCCCGCAAATGGACAAGCTCGCGGAAGGCGGCGACGCCAAGCGGTTCAAGTTCCCGCGCCCGAAGATGCACGACGCGGACGACGACTTCAGCTTCAGTGGGTTGAAAACGTCCGTGCGCTACTTCCTGCGCGACCACCCAGCCCTGCTGGATGAACCGCAGGCGCTCCGCGATCTCTGCGCCAGCGTGCAGGCCGCGATCATCGAAGTGCTGGTGACGAAAACCATGCGCGCGGCGGAGCGGTTGTCTGTGCGCTGCGTGACCGCTTCCGGCGGCGTCACGGCGAACCGCTCGTTGCGTGCAGAACTGGCCAAAGCCTGCGCCACGCGCGGCCTCCAACTCCGCGTCGCCGACCGCAGCCTTTGCACGGACAACGCCGCCATGATCGCCATTCTCGCCGAAAGAAAACTACGCCACGGCCAGCCCGCCACCGACCTGGACGCCGACATCGCGCCCGGTCTGGCCCTGGCGTGATCCCCGGCCTGAGCGCAGTTGGTCCGCGACGCGTTCATGGCCTGCGCCGCCGTACGCCGCCCCAGAGCAGCGCACCGCCCAGCCCGAGCAAGGCCCATGTCCCCGGTTCGGGAACGGGGACCGGCGAGAAGGAAATTTCATCGAGGTAAGAGTCTCCATAACCGGTGGGACCATTGCCTTGAGTGAAGCGGAGTTCGGCGGTCTGCCCGGCGATGGCAGGGATGTTCGCTCCATATTGCTGGTAACTGCCAAAATCTTGCATCATCACGGGCGTCAGCAACTGCCCGCCCAAGCTAACCCGGAAAAGATTGCCAAATTCGCTTCGCCCGTAAAAATGGAGCGACAGAGTTCCTGCGGGAATAAGCCCGGTCTGGGCCAGCGATACTTCCGGAGTGAGTTGGCCCGTGCCAAAGCCCCCCTGCAAAATGGCCGTGTAATTAAAGATGGGGCTGATGTCGAACGTTTGCTGATTGATGATCCCAAGCGTGCTCGTGCCCAGATTCACGCTGTTGTAATTTACCGGGGTAGTAGATGACAACGGGGTGGCATTGTAATACGCCGTCCAGCCGAAAAAAGTCGGGCCAAACTGAACCCGGTTTCGCGGATCACCCGTAATGGGAACAATGACCGCCGACTCGAAGTTCAGGTTCACAAAAGTTCCCTGCCCAAAACCGCAGCACGCGGCGAGGCTGGCCAAGGTGATGAAGGTGCGCGCGTTCATTTCCTGCGGCGCCGTGTGCCGCCCCAGAGCAGCGCCCCGCCCAGCGCGAGCAACGCCCAGGTGCCGGGTTCGGGGATCGTGGTGAAATGCAAATTGTCGAAGCGATGGAAGCCCACAAAGTCCGGGCCGGAAAATCCAATTCTGAGTTCGTCCGTTTGTCCTCCTAAACCGGCCAGGCTGGCACGCCACGAGGACACCGGACCGGCTTGGGACACGAGTTCGACTGGCAACAAAGTGCTGCCAAACCGGAACTGAAAATTGGCCGCCACGAGCGGGAAATCTCCGTAGCTCTGAAACAGCAACGCGTCGGCACCGGTAGGCAGCGTTCCAACTTGCGAAAGTGATACATCGAACGACGAGCTTGGCTTGGGGATCATAGAGAACGAGCCGAAGGTCGGGGAAATTGGAAATACGGCGGAAAATTCGCGCGCCCATAAGTAGATGCCGCCCGCTGCTTGAAGACCATTGTAAGCAACACTGGATTGCGGCGTGCCACCATAAGAA
>JAYVQC010000045.1:0-36059 GCA_043757045.1 Akkermansia sp. | reverse complement strand
TTGGAGTGCGGTCGCTTTAGCGCCGCTTTCGGATCGTGGACTGGCCGCTAGCTCAAAAGTTGGCCATCGCAGCTTTCCTCTTTGCGTCCTTTGCGGACTTGGCGTGAGGAGCTTTTTGAGTTTTGGAATTTGTATTTTGGAATTTCCCCGTCCGTCTCGTTAGTCTCGCGCCCATGACGAAAGTGCAGCGCAAGCCGACATCACAAAAAATCTCGAACCGCCCGGCCGCGGCCAAAACGAAATCCTCCCAGCCCATCAGTGTCATCACCGGCGCGGCGGGCTTCCTCGGCTCGCATCTCACTGACCTGCTCATCGCGCGCGGGCACAAGGTCATCGGCATTGATAACTTCGTCACCGGCTCCGTCGAGAACATCGAACACCTCGGCGGCAATCCGAATTTCAAATTCATCCAGCAGGACGTCACCGAGTTCATCTTCCTCCACGAAGCGGTGGATTACGTCTGGCACTTCGCGTCGCCCGCGTCGCCGATTGATTACCTCGAACTCCCGATTCAGACATTGAAGGTCGGTTCGCTCGGCACGCACAAGGCGCTCGGACTCGCGCGGCAGAAGGGTGCGCGCTTCCTCATCGCCAGCACGTCGGAGATTTACGGCGACCCGCTGGTGCATCCGCAAAAGGAAGAATACTGGGGCAACGTTAACACCGTCGGCCCGCGCGGATGCTACGACGAGTCGAAGCGTTTCGCCGAGGCGATGACGATGGCCTATCATCGCGAACACAAAATTGACACGCGCATCGTCCGCATCTTCAACACCTATGGCCCACGCATGAGACTGCGCGATGGCCGCGTGGTGCCGGCCTTCATGGGCCAGGCGCTGACCGGGAAACCGCTCACCGTCTTCGGCAAGGGCCAGCAGACGCGCAGCTTTTGCTACTGCTCTGATCTGCTCGAGGGCATTTATCGCCTGATGATGAGCAACACTTCCGACCCCGTGAACATCGGCAACCCGCAGGAGCTGACCATTCTGGAATTCGCCGAACGCATCATCCGCCTGACGGGATCGAAGAGCAAAATCATCTACAAGCCGCTGCCGCAAGATGACCCCAAGCAACGTCAGCCCGACATCACCCGCGCGAAAACGATCCTCAAGTGGGAACCCGTGGTGAAGCTGGAGGATGGTTTGCAACGCACCATCGAATATTTCAAAGACCGGGTGTGACCCCTGGCGGGGAATTCCCAATCACGAATGACGAATGACGAAGTGTGGTGGGGGCACTCACCGCGCGGGTGCATTCGTCACGCTCGCCTTCGACATGACCACGGAGGTATTCCGCGCGGGCGGTTCCACGACCAGTTGGCCATCCGAGGTCGCCGAGACTTGGTAATAGTTCCGCGTCGCGTGCTGCGACGATTTCATCAGCCCCAGGACGAGGATTAGGCCCACGAACAGCGCCACCACGACCGCTCCGGCGATAAGCAATTTGCGTTTCATCACCTGATAGACACCGCACCGGGCGTGATTTGTGTATGACGCGGATGTCCCTTGAAATGACGGCCCGCCAAAAGCGGTCGCTTGGGCGCCGCTTTTCCCCCGGCCTCGCCGAACCAGATGCGTCCGACGCGTGCGCCTCGCCCCGGAAAACCCTTCCCAAACCCGGCGCTCTGCTGACATAAACTCATGAGAAACCCAGCCGCCGGGGAAAGCCACGCTGCACGTTACCGCGCAGGCACTTCTGCTGCCAACCCTGCGCTGCGCGAACGGCGACGGGCCGTCGTTGAGCCTGGGTCGTTGAGCCGAAAGGAACAATATGACTGCCGCTGAGAGGACTGAACTCGCGCTGATTCCGATTTTGGGAGCGGGAGTCTGGCTGGTCGGCCCCTCCTTGCCGGGCCGGGCCGGCGTGGGAACACTGCTTTTGGCCACGTCGGGTTTGCTCCTCTTCCAAAGTCTGATACGGGATCTCTGGCTCGTGGCGAGGAATCGCCGGGCAGAGCAATCAGGTCCACGCCGGAAAGCGCGGTGCATGTGCGTGGAATCCACGGTCGGGGCCACAGGCATCATCGTGGGTCTGGTGCTGCTCGGCTCGGGGATTGGCCGCGCCGTCGTCATGAGTCCGTGGAAATGGAGTGCGCTGGCGTTGGTGGTAACGGTCGCGGGATTTTTGGTGAAGGACTTGGTCTTCGATCTATGGCCGGTTCGGATTCGCCGGCACAAGGATCATATGGGCATCATTTTTACATGGAAGAAATGAACTCACCCGTCCCGGGTCTCCACCCCTTGCACCTGCGGACGTTTTCCTGCGTATTCTTTCCGCACCATGAGCACGCTGAACGTGAACATTCCTGAATCGCTCCACCGCCGCGCGCAGTCTCTCGCGCAGGACGATGGCGTGCCGCTCGACCAATTCATCGCCAGGGCTCTCGCCGAGAAGGTCGCGGTGCTTGATGCGGACAGCTGCATCCGCGAGCGCGCCGCACGCGGCAGACGCGAGAAGTTCGACCGCGTGCTGGCCAAGGTTCCGCACGTTGAACCGGAGGCGCAGGACCCTGTTTCGCCCCACCACGCGGCCTGACCAGGCGCATCACGCCGCGCAAAATTCCGTCCCTTGCGCTCCCGCGCTTCGTGGCTATGTTCGCGCTGCATGGACTGGCAGCAACCTCTCGCGCTCATCATCGTCGCCACGGCGGCGGCGTTGCTCGTGTGGGGACGGGTGCGGCGGCGGAAGTTTCAATTCGGGTGCAAGTCGGGCTGCGGTTGCAGTTCGCCTGCGGCCGGCGGGAACAAGTCCGAAATCATTTACCATGCGCGCAAAGGCGAACCGCCGCGCGTTTTCGTGAAGTTAAGATGAACCCAAACTTGCGCGCGCGAAAGGCGTGGGATAGCTTCGCCCCGCAACCGCACCAAAAGTTCGAATCGTGAACACGTCGCTCTACAATTGGCGTCCTGGCCGCACCGGGGACAAGACTGTCGAATCTCACTGGGTCCCCAACACCGACGTTTACGTCACGGAGGACGCGCTCGTCATCAAGGTCGAACTGGCCGGGATGCGCAAAGAAGATTTGGAACTGACCGTCGAGCGCAACCGGTTGACCATCACCGGCCATCGTCCCGACGGCTGCCGCGCACCGAAGTGCAAGTTCCTCGTCATGGAAATCAATTACGGTTCCTTTCAAAGCGTGATTGAACTCCCGCCGGGTTACGATTTAAGTCAGGCCAAGGCAGCTTACCAAAACGGATTTTTGCGCATTGACGTGCCGCAGGGCGAGATCGCCCAAGCCAAGCGCGTCGCGATTTATTCGGGCCAGAAGAAGTAGGAGGTTCGTTCGGGTTCAAGGGTTGCCGCATTCACATGTCAATTGACGACGCGCTGACACCGGACACCGAGTTGATCAACATCCTCGGACAAGGGGGAACGACCGGCAGTTCCGACACCGCCATCACCCGCGCCGCACGCAAGCTCCCGACCACGCTGCCCATCCTCGGACTTTCCGACGTGGTGATTTTTCCCGGCATCGTGCTGCCCTTGCTGGTCGAGAGCGAGGAAAGCACGAAGCTGATTGATGACGTGGTCGAGGGTGATCGCCTGATCGGCCTGGTGCTGCAACGCAAGCCGGAGATTCAATCGCCTTCGCCCGACGACCTCTTCGAGTACGGCTGTGGCGCGCGCGTGCTGAAGATGCTGAAGTTCCCGGACAACACGATCCGGATTCTCATCGAGGGCATGTGGCGCATCAAGCTGCTCGACTTCCCCGCGCGCAAGCCCTACCTGCGCGCGCGCTTCTCGGTGATGAAGGACGAGTCGGCGGACCATCCCGAAGTCACCGCGCTGGCGCGCATCGTGGCGCAGAAGTTCCGCGAGATCATCAAGCTCTCGCCGTCCATTCCCGAGCAGGTGAAGGTCGCGGCAGTCAACACCGAGGCCCCCGGGCCGTTGAGTGATTTGATCGCGGCGAATTTGAACCTCGGCCTCGAGGACCGCCAGCGGCTGCTCGAAACGACGGACGTGAAAGAACGTCTTCAGCAATTGCGCCCGATGATTGAGCGCGAACTGGAGGTCGTGCAGATCGGCACGAAGATTCAGAACGACGTGTCGAGTTCGATGGCGAAGACGCAGCGTGACTTTTTCCTGCGCGAACAGATGCGCGCCATCCAGCGCGAACTCGGCGAGGGCGATCCCGCCGCCTCGGAGGTCGCGAGCCTTCGCAAACAACTCGAAGAAAATCCGCTGCCCGAGGACGCGCAGAAAGTGGCGCTCAAGGAAATTGACCGTCTCTCGCAGATGCCGCCCGCCGTCGCGGAATACGCCATCGCGCGCAACTACCTCGACTGGCTCCTGAACCTCCCGTGGAATAAGAAGACGGAGGACAAAATTGATTTGCGGACGGCGGAAAAAATTCTGAACGAGCAGCACTACGGCTTGGAGAAAGTGAAAGACCGGCTGCTGGAATACCTCGCCGTCATCAAGCTCAAGAACAATTTGAAAGGGCCGATCCTCTGCCTCGTCGGTCCGCCCGGCGTGGGCTAGACCTCGCTCGGCAAAAGCGTGGCGGATGCGCTCGGGCGCAAGTTCGCACGCATCGCGCTTGGCGGCTTGCGCGACGAGGCGGAGATTCGCGGGCATCGCCGCACCTACGTCGGCGCGATGCCGGGCCGCATCATTCAAACCCTGCGCCGCGTGGAGTCGCGCAATCCCGTCATCCTGCTCGACGAACTGGACAAGATCGGCTCCGACTTTCGCGGCGATCCGGCGGCAGCGCTTCTCGAAGTGCTCGACCCGCAGCAGAACAACACGTTCAGCGATCATTACCTCGATCTGCCTTTCGATCTTTCGCAAGTGCTGTTCATCACCACGGCGAACTGGCTGGACCCGGTTCACGCGGCGTTGCGCGACCGGTTGGAGATCATCCGCCTGCCGAGTTACACCGCGCCCGAGAAAGTCCAGATCGCCAAGCGGCATCTTGTCCCGCGTCAGTTGGAGGAACACGGTCTCAAGCGCAGCCAGGTGAAGTTCCCCGACCCCACGCTGAAGAAGCTCATTCAGGACTACACCCACGAAGCCGGCGTGCGGCAGTTGGAGCGCGAGATTGGTTCGCTCATGCGAAAGGTCGCGCGAAAAGTGGTTTCATCGCGCGGCGCGACGAAGTCCATCACCATCACGCCCGAGTCGTTGCAGAAGTACCTTGGCCATCCCGAGTTCACCTCGGAGGTCGCGGAGAAAATCACCGAGTGCGGCATCGCGATGGGACTCGCGTGGACGCCGGTGGGCGGGGAAATTCTTTTCATCGAAGCCACGCGGATGCCGGGCAAAGGTGCTTTGATCCTCACCGGTTCGCTCGGCGACGTGATGAAGGAGAGCGCGCAGACTGCGTTGAGTTTCATTCGTAGCCAGAGCAAACGGCTGGGCATCGATCTTACGGATTACGACAAGTCGGACATTCACATTCACGTCCCGGCGGGCGCGACGCCGAAGGACGGACCGAGCGCCGGTTCGACCATCTCCGTGGCGCTCACGTCGTTGCTGACGAAGCGGCTCGTGCGTTCGGACGTGGCGATGACCGGCGAGATCAGCCTGCGCGGACGCGTGCTGAAAGTGGGTGGCGTGAAGGAAAAAATTCTCGCCGCCGCGCGTGCCGGTCTGACGACCGTGCTGCTCCCCGAAGGCAACCGCAACGATTGGCTCGAAGTCCCCGACGAAGTGCGAAAGACGATGAAGGCGCATTTCGTGAAAGATATTGCGCAGCTTGTTTCGCTGGCCCTCGTCAAAGAGAGCAAATGAAGGCGAGTCCGAAAATGTCCTCCGAGTCAGAAGCGGCGGCGAACGCCGCCGCCCCGGAGCACGGGTTTTTAACCCGCAGCAACGTGAAACGTCCGGTGGCGTCCGCAAGTTCTTGCGCCTTCAAAATGGGAGCATTGCTGCGGGCTAAAAGCCCGCGCTCCGTGGTCGTGGCGTTCGCGTTGCTGGCCTTGGCGTTCGGTCATGGCTCTCATGCCGCCGCGCCGGTGCCCATCAACGATGCTGTCGAAGGCCAGAAGCTCGCGCGCGAACTGCGCGCCGTGGCTCCGGCGGAGAACACGAGCCTCACCGCCACGCTGCGGCTCACCGCGCCTGGCCAGCTCGCGCGCGAAGTGCCGCTGAAGAGCACCGTCAGCGTTACGAGCAGTAATTGGACTTCGATTTACGAGGCGCACCCGACCAACGCACCGGCGGAAGTGCTGACCATCCTCCATGTTCCCGGCGAGCCGAATCAATACGAGTGGCGACAGGGCGAGCGCGTGACGATTTTTCGGGGCGACATCGCGACGAACCATTTCGCTGGCTCCGACTTTGCGCTGATTGATCTGGGTCTCGAATTCTATCACTGGCCCATCCAGTCGCTCGCCTTTCGTCAGATGCGCAAAAGCCAGGGCTGCGACGTGCTGGAGAGCCGCCCGGCGCTCGTCACGCTCTACACCAACGTGCTCTCTTGGATTCCGCAGGAAGCCCGCGCGGAAGGCACGCCCGGCGTGCTCATGGCCGAGGCGTACGACCGCAAGGGGCTGCTGAAAGAATTTGAGATCAAGGATTTCGAGCGCATCGCGGGCCGCTGGGAAGTGCGCGAAATGGAAATCCGCAACGTGCGCGCCCGGACCAGCACCCGGCTGCGCTTCCATTTCCACGAAAGGTGAGCCATGTCGCAGCCACTTCGCCTTGCTCTGCTTGCGTTTGTGGTTCTCGGCATCGTTGGACTCATCATCTACACCTTCGTCCGCGCGCTGAAAAAATCTGAAGACCCCACGCGGCTGGTCGTGAAGTGGCTCGTCACGCTGGTCGTGGGCGGCGGGCTGATTTGGTTTGCCAGGGACACGGCAGGCGGCGGTGTGGCGCTGGTCGTGCCGTTCGTCTGCGTCGCGGTAGGAATCATTCTCTCCCTCGTCTGGGCACCGAGCATTGCTCACGTTTTGTTCAGCCCGCTCCTCTCTGCGCTCGACGGTGGAAGCGAAGAACCTGATCCAGTGCCGCTCTATTCCACCGCCGAGGGTTTGCGCCAGCGCGGCAAGTATCGCGAGTCGCTCTATGCCATTCAGGAGCAGTTGCAGAAATTCCCGAATGACTTCACCGGCCACATGATGATCGCGGAAATCCACGCGGAAAATCTGAACGACCTCACGGCTGCGGAAACCGACGTGCATCGGCTCTGCGCCCAGCCGAAACAATCTCCGACCAACCTTGCCTACGCGCTGAACACGCTGGCGGACTGGCAGCTCAAATACGCGCAGGACGCCGAGGCCGCGCGGCAGACGCTGGAGAAAATTCGTGAGATGCTGCCGGAGACCGAGTTCGAGCGCGTGGCCGCGAACCGCATCGCGCATCTCGCCAGCACCGAGCAGCTCGTCGCCGCGCACGAGCCGTCCACGGTGAAGATGAAGCCCGGCGTCGAGTATCTCGGCCTGTTGAAATCACAGGAACATCTGCTTCCCAAAGTCCAGGACCCGAAGGAGGAGACGAAGCAACTGGTCGCGCATCTCGAAGTGCATCCGCAGGATCAGGAGGCGCGCGAGCGACTGGCCGTGCTCTACGCGCGCATCTACGGCCGGATTGATTTCGCCGCCGAGCAAATCGAACTGCTCGTGGCCCAGCCCGGTGAATCCCCCCGGCACATCGGGCGCTGGCTGAATCTGCTGGCCGATTTGCAAATTGAACTCACCGGCCAGACCGAAGCCGCCGCCGTGACCCTGCAACGCATCGTGGAATTGTTCCCCAACCATTCGCTCGCGCAGAAAGCAGGCGAACGCATCGGCTCGCTGAAGCAAGAACTCAAACGCTTCGAGGAACAGCGCGTGGTGAAGTTCACCTCGACCGCGCCGGACCGGCCTGAGCCGCCGCCGCGCCGGCGTTGGTAGGTAGCGTGCGCCTTGGCGCTGGGCCTACTTCAGCGTCTGCAAGAAGGCCTGGATGTCCTCCAGTTCCTGCGGGCTGAAGATGTCGGCCATTGGTGGCATCGGGGAAATTTCGCCGCCGCCCTCGAAACCTTTCGCGATCACTTTGCTCGGTTCGAGCAGGCTCTCCTTGATGTATTGCGGGGTGGCGCGCGTGGCGATGCCGTCGAGCGCGGGACCGACGACGCTGCCCTGGCCTTTCAGCATGTGGCAGAGGACGCAGCGTGCGACGTGGTTGTGGAAAATTTCGTCGCCACGCTTGGCGACGCCGATGATTTCGCCCACGGGTGTGTCCGTGGAAATCAGTTCACACAGTTTCACATCGTCGAAGTAACCGTCACCGCGCGCGACGTGGAGGAGGTTGATGCTCGTCTTCGTGACGTTGCCGCTGTTGTACTCCACTTCCACGAGAGTCCAGTCGCCGTCGCGGCGCACCTGTTCGGTTTCTGCGCGTCCGAGGTGATCGTTGAAACTGATTTTGCCCCGCAGCCCGCCGCGCGCCTTCACCCAGCCGCTCAGGCGATACATCGTGTTCGGCTTCAACTCCACGTCGGTGTAGAAGCTCGTGTCCGCGTCGCCGCGCGAGGTGCAGCGCAACGCGCGCTCGCCCCCGTGGACGTTGCTCTCGCCAGTGACCACGGTCCACTCTGCGCCCGTGGTGCCGGGGCTGTTGCCGTAATTGCGCCGTTTCCAGCCTTCAGGCAGTCCATTCGCGCCGACCGTTTCCAGACCGGGATTCGGCAGCAGATTCGGGCCTTCCTTGAAATTGTCCGCCTGGTGTTTCTTGAGCAGCAGGCGCGTCGTCTCGTTCAACCACTCGTCGGATTTGTAAGTGGAATTCTTGGCGAGGCTCACGACGATGTTTTGAATTTCCTTCGTGGTAGCGAAATCGCCGAGCTTCAGGAACGCCGTCTGGCGCGTGATGAGATCAGGGTCGGTCACGACGCTGGCGCTGAAGTAGAGCGTCTTCGCGCGGTCATCGTTGCCGAGCGCGCGCGTGGCCGCGCGGCGGACGCGCGCGTCCTTGGCGAGCAGTCCCGCGAGATGCGTCTTGTCATCCAGCGCGCCGAGACCGTGCAACGTCCAGAGGGCGTGCAGCGCGCCCACGTTGGCATTCGTCGCAGTCACAACTTTCTTCAATGACTCCGTGGCGTCCGCCTTCTTGCCTTCCACGAGCAGACGCTGCGCGGTCAGACGCCAGAGCGGATTGTCCGTCGAGAGCGCGTTGACCAGCGTCTCCGTGCTCGCGCCCGCCAGTGATGTGATCGCCGGCTTCTGCGCCTTCTCCCACACGACGCGGTAGATGCGGCCGCGCGCGTGATCGCGCAGCGGATTTTCGTGCGCGCCACCGACGCCGGTGCGGGCGTTGTAGCCACCGCGCTGCACGCTCGGCGTGGGGTTGTGCTGGATGATGAAATTCTGCCAGTCGGCAAACCACACCGCGCCGTCGGGGCCGACTTCGCTGAACACCGGTGACATCCATTCATCGCTGCTGGCGACGAGATTGAAGCCATCCTTCGCGACGTAGCCCGCGCCCTTGGGCTGCACATCCATGAGCGTGATGTTCTTCATCGTCGGCTCGCAGACCATCGCCATGCCTTGCAGACGTGCGGGCAAATTCGCCGAGTAAATAAACGCGCTGCCCGCCGCCGCCGTGAAGCCGCCCATCACGTCCACCTGCCGGAAGTTCGGCGTGATGGTGTGGCACGTATCCACGAGGTTGATCTTCTTCGCGCTCATCACACGCACGCCAGCAGGCGCGGCGCTGGCGGGAATGCCGCCGTAGAAAATCGGCGCTCCGTTCGCGGTGCCGCCGAACTGGTCGCCCGCGTCATTCGCGCTCTGGCCCCAGGAGTTGTTCGAGAACTGGTGCAGAAATTCGAGCGCCGAGCCATCGGCCTTGAAACGATACGTGCCTTGCGCGAAACGCAGCGACTTGCCGCCAACCTCGCCGTTGAAACCGGAGTAGCCCACGCAGCCGTAGATCCAGTTGTCGTGGCCGTAGTGCAAGTTGTTCGCCTGCGCGTGCGTGTCGCCGATGCCCCAGCCGGTCAGGATTTCCTGGCGCACGTCGGCCTTGCCGTCGCCGTCCGTGTCTTTCAGGAACAGGAAGCGCGGCGGCTGCGAGACGATGATGCCGCCGTTCACGAAGACGAGGCTGGTCGGGATGTTCAACTTGTCGGCGAACACGGTGAACTTGTCGGCCTTGCCGTCGCCATCGGTGTCTTCGCAAATTTTGATGCTGTCATTGCCCTCGCCCGTGCGCTGCACGCCGTGTGGATAATCGCGCGTCTCCGCCACCCAGCAGCGCCCGCGCTCATCGAAGGCAAAGGCAATGGGCTTGGCGATGTCCGGCTCGCTGGCAAAAATTTCGAGGCGCAAATCCGGCGCGACCTGCGTGCGCTCCTTGCTGCCCTTCACCGAGAGAGGTTCCACAAACGTGATGGCTTCCGCGCGGCGTTCGTAATTGGCCACATTGGGATTTGGCTCGCGCTTTTCGGGTTCACGCTGGGCGAGGAACGCTTCCCAATCTTTCTTCCGAGCGTCGCCCACGGCCACGAGCACCGCGTCGCGCACGGACTGCACGAGAGCTTTCGCATCGTCACCGGCGGGTAGCGTCACGAGTTTCTTCGCGTCCACGCCGTTCAGTGATTTGAAGTCCTCCTTCGCCGCATCGAGCAGCACGACATCGAACTTCCCGATCCACTCCGGCGTCACCACGCGCGCGTCGGCGGTGTAATCAAACCAGATGGCGTCCCGCCCCAGGTCGCGCATCAGGACGTGCGCGTGGCGCGCGGAGTCGGTGCCGTCCTTGCCGAGGTGCAGGACACGGATCGGGCCGGTCGCGGCGTGAGACAAAGCCGTGGCGAGCAGCGCCACGATCAGGGTGAGCAATCGTTTCATGTCATTTTTCCAGTTCGAGAATTTATTTGAGACTGCGTGAGCCAGACGCCGCAAGCCAATCAAGAATTACGCCGATGGTTTGTGAGAATTGTCGCTGATCCGGCCGGCCGGCGAGGCGCATCTGGACACGGCCCTGGCTCTGAACAGGGCAGGGCGGTGGTGGAACCTGGGACCAGATGATTTGGAACGACGAACAGGAAGGTTCACGCACTTATTTTACCGTCACCACCGTGTAGTTGCGCTTGCCTTTGCGCAGGAGCAGGTGCTTGCCGAAGAGCAGGTCGGCGCTCGTCACCGCACGCGCCGCGTTCGACTCCCGCACGTTGTTGATGTTGATGCCGCCTTGCTCGATGTCTTTGCGCGCCTGGCCTTTCGATGGACACAGGCCGGGGACGAGCAAGTCCACGAGCAGCACGCCTGCGCCGTCGAGTTGCGCTCGCTCGATTTCCTTGGAAGGAACTTCGCCCACGAGGTCGTTGAAGGTGCGTTCGGAAATACCGTCGAGTCCGCCGCCGAAGAGCACGTCGCTCGCGCGCACGGCGTCGTCGGCGGCAGTCGCGCCGTGGATGAGTTCGGTGAGTTCGCGGGCGATGAACTTGTGCGGAGCGCGCGCGCCGGGGTTGGCGGTGTGCTGCTGTTCGAGTTCCGCGATCTTCGCCTGGTCGGCGAAGGAGAGCATCTTGGCAATCTTCAGCACGTCGCCATCTTCGAGCTGGATGAAGAACTGGTAGAAGCGATACGGACTCGTCTTCTTCGCATCGAGATAGACCGCCCCGCTGGCGGTCTTGCCGTACTTCGTGCCGTCGGCCTTCGTCATGAGCGGAAAGGTGAGTCCCCACACGGGCACCCCGAGCTTCTTGCGGCACAGGTCGGTGCCGGCGGTGATGTTGCCCCACTGGTCGGTCGCGCCGACTTGCAGTTCGCAGTTTGACTCTTTCCGCAGGTGGCAAAAATCAAACGCTTGCAACAACTGGTAGCTGAACTCGGTGTAGCTGATGCCGACTTCGCGGTCCTCCATGCGCGCGCGCACGGATTCCTTTTGAATCATCTGGTTGACCGAGAAGTGCTTGCCGATGTCGCGCAGGAAATCAATGAACGTGATGGGCGCGGTCCAGCTCGCGTTGTCCACGAGGCGCGCGGGATTCACCGTCGTCTCGAAGTCGAGCACGGAGGCGAGTTGCGTCTTGATGCACGCGATGTTGTGGTCAATCAGCTCGCGCGTGAGCAACTGCCGCTCACTGGCCTTGCCGCTCGGGTCGCCGATGCAACCGGTCGCGCCGCCCGCCAGCGCGATGGGCGAGTGACCGGCGAGTTGAAAGCGGCGCAGCGCGAGCAACGGCACGAGATTGCCGACGTGCAACGAATCCGCCGTCGGATCGAAGCCGCAATAGAGCGTGGTGGGCGTGGCGAGGCGCTTCGAGAGCGCCTCCAGGTCGGTGCAATCCGCGAGCAACCCGCGCCACTGGAGTTCGGCAATGATGTCCATTTGAGGCGCGATTTATCGCGATGCGTGGCGATGCGGTCAAAGGTGAAATGTCGCCGAGGAGGGGAGCGTTCATCTTTGCTTGCAGCGCGAGCCTACTCCAAATCCTGACGCACAGCATCACACGCCTGGTCACGCGCGGAGCGTATGGAGTGCGGTCGCTTCAGCGCCGCTTTGGGATGGCGGGACTGGCGAGATGCACCACTACGGCACCGACCGCAGACGGAAAAAACGGAAAGGCACCCCGTTCGTCGCCACCGGAACGGAACCCGGGTTGGCAAGCAGCGAGTTGGTGAAAAGGGTCGTCCAGATCGTCAAGTCCGCTGAGTGCTCCACGGCGAAGCGGCTGCCAATTTCGCCCCGGGCGAGCAGTGAAATCTCCGGCCCGTTGGTCGGTGCGGCGAGTTCCACGCGGAGGTTTTGCGGATAACGCCAGCGGGCGAATCGCAAGCTTTGGACATTTCCTGCGGTCGTGAAATCGCCCGTGACAAAGAGGTCGTTCTCATCCGCCGCCAGGCTCCGGACGCGCGCGTTGACGCCGCTGCCGAGTCCGTTCCAGTTCGTGCCGTTCCACCCGGCGATGTTGCTTATGGCGTTTGTTGGGCCGGACTGGGAGAAATTGCCGCCCGCGAAAAGCTGTCCCCCAGGCGTCACGGTGAGGGCACGAACTTCCGACAGCGGCGGGCCATCGCCGAGACCCTCGCCCAGCGGATGCAATTGGGCACCATCCCACCGGGCCACGCCGAACGCAAAATTTTGTCCTGCGAAGAAAAAACTGCCGCCCGCCACGAGCTGCCCCTGCCAGCGGACCAGCGCGCGCACCGGACTGTCCACGCCCTGCCCGAGCGGGAACCAGTTCGTCCCGTCCCAGCGCGCGATGTTGTTGGCTGCGCTCCCGCCCGCCGTGGTGAAACTCCCGCCGGCGTAGAGATTATCACCCAGCGCCAGCAGAACATTTACCGCGCCGCCCACGCCGAGGCCCACGTTCGTCCAGCCAGCACCCATCCACCGTGAAATTCCCGCCGCGTGTCCGCTGAAGAGTTCGCCGCGAAATTCTGCGAGTGACAACGCCTCGCCCGGCAGAGGAGCGAGGGCGGTCCAAGCATTGTTGCTGAAAACCATTACGTTCCCCATCGGCCCGGCGGCGTGAATCAATCCATTGCGTTGGATGAAATCGTGGACGTGCCAGTCATCCAAAGTTGCGACGCGCAAGCCGTCACCCATTTCCGACCAGATCCTTCCGTCCCACTCCGCCACGGTCGGGCGCTGCCCGCTGCCGTCGGACACGGCGAAGCTGCCGCTCAACTGCACCTTCCCATGAAGCGCGGACACGGTCCGGCCAATCGGCGTTTCCGTGGTCCCTGCGATGCTGTCGCCGAGGATGGACCAGCGTGCGCCGTCGAATTGAATCAACCCGTTCCGGCCCGATGGCACCATCATGCTCAGCAGCCGGCCCGCCACCACCATGCGAGAACCGTGGCCGGCAATGCGCGAGGCTGGATGCCGTCCCGGGTACTCCACCGCCGTCCACGCTGAACCAGTCCACCGGGCCAGTCCGCGCACGGTTATTCCGCCCGCTTGGGTAATATTTCCGCTGACCAACAAATCCGATCCTGAAACCAAGAGGCCGCCGACGCCCGCGACGAAGGAGAAGGGATCCCTCACACCACCGTTGAGCGCCGACCAGGTGCTGCCATCCCAGGCGGCGATGTTGTTTACGGTGTTGCTGCCTGCGGTGGCGAAGCTGCCGCCGACGAACAGGGTTCCATTGGTAGCTCCGGCCAACGCCCCGACGAGTCCGGCTGTTCCGTTGTTCGCGCCGGTGCCCAGGGAAGACCAACCGACGCCGTTCCATCGCGCGATGTTGTTCGCGTCCACTCCGCCTGCGCGGAAGAAGATGCCGCCAGCCCACAACGAGCCATTAAAACTCAGCAGGCAGCCGACGGGTACTGCGGAACCCGATGGACTCGACGCCTGCATGCCGCCCGCCAGAGAACTCCAACTGGTTCCATTCCAAGCCGCGATGTAAGCAACCGGAGCGCCGCCCGCGCTCGTGAACAAGCCGCCCGCGATCAGGTTTCCCTCGTGCCATGTGAGTGAGCGCACGGAACCACCCGTCAAGCCGCCGCCCACTGGCGACCAGTTCGTGCCGTCCCACCGGGCCAGGTTGGTGATGCTCTGCCCCTGCACCGAAGTGAAGACGCCGCCCATGTAAATATCATTCCCCACCGGAAGCACGGCGTACACCGTCCCGCTCGCCAGTCCGTTGCCCAAGCTGTTCCAGTTCGTGCCGTCCCACCGGGCGATGTTGGCCGTGCCGGCGACGCCGGCGATGCCGCTAAAAGCTCCCCCGCAAATCAAATCACCGCCCGGCGTGTAGGCCACCGCGTTCACCGTTCCGAAATCGGGCGCATGGAATTCCCGGCTCCAGCGTTCGTCGCCCGGCGCAGCGATGAGGGTGGTCAGAGTGCCGAACAGAAATCCGCCCCGGACAAAATGTGCGCGCATGATGACGAATTTTTAAGCCGGATAATTTGTGGCGGCGACTTTTTTCTGCGGGCACATCCCGGCCTCCACCCGCGCATTGCTCCAGGGACCGGCTTGTGCTTGGCTGGCACCGTGAAAAAGCATCCGACCGTCATCCAGGGAAAGATTCATCTCCAGGATTTTGATTCCAGCCACTGCGGCGGACTGGACAAGGAGCAGACAAAATTAAAGACGGCCGAGTACGGCCAGCGCATCGGTGAATTGCAGCAACTGCTCTACGCGAACTCCCGGCATTCCGTGCTGCTCCTCTTTCAGGGCATGGACGCCAGCGGCAAAGATGGCTCCGTCCGCCGCGTCCTTGAGGCCGTCAATCCGGCGGGTGTCGAAACCGCGAATTTCAAAGTCCCTTCCGACGAGGAACGCGCGCATGATTTTCTCTGGCGTCACCACAAAGCCCTGCCGCGCTACGGAAACATCGGGGTCTTCAACCGCTCCCATTACGAGGCCGTGCTGGCCGAGCGCGTGTTGGAAATTGTCCCGCGCTCCGTCTGGTCGCGGCGCTACGAGCAGATCGTGGACTTCGAGAAAATCCTCGTGGAGAACCACGTCGTGTTGCTGAAATTTTATCTGCACCTCGGCAAGAAGGAACAGGCCGAGCGGTTCCGCGAGCGCCTCGCCAACCCGGAGAAGAACTGGAAGTTTTCCCATGCTGATCTCCGGACCCGCCAGCGCTGGGATGATTACATCACGGCTTACGAAGACATGCTCAACGCCACCAGCCACCGGGCCGCCCGCTGGCATCTGGTCCCGGCGGATCGCAATTGGTATCGCGATCACATCATCGCCCAGACGACGGTTCGGGCTTTGGAAGGTTTGAAGATGAAGTGGCCCAAGTCGAAGGAAGACTTGTCGCGGATCAAGATCGTCTAGCGTGTTTCACCTTCCAAGCCCGCGCTGAATGCACCGCCTCCGGCACCGGACGTTCCTCAAGCACGGGGTCCAGATGCACCCGACACGAGCGGCGCGGGAGGATCACTGAGCGGCGCGCGGCCTCACGGCACCCTGTAAGTTTTCGTCTGCCCCGATTGTTCCAGCACCACGCCCTCGCGCGTCACGGACTTCACAGTCAGGCCGCGCACTTGGTCGCCCACGGCAAAGGACTTGCCATCAATCAGCACCACCGGGTTGTCCCCGACCAAGATGCAGCCCTGGATTTTCAACGGCGGAAAAACCACGGGCCGATTTGTCGGCGCGGGCGCGGGCGCGGGCGCGACCTTGACCACGGGGGGGGGCGCGGGGGCGACCGGTGCGCGCGCGACCACTGTTTCACGTTGATACAAAGGCTGGATGAACAGCGCGATGCCCGCGCAGGCCAGCAGCATCCCGCCCCAGAACGGCAGGCCGAGTTTATAGGAAAGGCTCTCCCGTTTCTCATCGTCCGGCTCGGGATGCGCGCGGGCTTTGAACATCCCCGTCAGCCCCACGGTCGCGCCGCACACGGCGAGCACCGCCGCGAACACGCCGCGCCAGCCATCGAGCGCGGGGAAATGCCGCAACAGCTCCGAGGCTATAATGCAAAACGCGGCCGCCACGCCGAGCGCCACGCCGAGAATCGTCCAGATCATACGTCCGTTCTGTTTCGCCCGGACTGTTCGTGCGCGCCTGCGGCCCGGGCTGCCGCCAGACGTGCTTTTGCTTTTCCGCTTGGAAATCCCGCCCGCAAGGCGGGCCGCGCTTACGTCCGAGTGAGCGCCGGCCTGAAGAAAAAATTCTGACTGGCTGGAGCACGCCGCCGTTCCGCGTGTGAGCCAAGCCGATGAAAATTCTCAGAGCATTGTTTCAAGCCGGAACATATAAACCCGCGATCGCACTTTCAAGAACGCGGGTGAATTTCAGCCACTACGCGCAGGTTGTCCGCGCTTGGCAAGCCAAATGACGGGCGGAGAGTTGGACAGGCGCGGAGTTTCCGGCAAGTTCCGCCCATGCGAGTTTTTATTCCCACCGTCACCGCCGGCGCGGGTCATCTGCAAGCCGCCGCTGCGCTCGAAGAAGCCTGGCGTGCGCTGCGTCCCGCCGATGAGGTGCGCCGCGTGGACGTGCTCGACTACACGCCGCGCTGGTATCGGAAAATTTATGTGAAGGGCTACCTCAAGCTCATCGAACACGCGCCGGACCTCTACGCCATGATGTTCAAGAAGACGGACAACCCCGCACGCATCAAGGAGCTGACCAAGTTCCGCCGCCGCTCGTCCGGCGTGATGGCGAAGAAGTTCGTGACCGAGGTCGTGGAGTTCGCGCCCGAGGTCATTCTCGCGCCGCACTATCTGCCGTTGGAAATCATGGGCGGCGTCATGGCGAGCAAGCGATTGAACAAAAAACTCAACCCCTTCATCACCTGCATCGTGACGGACTTCGAGGCGCACGCGCTGTGGATGGAGCCGTGCGTGAATTTGTTTTGCGTGGCCGCGCCCGCGACGAAGGCGCGACTCGTGGCGCGCGGCGCGGCGGACGCCGATGTGGCGGTGACGGGCATTCCCATCGCGGCAAAATTCTCCGCGCGCGTGGACGCGGAAGGGTTGCGCGCGCAGTTTGGTTTTGCCGCCAACGTCCCGACGCTGCTCGTCCTCGGGGGCGGCTTCGGCATGGGTCCGGTGCGGGAAATTCTCGGTGAACTCGGCAAGATCGAGCGCGCGCTGCAAATCATCGTCGTGTGCGGCAAGAACGAGAAGCTCCGCACGCAACTCGCCGCGCTGCCGCACCGTCACCAGACCCAAGTGCTCGGTTTCGCCACGAACATGCAGGAGTTGATGGCCGTGTCGGATTTGATTCTCACCAAGCCCGGCGGACTCACGACTTCAGAAGCACTGGCGATGGGCAAGCCGCTCTTCATCTTGAATCCCATTCCCGGACAGGAAGCGGCGAACAGTGATTTTCTTTTGGAACAAGGCGCGGCGGTGAAGGCGAACTGCCTGGAAGATTTGCCCTTCAAAATCACCACGCTGCTCGACTCGAAGAAGCTCCTCCCGATGTCCCGCGCGGCCCGCGCCCTCAGCCAGCCGCGCGCGGCGGCGGCGATTTGCGCAGCGGTGTTGGCGCGGGTGGGGTGAATCTATTTTCGCGCCAAGGGACCGGCGCTGAGAATCGCACGCGCCGCTTCCAGCAAGTCCTTCACGCGAAAGTCCGGCGTCCGCCTCAGCGGTTCGTCGTAAGCGTAATCAATGAACACCGTGCGGCAGCCGGCGGCGTGACCGCAGTCAATGTCGCGCCAGCGGTCGCCGACCATCCAGCTCGCGGCGAGATCAATGTTCAACTCCCGCGCCGCGCGCCGCAACATGCCGGGCTTCGGCTTCCGGCAGTCGCAGTCGGACAAACCTTGCCCGGGGTGATAACACACTTCCACGCGGTCGAGCGGCAGTTCGCGTCTCATGTGGGCGTGCAGTTCTTCGACGGTGGGTTGCGCCATCGTGCCGCGTCCGACATCAGGCTGGTTCGTCGCGACCACGAGCAGGAAGCCCGCTTGCTTCAACTGAAGGCACGCCTCTTTCACGCCGGGGAGGATTTCAAACTCGGCCAGGTTCGTGGGCGGGTACGGTTTGTGGTCGCGCGTCAGGGCGCGGTTGATCACGCCATCGCGGTCGAGGAAGATGGCGCGTCGAGTTGAATCCGAGTTCACCATAAGCCGGCCTCCATCAGAATCCGCCGCAGACGCACGCGCTCCTCCACATTCATTTGCAGAAGCCAGGCCGTGGCGCGGGCCGGCGCGGTGCGGCCGGCGATGCGGCCTTGTTGTAGTTCAAAGTTGGAGTCCCAAGGTTCAAGGCGCGGATTGAACAGCAAGACCACGGATGCTGAATCTGGATCGCGGGCTGAGAGGTTGGTGCCTTTGCGCAGATTGCAGCGGTGACAGCTCCACGCGAGATTCGTTTCCTCATCTGAACCGCCGTGCTGCTGTGCGATGACGTGGTCAACGTGGAAAGGCCAGAGCGGCAGATGCTCATTGCGGAAGCGGCAATACTCGCCACGCCTTCCGGCGCGCTCGCGCACCCACTGGCGCAACGGCGGCGACATCAGCTTGCAGGGTGCTGCGTCAGGTAGAGGCGGGCCTTGGCTTGCAGCAGCGCGATGAAGTCGCCCACTTCGACAAACAGTTGATATTCGGCCTGCTCGTCGGGGGTGAGCTGGCCCGCGTCGCATTTGGCCGCGAGTTCTTCCACGCGCTGACGCGCGCCCTCATCCGCCTGGATGGAAATGATTTCCCGCGCGGACTGCGGGTTGAGACAGCGGCCGAGCGGTTCCATCAAGCCGCCCAGTAGCGTCGTTGCGTTGGCCTTGCCTTGCATGGTTTCAAGTTAGCAAGAGTTCCCGGCTTTGGAAGCAAAGTCTCCGGTGCTACTTCGTTCCTTCCCACTTCGTGCGGTTCACCTTGAGCCGCGGATGCGAGACGAAGAGATGCCAGACCACGCCTTGAAACGCCTCCGAGTGCGGCGTGACGTGCTCGGGATTCACGGTGGGGACGATGACGCACGCGGTGGCTTCCTGCGCGGTGTAACCGCCGTCGCGGCCCACGATGCCGAGCACGCTCGCGCCAACCTGTTTGGCGAGTTGAATGGCGCTGACGAGATTCGGGCTGACGTTCTTTTCCATATTGCCGCCGCCGACGGAGAAGATGAGCAGGCCGTCCTTCGCATTCACGCGCGAGCCTTTGAGCCACTCGCTGAACACGGTGGCCCAGCCCTCGTCGTTGGTGCGCGCGGTGAGTTCGCTGACATTGTCGGTGGGCGCGTAGGCTTCGAAGCCGCAGATTTTGCGGAAGTCGTTCACGGCATGGCCGGCGTTGCCCGCGCTGCCGCCGACGCCGAGGATGAAGAGCCGCCCGCCGCGTTCGCGCACGCGCGCCAGTTCCTCCACCATTTTTTCGATGGCCGCCACGTCCAGACCGGCGACGACCTTCAGTGTTTCTTCGAGATACGTTTGGGTGAAACTCATGGGCGGGAATGAAACACGGCGCGCGCGGCGGGCAAAAGGGGAAAGATTTGCCGCGAGGAGAAACACCTCCGCCTTGCGATGGGCCGATCATTCAAGAAGCGCGGCGGTCCCGCCGGGACGCTGCAAGTTCCGCCGGGGATTTGTTTGGATTTTCAATTTTGGATTTCGGACTTTGCCCGCGCATGAAACCACTTGGCGTTGCCATCATCGGCTGCGGCGGCATCTCGCTGCAGAATCATTTGCCCGGACTCGCGCTCTGCCCCGACGTGCGCATCACCGCGCTCTGCGACAATAATCCCGCGAACCTCGAAACCGCGCGCACGCAGACTGGCGTCAGTGTCACCTCCACTGATTACCAGGAAATCGTGAAACGCGATGACGTCCACGCGGTCATCATCGCCACGCCGAACAGCACGCATCCGCTCATCGCGCACGCGGCCATCGCGGCGGGCAAGCATGTGATGAGCGAGAAACCGCTCGCGCTGAATTACCCCGACGCGAAGGCGATGGCCGTCGCGGCGGACCAGGCTGGCGTGCGCCACATGACGGCGTTCACGTATCGCTTCGTGCCTTCGATGCGCTACCTCTCGCATCTCATCACGCGCGGCGATCTCGGCACGCCGTATCATTACCGCTCCTGCCGCTTGCAGGACTGGGGCACGCGCAATCTCGGCTGGCGCCAGGTGAAGAAGCTCGCGGGCACGGGCGAACTGGGCGACATGCTTTCGCACCGCATTGATTTCGCGCACCACCTGGTCGGTCCAATCAAACGACTCGTGGCGAACACGAAAAACCACACGCCTCTGCGCGGTGGCCAGCCCAACGACACGGACGACTGGGTGGCGTTGCTGGCTGAGTTCGTGAACGGCGCGACGGGCGTGCAGGAGAGCAGCAAACTCGCGAGTGGCCGCAACGAAAGCTGGCGCAGTCTCGACTACGTGGAAATCAACGGCAGCGAACGCTCCTACGTTTTCACCACGGGTTCATGGAACACCTTGCAGACGGGAAAAGCCGGCGGCCCCGGTTTGGAGACGATTGAGATTCCGCAGGAGTTCTGGAAAGTGCCCGGTTCCCCGCGTGATCCGACCCAGGGCGATCCGCTGGTCACATTCCGTTACGATCAGGCGTGGGAATTCATTGAGGCGATTCGCGATCAGCGCCCTTGCTCGCCGGACTTCCACGACGGTGCGCGGGCGCAGCAAGTAATGGACGCCGCGGTGCGTTCGGCGGAAATCAAGGCGTGGGTGGAACTGTAGAAAGCCCACCGAACTTTCTGCATCAGGGCCGCGCCCGGCTCGGAAAGGTGGGCGTGTATTACCGCATGAGCACGACCACGAACATCAGCGGCTACGCGTATGATCTCGTGACCCACTCAAGCGACAACGGCCCGGTGACAGGCTCACTTCGTGGCGACTCCGGCGTCGGCGACGGCCGCGCGCTTCTCCATGATCGCGTCCACGATCTTCTTCGCTAGTTCGGGTTTCTCGACCAGCGCGACGCGGGCGGCTTCCTTGCCCTGGCCGATCAGTTCGCCGGCGAATTGCAGCCACGCGCCCTTCTTCTCGACCACGCCGTGCGTCAGGCCCACGTCAATGATGCTGCCCTCCTTGTTGATGCCGTGGTTGTAGAGAATCTCGAACTCGGCCTCGGCAAACGGCGGCGCGACCTTGTTCTTCACAATCTTCACCTTGGTGATGTTGCCCATCGCGTTGCCGGCGGCGTCCTTGAGCGTGTCGCGGCGGCGGATGTCAATGCGCACGCTGGCGTAAAACTTCAGCGCCTTGCCGCCGGGCGTGGTCTCGGGATTGCCGAACATGACGCCGACTTTCTCGCGAAGCTGGTTGGTGAACACACAGGTCGTCTTGGCCTTGCTGAGCACGGCCGTGAGCTTGCGGAGCGCCTGGCTCATCAAGCGCGCCTGCATGCCCATCGTGGCCATGCCCATCTCGCCCTCGAGTTCGTTCTTCGGCACCAGCGCGGCCACGGAATCAATGACGATCACGTCGAGCGCGTTCGAGCGCGCGAGCGTTTCGCAAATCGAGAGCGCCTCTTCGCCACTGTCCGGCTGCGAGACGAGCAGGTCGTCGAGATTCACGCCGAGTTTCTTCGCGTACGCCGGATCGAGCGCATGCTCGGCATCAATGAACGCCGCGAGACCGCCGGCCTTCTGCGCGTTGGCAATGACGTGGAGCATCAACGTCGTCTTGCCGGAAGATTCCGGGCCAAAAATTTCAATGATGCGCCCGCGCGGCAATCCGCCCACGCCCAGCGCCAGATCAATCGCCAGACCGCCGGTGGGAATGACCTCAATCTTCCGCAACGCCTGCGCCGCGCCGAGGCGCATGATGGCACCGTCGCCGTAGGCTTTGGTGATGCTGGCGATGGCGGATTCCAGTTCGCGCTCGCGGGTCGCGGCGAGTTTGGCGGCTTCGGCGGACTTCACGTCTTTGGTTTCAGGGGCGGATTTTTCGAGAGATTTGACGGCCATAAAATGTTCCTTGATTGAGATTTTCCGTTCGGGTCAGAGCGGCGCTTGTAATAGGCAGCGCACCGGGTTTCGTCAATGGGCTGGGTGCGGGAATTTTGCGGCCCCGGAGCGCGGGCTTTCAGCCCGCAGCGAGCCTCCATGACCAGCGGATTGGGAATCCATCAGGCCCAGTTGCCATTTAACGTTGCTGCGGGTTGAAAACCCGCGCTCCAAGCCGCCCGCTACGAATAGAAATAACCCAGCTCCCGCAACGAGGCATAATCCTTGGTCCGCTCCGCCGTGGCCCGGCCCAGAATCACATGGTCGAGCACTTCGATCTTGAGCAATTGCCCGGCGCGGATCAGGTCGCGCGTGGCCTTGATGTCTGCCTCGCTCGGCGTGGGATCACCACTGGGATGATTGTGAACGAGGATGACGCACGCGGCATTTGCAGTGATGGCGGCGCGGAACACTTCGCGCGGGTGAACGAGAATGGTGTCGAGTGTGCCTTGGGAAAGTTTCTCCACGCGGATGAGCCGGCGGCGCGTGTTCAGCAACACGGCCTGAAAGGTCTCCACTTCCAGGAAACGATTTTCTTCGCGCAGCAGGTCGGCGATTTGCGCGGGCAGTTCCAGCAAGGGCGCTTCGCCGCGCAGTTCCTTCGCCATGCGCTGCGCGAGCGTGAAGGCGGCTTTGAGCGCGATGGCTTTGTCGCGCCCCACCCCTTTCACCTGGCCGAGTTCCGCGAGCGAGGCGCGGGCGAGTCCGTCCAGCGTGCCGAATTTTTGCAGCAACTGCTCGGCAATCTCGATGGCGGAGACGCCCTTCATCCCGGTGCGGAGCATGATGGCGATCAACTCCGCGTGACGCAGCGCCTCCGCGCCGAGCGCGACAAGCCGTTCGCGCGGACGCTCCTGCTCGGGCATGTCGCGGATGAGGAGGTGGGACATGCGGGTGATGTTGGCAAAAAATCGGTGAACGTCGAGCGACGAATGCCCGCGCCCACCGCTACGGCAGAATTTGAATCGTGATGTCCTTGTAGCTCACTTCCGTCATGCCGCCGCCGTGAACTTGGAGGCCGATCAGACCGTATTGCGGCAGCGTGTCGTCCGTCTCGGTGTAGCGAATCATCACCACGCCGTTGATCGCCGTCTCGATGGACTTGCCGCGCGCGCGGATGAGATATTCATTCCAGTCGTTCAGTTTGACGGCCTTCGTGACAGCTTCGGCGTCCGGCTTGATCAACACCTTGTTGCGGCGCGATTCATCGTAGAGCGCGCCCCACCAGCCCGGCCCGATGTCGCACTGGTAGCCGACCATTTCGTTCGTGGGTTTGGTCGCAGGCTGGCTGCGAATCTGCACGCCGCCGTTCACAAAGCCGTTTGTGCCGGTGAGCTTGAACTTCACTTTGAGGATGAAATTGGTGTAGGACTGCTCGGTGCGGAGAAATTCATTGCGCGGCACCTGCTTCTCCAACGTGCCGCCCACGAATGCGCCATTCGTGTCGATGCGCCACGTTTGGTTCGTGTCGCCGACCCAGCCGTGGAAAGTTTTGCCGTCATTCAGCGGCATGGGGGCCGCACCGGCGGCGAACGCCCCCACGGCCAGCACGAAAGTGAGGAGTGATTTCATGGCGGCGAAATTAGGAAGCGAGACGGCAACACGCAACACCGGACATTCACTCGTGGTGGGCGGTGCGTGAAGCCCGTTCAGAGATGAGTTCACAGTTCCCCATCCTTTCACACCACCTCTTCCACCACCGCCATGCCCATGCTGAAACCCGTGATGCGGACGTTCGTACCCACGCCAATCATCCCACCATCCGCACGCACATCGAGAATCGTGTCGCCGAACTGCGCCTTGCCGCCGGGACGCAACGCCGAAGTCGTCACGCCTTGCGCGCCGAGCATCGCGCTGGCCTGCGTCGCGTACGCCGCCGTGGTCGCGCCGCCGCTCACGCCTTGCGAGACGAGCGAGGCATACATCGAAGTCTTCGGCAAAAGCTTGCTCGCCAGCCAAACGCCCACGGCCACGCCCGCCACCGCGATGAGCAACGTGCGCACCGCATCCTCCAAGCTGCCGGCCGTCGGACCCGTGAAACGCGGCCACAAAGGCGTCGGTCCATCCGGCACCGCCGGCACGTTCGGATACAAATCCACCAGCGCCATCACGATGGAGAGCAACATGAGCAACCCGCCGACCACGCCTATGGCCACCGTTCCGGGAAATACAAACAACTCCAGCGCCAGCAACACCGCGCCAATCAAAAAGACCAGCATCCACTCGAGCCCCGAGAAGCCCGCGATGTAGCCGCCCGCAAAATAGATCGCGAAGGCTGAAAGGCCCACGATGCCCGGCAGTCCAAATCCCGGCGTCTTGAATTCGATGTAGAGGCCGATGGCTCCGATGATGAGCAGCAGCGGACTGATCATGTTGATCCACGAACCGAGCTTTTCCGCGCCCGTGGGTTTTACATCAATGCGCTTCGCGTTCACGTAACCGAGCTTCAACAGCAGCGCGTCGAGATTCTCCACCGTGCCCAGCGAGAGCAACGGCTTCTTCGGATCGCCATAGAGTTTGCTCGCCTCCGTGTCCGTGAGCGTGAGGATGTCGCCCTTCTCGTTCAGCACCACGCCGTCCATCTTCAACTCCTTGTTCTTGTCGATCATGGATTCGATGACCTCGATGTTGTGGCCATTCTTCTCCGCCACGCGCCGGACCAGCGCGCGCACGGCGGATTTCATTTTAATTTCCATCGTGCCCGGCACGTCCTGCACCTGGCCGCCGGGAGCCATCATCACCGGCGCGGCAGCACCAATGACGCTTTGCGGGGCCATGTAAATTTTCTTCGTCGCCACGGAGATGAACGCACCGGCGGAAAACGCCCGGTCATTCACGAACGTCACCGTGTCGCCCTTGAACTCGCCGATGATGCTGATGATGTCCTCCGTAGTGTCGATGCGCCCGCCGTCCGTCTTCATGTCGAGCACGAGCAGATCGGCCTTCTCCTCGATGGCCTGCTTCACGCCGCGCCGGACCAGATAAACGAGCGGCGGCGCGATGTCCTCGCGAATGGGAATGATGACGATGGTCTTGCCCGCCGAGGAAACTTTGACCTCCGCCGCGCTCGCGACCAGCGCCGCGCCCATAGAAACAAACAGCAGCCAAGCTTTCATGGCGGCAGCGTAGCGGAGGCGGCGAGCCACAGCAATGCCCGGTGAGCGAGGCCCGGCACTCCAGAACCACGCCGGTTCTGATTGGGCGTTGAAGAAATTTCCAACGGGCGGCACGCTTGCGCCGTGCCCAAGCCAAACAAGAAACAGCAGCCGCCCAAACGTCACGGAGCGTGGCTTGCCGCCCTGATTATGCTGGTCATCGTGGGGCTGGGGTTGGCTTGGTGGCGGAAGTCGCGGCCTGCGGTCCGCTCGGGGCCGGTGGCCGTTTCGTCCGCCGTGGCCAACGTGCCGCCGCCCACGCCGGCCGTGTCCTCGAATAATTTTGATCTGGGAAAATTTTCCGAATGGCTGACCAATCAAACGGACTTGGAGACCGTGTTGAGCGGCGGCGGACGGCTGTTGGAGGAAGGCCGGCCTGCGCTGGGCGTCCTTTGCTTTCGCCGCGCGCTGGAATTGAAACCCGAGCACGAGGAGGCGTGGTTCAATCTCGGCGCGGCCCAGGCCCGGCTCGGGCAACTCGCCGAGGCGGAGTTCTCGTATCGGCGTGCCATCTCGAACTTCACCGAATACGCCGAGGCGCGGAACAACCTCGGCAACCTGCTCACGCGCCAGAAGCGATATGCGGAGGCGGCGGAGCAGTTCCAAGCCGTGCTCGAACAGACGCCCGACAACGCCTCCGCGCACAACAACCTCGGGCGCGTGCTGGCCGAGCAGTTCAACACGCTCGCAGCCTTGCAGCAGTTCGCCGAGGCGGCGCGGCTCGACACCAATTACCTCGAAGCCCGTTTCAACCTCGGAGCCGCGCACCTAACGATGGGCCAGACGAACGAGGCCGTGGCGGCCTTCCGCGAGACGCTGCGCCTGCGCCCGGACTTCGCGCCCGCCCTGAACGCGCTGGCGAAACTACGCCAACAACCGTGACGCGAAACCACGCTCGGCACCGGGAAAACTGTCTGGCAGTAAAGATTTTCAACGAACGTCCGCTAGTCTTGGGGCATTGCGCCGAACCAAGGGCGGTACGATGATGCCACTTCGTAATTACCCGGTGGGCCGGTGCGCTTGACAACGCCGAACCAATTTTGTGAAGAATACGCGACAAATTCACTTGGCATGGGCGTGGAATCATTCCGCCCCGGTGAAGTAAACTTTTATGATGGATTCGATATTTGACGCCTTTATGCACGGGGACTACGGCATTGCGCCGACCAATTTCCCTGCCTTGGCCCTGGGCCTTCTCCTCGCTTTCGCGATGGGGCACATCGTGGCGTGGGTGTATATGCTTACGCACTCTGGGTTGTCCTACTCCCGTTCGTTTGTGAACGCCTTGGTGCTCATGCCGGTCATTGTCTCCATCGTCATGGGCGTGCTGGCGAACAGCATTGTCACAGCCTTCGGCATGATGGCGGTCTTCGCCATCGTCCGCTTCCGCAACATTTTGCGCGACACGCTGGATACCGTCTATGTACTGACCGCGCTGGTCATCGGCCTCGCGTGCGGTTCGCAGAAATTCACCACCGCCGTCATTGGCTGCGGGTTGATTTCCATTGCCATGCTGTATCTGTGGACGACTTCCTTCGGCAGCCGTCATCGCTACGATTTGATTGTGAACCTGCACTGGGCGCGTTCGCTGCTCGAACTACCTGACCTCGCCCGCACTTTGAACCGCCACAGCCGCCGCACGCTCTGCGCCAGCCAGCGCTCGCATGAAGGTTACGAAGGCACCGACCTTTCCTACCGTCTCCTGTTGCGTGACCCGAAACGCATGGAAGAAATGCTCACCGAACTGCGCGCCACCACCGGGGTCTCGCGCGTGACCAGCATGCAGGCGGAAGATCAATCTGAGGTTTAATAACATGGAATCGCTACCCCCCATCCCCACGCCGCCGGCTGAACGCTGGCGGGAGTTCCGCATCCAAGTCATGCCGCTGATGACCTTCAGCGTCGTCCTGCTCGGCGTCGTCCTGCTGTGGAAACAATACGTCGTCCCCAGCAACATCATTGGCGAGGTCGAGGCCCAGCGCGCCAACGTCATCAGTTCCGTGGACGGCACGCTCAAGGAACTCAAGGTGAAGCGTTTCCAGCGCGTAGCCGCCGGCGAGGAAATCGCCGTCATTAGCACCATGGATACCGCCACGCTGGAGGCGTCCTTCCGCCAGGTTGAGGCCGAGTTGAAAGTGATGCGCGCCCGCATGGAACTGGACATGAAGCGTAACGAACAGAGCTACGAACTGGCCCGTTTGGAATTGCACAAGGAACGCGTCGAACTGAACCTCGTGCGCGTCCAGGCCTTCTTCAAACGCAAGGAAGCGGACCGCCTGCACAATCTCTTGACCAACAATCCCCCGCTCGCCTCGGACTCCGAGTATGAACTGGTCCTGGCTGAAGCTGCGGCCATGTCCACCAACGTCATCGAAGGTGAAATTTATCTGGCCGAAAAAGAAAAGACCCTGCCCAAATTGGCTCCTGGTCCCAATGCCGAGGCGGACAAAGTGATCGCGGACAACATCCAGGCCGCGGAAGAAGTGCTCCGTTCCCAAGGGCAGATTGTTTCCATCAAGTCCCCGATTGACGGCATGGTCAGCGCCGTCTTCCGCTACCAGGGCGAGAAGATTGTCGCCAACGCCAACGTCCCCATCGTCACCGTCAGCGCCTTGCAGCCCACACGCATCATCGGCTACGTCCGCAAGCCCTTCAACGAAGTGCCGAAGCAGGGCGACATGGTCACCATCCGCAAGCTCACCTCCAAACGGGAACAGGCGCAAGGCGTCGTGTTGGAAGTGAGCGGACAGCTGGAGCCAATCACGCCCACGCTCATTCCGGCCCAGCCTGGCATTAAAATCGAACTCGGCCTGGCCTTCTCCGTGTCCGTTCCGGCGGAGATGACGCTCATCCCCGGCGAGCCGGTGGATTTGATCGTGACGAAGCGATAATGCCCGTTCCCATTCTTCAAGGCGTCTGGTTTTCCAGACGCCTTTTTTCTTGGGAGAACCGGTCCGACCTCCCTTAGTTCGTCAGGCGTAAGCCAGTGCCGGGGCCGACTTGTCCCGCGCGCCGGTCACGATCTGCTCGTGAATCCAGGCGTAGGTTTTCTCCAACCCGTCGCGCAGGCGCGTGGACGGCTCCCAGCCCATCAGTTCCTTGATGCGCGTGTTGTCGCTGTTGCGGCCGTTCACGCCCTTGGGCGCGCTGAGATTGTAATGGCGTTTCAGCTTCACGCCCGCGATGCCTTCCACGATGTCCACGAGTTGATTGATGGAAACGAGTTCGCTGCTGCCGATGTTGATCGGTTCAATGATGTCGCTGTGCAGGAGGCGCTGCGTGCCGAGCAGGCAGTCGTCAATATACATGAAGCTGCGCGTCTGCTGGCCGTCGCCCCAGATTTCGATGTCGTGTTTCCCGGAGAGCTTGGCCTGAATGACCTTCCGACAAATCGCCGCCGGGGCCTTCTCGCGGCCGCCCGTCCAGGTGCCGTGCGGGCCATAGACGTTGTGATAGCGCGCCATGCGCGTGGCGATGCCGAAGTCCTCGCGGAAATGCCGGCACATGCGCTCGCTGAAAAGTTTCTCCCAGCCGTAGCCGTCCTCGGGCATCGCGGGATACGCGTCCGCTTCCTTCAACGCGGTCACGTTCGGATCGGTCTGCTTGTCGGCGTTGTACACGCACGCGCTCGACGCGTAGAAAAACTTCTTCACGCCAAACTTCTTCGCCGCCATCAGCAGGTGGGTGTTGATCAGCACGGTCAACATGCAGAGCGCGCGATTGTTCTCGATGAAACCCATGCCGCCCATGTCGGCGGCGAGATTGTACACTTCCGTTGCACCCTCCAGCGCCTGCTCACACGCCGACAGATCGCGCAGGTCGAGGTGCAAGTTCTCGACGGTCGGAAAAGTCTGGTACCAATCCCCCATCGGCTTCGCATCCACGGAGCGGACGTCACGATGGCCCTGGCGCAACAGGTCTCCGACGAGATGTCCGCCAATGAAACCGCCACCGCCACAAACGACAATTTTTTCTGAATTCATGGAGCGCGAACCTGTACCCGAAGCCCGGCGGGCGCGCTACCAGAAAGTCCCGCCTCCTCAGGGTGTGGCCGAATTGACGACCCGCGCCTCGGTTTGGCCGGCCAGCGGCCGGACGGAGGGGTTCGGCGCGTCCTCCCACACCTTGAGCGGCTCGTAAAAAGTCCCGCGCTGCACCGGCGTGCGCCCGGCTTCGCGAATGGCCTTCACCATCGCGGCCTCGGTCTGGAGTTGCGGCGACTTCGCGCCGGCCATGTGGAAGATGTGCTCCTCGATGATCGTGCCGTGCAAATCATCCGCGCCGTAGCTCAGGGCGACTTGCGCGAGCTTGAGGCCGAGGCCGACCCAGTAGGCGGTGATGTGCTCGAAGTTGTCGAGATAGAGCCGGCTCACCGCAATGGTGCGGAGCGAATCAAACCCCGTCGGCGGGTGCTGCACCTCGATGAGGTTGTTGTCCGGCTGATACGCGAGCGGGACGAAACCGGTGAAGCCATGCGTCTCGTCCTGAAGCGCGCGCAACTGGCGCAAATGATCCACACGATCCGCCAGCGTCTCGACGTGGCCGTAGAGCATCGTGCAAGTGCTGCGCCCGCCCAGCCGGTGCCACTGGCGGTGGACGTCGAGATATTCCGCCGCCGACTCCTTGCCCCGGGCGATTTGCGAACGCACTTCCTTGCGAAAAATTTCTGCGCCGCCGCCGGTCAGTGAGGCCAGCCCGGCGTCTTTCAACTCGCGCAAGGTTTGCTCGACCGTGCGTTTGCCGAGCCAGGCGAGGTGCAGGATTTCAATCGCCGTGAAACACTTGAGTTGCAGCCGCGCGTCGAGCGTTTTGAGCGCGTGCAACATGTCCGTGTAGTAACTGAACGGCAGCGACGGATGCAGCCCGCCCACGATGTGCAGTTCGGTGATGCCGAGCCGCAACGCCTCGCGCGCCTTCTCCACGATCTGCTCCGTCGTGAGCTGGAAGCCGTCCGCGTCACGTTTCTTTTTCGAGAAGGCGCAGAACTGGCAGGAGAGGATGCAGTAGTTCGAGTAATTGATGTAGCGGTTGATGATGTAGCTCGCGCGCGTGCCGACCTGACGCTGACGCGCGAAGTCCGCGATGGACCCGAGCGCGTGCAAATCCTTCGTCTCGAATAAACGCAGCGCGTCCGCCTCGGAAAGTCGCCCGCCCGCCACGACCTGGTCGTAAAGGTCGCGCAGCTCGGAGCGTTGCAGATGCAAGGGCAGTTCCATTTCCGCAGGCAGCCTACGGGAAGAATGGCGCAGGTGGAAAAGGGAAAGTCGCGCGCAGGCGGGGCGTCGCCGCTCCGCGCGCGCCGGGGTGAGGACTGGTTCTGTTCCACCGCGTCCCGCCAGGCCAAGCCCGGCGCGCGCGGAGCGACGGCGCCCCACCATCTCAGCCCGTTTCCGGCTGGCAATTTTCCGTCCCGCGCAAACACTGCCTCATGCTTGAAGTCGAGGAAGCCCGGGCGCGCATCAGCGCAGCCATCACACCGCTCGCCAGCGAAATGATTCCGCTGCGGGAAGCCGCCGGGCGCGTGCTGGCGGAGTCGGTCATCGCACCGCTGGCGCTGCCGCCGTTCGACAATTCCGCCATGGATGGCTACGCGCTGCGAGCGGCGGATGTCGCCGGGGCCGGAACCGATTCCGCCATCACGCTGAAAAAAATCGGCGCCGTCGCCGCCGGCGCGCTGTTCACCGGCGCGGTGGAGCAGGGGACGTGCGTGCGGCTCTTCACCGGCTCGCCCCTGCCAGCCGGGGCGGACGCCGTGGTCATGCAGGAGGACACGCGCGCCCACGGCGATTCCATCTCGGTGCTCGACACGGTGAAGCCGTGGGAAAACGTGCGGTTCGCGGGCGAGGACGTGAAGCGTGGCGAGCTCGTGGTGCCAGCGGGCGAACGGTTGAGCGTGGCGCGACTGGCCTTGTGCGGCGCGCTCGGAGTGGAACGCGTGCGCGTGGGTGCTCGTCCGTTGATGGGAATTCTCGGCACGGGCAATGAGCTGATCGAAGCCGGCGTACCGCTCGCGCTGGGACAAATTTACGAGAGTAACCGTCTCGCCATCGCCACGCTCGTGGCGGACTGCGGCGGCGGCACCAAGGTTTATCCGCTCGTGCGCGACTCGCTCGAAGCGACGCGCGACGCGCTGGAGCAATCGTTCGCCGAGTGCGACGCCGTCATCACGACCGGCGGCGTGTCGGTCGGCGATCACGATTTGGTGAAGGCGGCGTTCGAGGCGCTCGGCGGCACGGTGGACTTCTGGCAGGTGGCGATGAAGCCGGGCAAGCCGTTCGTGTTCGGCAGACTGGGCGGCAAATTTCTTTTCGGACTGCCCGGCAATCCCGTCTCCGCGTTCGTCACGTTTCTCGTGCTGGTGCGTCCGGCGATTTTGCGGATGCAGGGCGCGAGCGATTTGTCACTGCCGTCCCATCCGGCGGTGCTGGCGGAGTCGCTGCATAATCGCGGCGGACGTCGGCATTTCCTGCGCGTGCGCGTGGACGACGCGGGCCGTGTCTGGAGCAGCGGCCCGCAAGCCTCGCACGCACTCGGTTCCCTGGCCCGCGCGAATGGTCTCGTGGAGGTCGCGCCGGACACCCAGCTCGCGGCGGGAACGATGGTGAGGGTTCACACTTTACTGTGAGGGGATGCGGCGGAAGCACGGGCGCGTGTTTTCAGATTCGGCCTTCGCCGTTTCTCCTTTCATCAGCGCGGGGCTTTAGCCCGTTGACCGAATGTTCGAAGAATCGTTCAGCCGTTTAGCGACTCCCGCCCGTGGTGGTCCCTCAAACCACAGACACGCTGTTCTCCAAAACGCCGATCCCCGAAATCTCAATCCGCACCACGTCGCCCGCGTTGAGCGTGAAGTCATCGCCCGGCACCACGCCCGTGCCGGTGAGCAGCACCGCGCCATTCGGAAAAGTCTGCGAGCGGAACAGGTATTCCGCCATCTCGCTGAAGGTGCGTTTGATTTGCGAAACGGAAGTCTGGCCGGAGAACACGGCTTGGCCAGCGCGCGAAATTTGCACCGCGATGGTCCACCCGCGCGCCGCCTCCTCGCTCTCACCCACGACAATGCACGGCCCGACCGCACAGGCGCGGTCGTAAATTTTCGCCTGCGGCAGATAGAGCAAATTCTCGCCCTCGATGTCGCGCGAGCTCATGTCATTGCCCACCGTGTAGCCGACGACCTGGCCACGCGAATTCAGCACCAGCGCCAGTTCCGGTTCCGGCACGTTCCACGTCGCGTCGCTGCGGATGCCCACGGCGTCGCCTGTGCCCACGACTTTCTCCGGCATGGATTTGAAGAACAGCTCCGGCCGTGGCGCGTCATAAACCTTGTCGTACGCCGTGGCGCTGAAATCCGATTCCTCCATGCGCGCCTTCTTGCTGCGCAGATACGTGACGCCCACCGCCCACACCTCCTGCCGCTCGACCGGCGGTAGCAAGCGCACCTCGCTCAACGCAATCTCCGGCAACTTGTGCGCGACGAGCGAGCGCAGATACGCCGCCAAATCATCCCGCTCCAGCAGCGCCGTGAGTCGCGTCACGCCCGCCGCGCTCAAGTCGGAAATCGTCCCGCCGTCATTCAGCAGGCCGACGCAGATTTGGTTTTGGTTCAGGAAGCGACAGAGTTTCATTTGGGTTCAGAGTGTCTAGCGCCGAGCAAGTCCGCGCCGGGGATGTTGTTTGTCATGCCTGACGACCGTGATGCGGACACGGTCTGGCAGGACTCGATAAAGAAAATGGTGGGGAAACTTGGCGAAGTTGAACCGCCGCAAACCATTGGCGGCAGGATGAAATCGCAACGGGTTTTCCGCGATCCTTGCGATGCCCGCGTTCAACTCGGCCCAAAACTCTTCTCCGAGCCGGGGCGAAATCGCGTCGTAATGCCGCAAGATTGAAGACACGTCCTTCTGCACGGCGGGGTGATACGTCACCTTCATCCCCGGCGCTCGCGCGCCACGCGGCGAACGAATTCCTGGTGTGAGATTTCCTGAACGCGTCCTGATTCCAGTTCGCGCTCCCGCTCCGCGACCTCTTCATCAGTGACCACATGGGCAGGCAAAGGCAGGGTGTTCAACAATTCCGAAACCAACGCCGCGCGCTGGCGTGCGTTCAACGCCTTCGCCTCCTGCTTGATCTCGGTGAAACTCACAGCGGCAAGCTATCGAAGGCTTCCACCTTTGGCAATTGGTCGTTGCCTGCGATGAGGCGCAGGGGTGCATCTTGACACTGTTCTTGATTGCGAACAGGTGCGGGGCGCGGCGTTTACGCCGCTTCACCGTGCGCAAGCCCGCAGGTCAATCGTTCCGCCTTCGCCGGCTTGGACGCTGAAGCGGCCTGAAGGCCGCGCTCCAAGAACAGTGTCAAGATGCACCCGAGGCGCAGCGTCTTCTGAGTCAACGGCAGCCTTCGCGGACGGCGGACTGCCACGCCGCTGCTTTTTCCGGCGTGAGTTGCAGACGATTTTGCAAATGTTTGAACGACTGGAAGCGATCCCCCTCATTGCCGAGTTTGATCCGCGCTTGCCCGTCATCTGGCGACTCGCTCTCTGCGTTCAGGGCAGAAGAAACGCCCGATAGAATTTCCGCGTTCCAAACGGTGTGGTGTCAATCCAGAGGTATGGTGACGAGGGCAGGACAAGCACCGTTTCCGGAAACCAGTTTGTATTCGCAAGCGTGCTGGACTCGATTCGATACGCTCGCCCGACGATGCCAGTAACGGTGATCCCGGCATAGGTCCGGAGCGTCAATTGCGATGCGGAAATTTGAACAGTCTGAGGGGCGGTGATTTTTCTGATTCTTTCGTCCGCCCGGTCTGGAACGAAGATTTCGCCCGAACGACTGACCGCCAAGTTGACCGCACCCCGAAACCTCGCCACATCGCCGGGGCCGTTCTGGTAGCCGCCATTCGGGCCTCCGGCAACTGTTGTCACCATTCCCTGCGGCGAGATGCGCCGAACTGACCACTCGCCGACGACGAACACATTACCGGCAGTGTCCACGGCAATGCCGTTGAGATAACCAAACGAAGCGTTCGTGACTGAACCATCGACGTAGTCGCCCGCCAGAAAACCGGCGTAGGTCGTGACAACTTGGTTCGGGGTGATTTTGCGAACAAGATGGTTATCCGAGTCGGCGACAAACAAATTGTCTGCCTGATCGAAAGCCAAGCCCTGCGGGTTGTTGAATGATGTGAAGATACCCGTGCCGTCTTGGTGTCCGATACTTCCTGAACCGGCGAACACCTCAAGCAGACCGTTTGTCTTGAACCGCCAGATTCTCTCTCCTGTGACAAAGTAAATGTTGTTGAACGAATCACAGGCGAACCCGTCGCGATAGTCGATGAACAAGCCAATGTTGGTGGTGGTAACAACTCCAGCAGGGTTCACTTTAGCGAGCAATCCTCCTCCTCCGAACCAGATGTTGTCATCACGATCAATGGCCATGCGCCCTCCGCCCTGTGTGACAAACGTCGTTACGGTTGCATCAGGGGTGATTTTGCGGATGCAGCCATTGTTGAAATCGGTGACGAAAAGGTTCGACTTGCTATCAATACAGATCGCGTATGGCGTGTGAAACATCGTCTCGACGCCCACGCCATTCACTAGGCCAGGGAATCCTGAACCGGCAAAAGTTTGAACTGTGACGTTCGTGTCGTAAATCACGACGGCGGAGCGGCACGCACAAGTGAGAAACAGAATACTCCAAAACGCAATCCGCTTCATAAGCTTCGCTGTTCCCAAGGTTTTCGTTTCGAGTTCATCGCAACTTACAAGTGCAAAAATTTCTTGGCTTCCGCGGCGATGGCATCGTCGAGGCGCTGGCGCAGAATCGTGGGTTCGAGCTCCCTTTCTTGCAGATTGGGGTTTTGGGATACGGCCATCGCCATCTGAGCGCCCAAAGTTGTTGGCACTCCTGGCTGATAGCACTGCGTGGCGAAGTGGTAATACCGAATTAGGCCATTCATGTAGTCGCGTGCTGGGTCAACAAGTGATGGAAAATAGAGAGAAGCCAGCATTGCCGCATGGCGAGCTTCCAGTGGTGGTTGCGCTAAAGCGATCTCCTCCAATGTTCGGGATTTCGTGAGTGCGGAATACCATGCCAGTGTTGCTGAGACTGCATCTACCATCTTTTCCAATCGCTCCCTCTGTTTCACATCGCGCTTGTGGCGACGATCCACCCAACCAGAAACAAGCCCGAACGCCTGACTGACAACAGTGCCAGCAAGTGCGAGCGCGCCACCAACCAAGATTGTAGTTATGTTTGTGGCATCAGCCATACGTGCGCAAGGAAACACCTAGAAGGCATTCAACCGGAGCCTGCGATCCAGCGCTTCCGTGGAGTAGTCAGGAAACGATTCAGTCATGGCGGCAGTGTAGGCAGGGAGAACGGCCTGTCGAGCGCAGCTTTCTCACGGCTCGCCCCGTTCACGTCGAGTCATCCAGATACACTCTCTTGATGCGGGTGTAGAAATCAATCGCGCCCGCGCCTTGTTCCTTGAAGGAGTCGGTGCTGCGTTCTTCACGCCGCGCCCAGTTCGCGCTCCAGCATTGTAAAAGCACCCATAAGTTTTCCACGAAAGGCTTGTCCGGTGTCCCGCAAGCGTGTGGAAATGCGAAGGGCCGCACTTTAGGCGGCTTTTTCCGAATC